>CAYZYS010000039.1:0-18090 GCA_964482605.1 uncultured Bacteroides sp.
CTCAAGCCCGCCGACAATAAGCCTCTTAAGGTAAAGCTCCAACGAAATCCTGAGCTTCAAATCCTCATCCAGCGCATTGTAATGTGACACAAATGGCCTTGCGGCAGCACCGCCCGCATTTGCCACCAGCATCGGTGTCTCCACCTCCATGAAGCCACGCGCGTCAAGGAAGCTCCTTATCTCCTTGATTATCTGCGACCTTTTTACAAATGTGTCGCGAACCTCTGGGTTCACAATCAGGTCAACATACCTCTGGCGGTATCTCTGGTCCGTATCCTTGAGCCCGTGGTACTTCTCAGGAAGCACCTGCAGGCTCTTGGAAAGCAGTGTTATCTCTGACACATGCAGGGATATCTCACCCTTCTGGGTGCGGAACACCTCACCCTTCACGCCCACAATGTCGCCTATGTCATATTTCTTGAAATCAGCATATGGCTCCTCGCCAACCGAATCCCTGGCAACATAAAGCTGCAGGTTTCCCTTGAGATCAAGTATGTTGGCAAATGAAGCCTTGCCCATGACGCGCTTCGCCATAAGCCTTCCCGCCAGGGACACATTCTTTCCCTCAAGCTGGTCAAAATCATCCCTGATGTCACTTGTGTGGTGTGTCACATCATATTTTGTGATGACAAATGGATCCTTGCCATTTTCCTGAAGTGTCTTCAGCTTCTCACGGCGCACCTTAATCTGTTCATTTACATCCACGACAGGGGCTTTCCCCTGTGCATTATTAACGTCAATGTTCTGCTCTGCCATCGCCCGTAACCTTTCCTGTCATTTATTGTCTGCTGATGGAGATTACCTTGTACTCTACCTCGCCCATCTGGGTCTCCACCTTAACCACTTCCCCTACCTTCTTGCCTATCAGGGCAGCCCCCAGCGGTGACTCGTTGGAAATCTTGTTCTTGAGGCTGTTTGCCTCAGTGGAGCCGACAATTGAAAATTCAAGCTCCTCGTCAAATTCAAAGTCAAAGAGCTTCACGTTGCAGCCAATGTTAATCTTGTCAGAATCAACCTCTGCCTCATCAACAACCTCGGCATTCTTAAGAATATTCTCAAGCTCGTCAATCCTTGCCTCAATGTCACGCTGCTCGTCCTTGGCAGCATCATACTCCGCATTCTCGGAAAGGTCGCCCTGCGCCCTTGCCTCCTTGAGCTTCTCGGCAACTTCCTTCCTGCGTACAACCTTCAGCTCCTGTAACTCATCCTCCAAGGCCTTCAGACCAGCATAGGTCAGAATATTCTTCTTGCTCTCTGCCATAATATCAATCACCTTTCATCTTACTAATCATTTATTGGGATACGCCCCCACAATCCGAAATATTATATTACATACGGCTTCAAATGTCAAATGCAGCCAGCCATGCATATAAATGCAGTCACCCATACGCAAAAAATTACACCTAAAAAGAGAAGGCAGGCACGCATTGGCACCTGACCTTCTCCGTTACACATTTTACCTGACAAACACAAAACGTCCAAGCTACCTGCGGCATTTACTCCGCAATTGCCTTGAATGCCTCATCAAGGTCCTCGATTATGTCATCAATGTTCTCCGTTCCAATGGAAAGCCTGATTGTGTTAGGCTTGATTCCCTGGTCAATCAGCTCCTCCGCATTGAGCTCCGAATGGGTGGTGGAAGCCGGATGTATCGCAAGCGACTTCACATCGGCAACGTTGGCAAGGAGCGAGAACAGCTCAAGGTTATCAATGAACTTCTTCGCCTTTGCCTCATCCCCCTTAATCTCAAATGTGAATATTGAACCCGCACCATTAGGGAAATATTTCTTGTAAAGCCTCTGCTGCTCCGGGTCTGTTGACACTGCCGGATGGTTAATCTTCTCAACCTGCGGATTTTTTGAAAGGTAATCAACAACCTTCAACGCATTTTCAACATGCCTCTCAACCCTCAAGGAAAGCGTCTCAAGCCCCTGAAGGAATATCCAGGAATGTATCGGGGAAATGGTGGCTCCGGTGTCCCTCAACAGGATTGCGCGAATCCTTGTGACAAATGCAGCCGGGCCTGCGGCATCAACAAAGCTGATTCCATGATAGCTCTCATTAGGCTCTGTGAGCTGCGGGAACTTGCCCGACGCCTTCCAGTCAAATTTTCCGCCGTCAACAATCACGCCGCCGATGGTTGTCCCATGTCCGCCAATGAACTTGGTCGCGGAATGAACCACAATATCCGCACCGTACTCAATCGGTCTTACAAGATATGGCGTGGCAAATGTGCTGTCAATTACAAGCGGAATGTTGTGGGCATGCGCAATCTTGGCAACAGCCTCAATATCCGTAACCTCAGAATTCGGATTTCCAAGCACCTCTATGTAAAGTGCCTTCGTGTTCTCCTGGATTGCATTTTCAAATGCGCTTAAATCCAGTGGGTCAACAAATGTTGTTGAAACGCCGTAGTCCTTGATTGTGTGTGCAAGGTAATTGTATGTCCCGCCGTAAATATTCTTTGCAGCCACAATGTGGTCGCCAGCCAGGGCAAGATTCTGGATTGTGTAGGAAACCGCTGCCGCACCTGACGCAACAGCCAGCGCCGCAACACCACCCTCAAGCGCCGCCATCCTCTGCTCAAACACGTCCTCCGTTGGGTTAGTGAGCCTTCCGTAAATGTTGCCCGCATCCTTCAGCGCAAACCTGTCCTCCGCATGCTGAGAATTGTGGAACACATAGCTTGTCGTCTGGTAAATCGGAACCGCCCTTGCATCAGTCACCGGGTCAGCCGACTCCTGCCCAACATGGAGCTGCAAGGTCTCAAACTTGAGATTTCTGTCTGCATAATGCTTCTTTGCCATAATCGCCACCATTTAACCTTTCTATGCGAAATTTAATATTTATGAAAATATATCACACAATTCCTAGTATGTCAATATGAAATCTAGGGTTACTATTTGCGGCTGCAATAACGAAAAAATCTGCCGCACCGTGCTTGCACGAATGCGGCAATTTTTTTGTTATTGCAGACATAAAGGCTGTTCCAACATCATCGAGGAAACGGTTGCGAAGCGTCCTTACCCTCACCCCAGCTCCTTCACGTTGCAGTACAGCTCCACATTTTTCTTGTCATACATCTTGTAAAAAGCAAGCAGTATCTTTTCATTGACCTTGGAATGCTCGTCCTCCCTGTCCTCAGTCGAAAGCACCATCCTCTGGACACTGCTGTAATCAATCACCCTGTCATCATCCATGAGGATTCCCTTGATTGCATACCCAAGGGTCTTCATTGCCTCCTCACGCTTCTCTATCGATATGGCGCTGTCATTCTTTGCCTTCACGGTAAACATGGTGATGTACGCCTTACCCTTGTGCTTTTTCCTGTCCTCAAGGAATGCCTTGATTTTACCGCAGTCAACAGGGGACAAAAGCTGTGCCCCGCGGTCACTTAAGCCGCCCTCAAGCTCCCTTGCAAACGCCTCCAAATCCACCTGTGCGGCCTCATCATTCTTCATCTGCATCCTGTGGTACAGGTAATAGTTGCCCTTCATCTGCTGCTTCACATGGTACAGCGCTTTCTCCGTCTGCCTTATGAGCTGCTGCATTATGATTCCCTGCTCCTGCTTAATGGTGATGCCCACGGATACCGACAGCTTTTCAATCACCGAATCATTCTGCCCAAACCTCTTCAGGTCATTCATAAACCTGTCCATTGCGGCTGAGATTTCATCAGGATTCACCATGTTAGGCACAAAGCACAGGAACTCATCCCCGCCATACCTCGTCACGATTATGTCCGGCGCAATCTTCTTAAGGAGCCTTGCCACATTTTCAAGGTAATAATCGCCAAGCTTAAAACCATGGTTCCTGTTAATTTCCTGCATGTCATCTATGTTGGCAAGAATCAGGCACCCGTTCTGGAGCATAAGCGCCATCTCAATCTTCTTCTCACCCGCCGACCTTGAATAGGTTGCCGTAAGGGCATCAAGGCTCTCATTAGAATCGTCATCATTTTCCACAAGCTTCTTCAGGAACTTATTCCTGCTGCTCATCATGTTGGACTCTTCCTTGAGCCCGATGTCAACCTGCCCTGTTTCAAGGCACTCCAGAAAGACCGCCGCTATCTTCGGGTCAAACTGTGTACCGCTGCAGCGCCGAATCTCCTCCTTGACATAATCAAGGCTGAGCTTCTTCCTGTACACACGGTTGCTGGTCATTGCATCAAATGCATCAGCAATGCAAATGATTCTTGCCGTATACGGGATTTCCTCACCCTTCAGCCCGTCAGGGTAGCCCTTGCCATCATACCTTTCATGGTGGTACTTTGCCCCCACGTCCAAATCAGGAAGCGTGACAATGTCCTGGAGTATTTCACCGCCAATGACGGTATGCTGCTTCATGAGCTCATATTCCTCATCAGTGAGCCTGCCCATCTTGTTGAGCACCGCGTCAGGCACGCCAATCTTTCCAATGTCATGAAGCAGCGCCACATACCTTATGTTGAGCACCTTATCCTCGCTCATGCCAAGCTTCTGCGCAATCAGCGCGGAATAATCCGACACCCTCTTGGAATGTCCCCTCGTGTACTCATCCTTCGCATCTATGGTGTTGGCAATCGTCTCTATGGTCTGCAGCGTCATCTGCTGAAGCTGCTCCGACTTGTCATCCAACAGCTTCACATAATTCTGGTTGTTCGTGTGAATCTCATCATACAGCCTGGACGCAACATATGAGCCGGAGAAGCACAGGAACAGAAGTGCAATCTGTATCTCCACATCCTTGCTGTTGGACACGGTGACATCATGCCTCAGCACCCTGACGATTATGAATGCCACGTTAATCAGCATTGTCACGGTTCCAACCCCAGCTATAAGCTTCGGCTGATGATAAAGTATAAGAAATGAGAGCAACGGAAGTATATATGTAAATACAAGTATTGTACTTCCGGAGCACATCACAAAAAGATACATCACAAAGTACCCTGAAACTATATAATACCTCAGCTTCCTGCTCTCAGGGTCGCGACGGTACATAAGCCAGCAAAGCAGCGCGGGAAGTCCCGTAACCACCATGAAAATGCATGCATAGCCTATTGTTCTTTCGTGTTTTAAAACCTCTCCCAGATATGCCACAAAAAGAATTACCACAATGGCAGCCCAGGCGATAATCAAATCTCGGTTCAGCTTTCTCTCTTTTGAATTCATTTTTAATGCCTTTCCAAAATTCCTACGCTTCATATGTCCCTGCTCGTGTGACACTCACATCCGCCTCACCTTGTCATTAATATATTTTACTCACACACATACTGTGTCGATATGGAAAGCTTTCTCGCAAGCTCCTCACCACACAGGCATTTGACCATCTCAAGCCCCATGTCAATGGAAGCCCCCATGCCCTTGCCCGTTATTATGTTGCCATCGGTCACAACCTTGTCATTGACAACCTCCGCACCGTGCAGCTCATGCTCAAAGCCCGGAAAGCATGTCGCCCTGCGTCCCTCAAGCACACCAAGGTGTCCCAGCACACTCGGCGCCGCACATATCGCAGTCACCCATTTGCCTGCGTCCGCCGCCTCCTTGAGCATCCCAAGGAAATCATGGTGCTTCTCATATCCTGCCGTACCCGGTCCCCCCGGAAGGAACATCATTGTGGCATCAAATGCCTTCCCCACGCTGTCCCCCGCAAAAACCTCATCCGCCTTGATAATCACATTCTGGGCACTTGTAACATATTCATGCCCCGTGAGGGAATAGGTTGTGACATTGGTCCCAGCCCTCCTCAGCAAATCAACAACCGCAAGACATTCCACTGTCTCAAAGCCATCCACAAGAAATACACTTACACTTGCCATAATTTTTCTCCATTTCAAAAAACTTCCTATATTATACTCCATTTACCACAACATTTTCAATATCTTCATGAATATGGTGATAAATATGCCATAAGCATAAATATATGGCTTCAAAAAAAGCTTGTTGCGGTTTTGAAAACTATGTGATATTATATTAAGAGCATTTTTTACAGCAAAGGAGGGAGTATGACATGCTTAAAATAATCAGCGACAGCGCCTGTGACCTGACGGATGAATACCTCGCTTCCCATGACGTGGAGCTCATCCCAATGTACATCACCTTCGACGGTGAGCACTACGCCAAGGACAGGCTTGAGATATCAAGGGATGAATTTTGTGAAAGAGTTGTCAAGGAGGGCTGCATCCCAAAGACCTCCCTTCCGTCAATCCAGGATTACGCTGATGTGTTCACAAAACACATACAGGACGGTGATGATGTAATCTGCATCACCATATCCACTTCATTAAGCGGCTCTTACAATTCAGCCGCAACCGCAAGGGACATGGTGCTTGAGGAGCACCCTGACGCAAGGCTGGCCGTTGTCAACTCAACAAGCAACACGATAACCCAGGGGCTTTTCGTCAGTGAGGCAGTGCGCATGAGGGATGACGGGCTTAACTTTGAACAGGTTGTTGAAAAGCTCGGTGCAATGACCGACAGCACAAGGATATTCTTCACGATAGCCAACCTGGACTACCTGCTGAAAAACGGAAGGATTGGCAAGCTCGCCTCCCTTCTCACCAATAAAATCAAAATCCGTCCTGTGATTGTAATGAAGGACAATGAAATCGGCATCGGCGGAATAAGCCGTACACGTGCAAAATCAATTGACGCGGCCATTGAGCTTGCAAGGAAATACTTCTCCTCGCCTGAGCATGACATCAATGATTATGTTTTGTCAGTAGGCTGGGGATATGACACGGAGGAAGGACTTGCCTTCAAGGATACCGTTGAAAAGGCACTCGGTGCCACGGCACAGCTTTCAATCAGCTCAAAAATCGGGGCAGTGACAATCTGCCACACGGGACCACACCCGCTTGGAATAAGCTGCGTGCGCAGGTACGAAACAGTGTAACCCAACATGGCAATTGTGACATAAGCAAGGAAAAGCCATATCCCAGGACAATCATGGGATATGGCTTTTTTACGTCAGGAATTAGGCATACCGCACAGTGACCCCCACTCCTATGGGCAGACGCAATAATGACCACGGCACTCCCCAGCACCATGGTCATTACTGCAGCAAGCTCTTGGCTCACTTCCCCTTATTACCTTATCTTTAGTTCCCCTCCCACTTCACCGCCTTAGCTCGCTTGCGCCAGCCAGGCAACCCATATTTTTAAAAAACTCTTTTGTTTCTTGTTACGCTTTAATTATGGTGTGTACTTCCGTCCAATCTGTACGTTGCTAATTGGTATGTCTATCCGTCCAAATTGTTTTTTACTAGTTATGGTGTGTTTTTCCGTTCAATCTGTACGTTGCTAATTGGTGTGTTTTTCCGTTCAAATTGTGGTTTACTAGTTATGGTGTGTTTTCCGTCCAAATTGTAATTTTACTAGTTATGGTGTGTTTTCCGTCCAATCTGTACTTTACTTCCCATTTGAATTAACCATTTTTTTAAACGTTGTGTTGTGTTTTGATGCCGGTGTAGCATCATTAAAAGCCTTACCCCTTCGACACATCCTGAACCGTCACCCCGGATATTCTCGATTTCACCGAAGCCTCAATCCACGCTGTGTCCTCTGCACCTCCTCTTATGATAGCAATACCAACCCTCATTGTTGCTTTTTTATCAACATAACTGGTGTAATCAAATAACTCCATGTACACCATATGTCTTCATAATGTAAATCATGAATCCCCATCGGTCTTGTCTGAAAGAGTTGAGCCAGCCGCCCCCATCATTCCCCCATGAACCTGTCCTCATGGATAAGCACCGCACCCTTAAGCGGAACCTCCCATCATCCACCCATAACAACCGGTTCATTCGATGTGAGTGTAACCACCCCATCCCTTCCTAAATTGTCAAGATCCGATATGGTAATACTCCCAATCAGCCAGTGCTTTCAATCTTCATCTTTACTGGCTGCCCCCTTTGTGTAGCTGTATAGTAACATGGCAAATGGGACGGTTCCGTGACATAGGCGTGACTAAACCGTGACAAATTCAAAAAAATTTCTATTTTTTTCAAAAAAACCCTTAAAACGCATCCGCATCCTCAAGAAGTGTGCCAAGCGTCTCCTCCGCCCAGCTATAATTGGTCATGTACATGCCGCAAAATTCAGCCCTTCTCTTCTTGTTGCCCTCAAGGTACTGGTAATAATCGCATTCAACCTGATTAACATTGAGGCTCCTGCCACGGTTGTGGCGGATGATTATGTCCTCAATCCCCCATTCCACCAACTGGTTGTGAAGCCTCTGGACCACCTTGCGGCACAGGTTGCGGCTCTTGTCATCATCCGGCCTGTCCTCCCAAAGGTAGGTAATCATCTCCTCCGTACTTACTATCCCACCCTTGCGGTCAACAAGAAGCGCCAAAAGCTCCTTTGATTTCTCGCTTGAGAAATCAAGCGGCCTGTCATTGAGGAACACATCAAATTTGCCAAATGTCCTTATGAACACCTTGCTGCCATCAGCCTCACCCTGTGCGGCATCCTGCCCCTTGCGCCATACAAGCGCCTTGGAGAATGCCTTTTCTATGTCACCGACATTAAATGGCTTGGTAATGTATGCGGTCGCCTCAAGCTGGAACGCATCATATGCATATTCCTTGTATCCCGTTATGTATATCAGCACAATGCCCGGACATGCCTTCTTGAGCAGCTTTCCAAGCTCAATCCCGTTCATCTGGGGCATCTCCACGTCAAGCACCGCCACGTCAACCTCATTGCCCATGACATAGTCGAGCGCCTCCTGCGGCTTCGTGAATGAGCCTACCAGGTCAACCTCCCCCATGTCCTTTGTCTCCAATTGAAATGCCTGCAGATTAATTTGCTCATCATCAACAGCTATAACCTTCATACTTCCCTCGTTTCTTAAATCAGTGATTGCCTCACGTCATTTACCATACTGTACTGTAACACACCAAAAAACATTATCCTCACGTCATTGTCACAAATGTGGCATCACACTGTACGACACGGCTCAGCTGCTGCACATGAACACATGAGCCTCCGTCCCAAGCCCCTGCCAGCTCTCCACCTCAAGCGTTGAACCAGGCAAGCGCCCTATTGCATTTCTCACATAGTCAAGTCCGGGTGTCTCGACCCCTGACGGCTCAAAGCCCACGCCATCATCAACTATGTCTATCTGGTAGCCGCCGCTGACCTCGCAGCCCCTTATGGTAAGGGTTCCCGTCTGGTCATTGGGTGCAATCCCATGCTTTATCGCATTCTCCACAAGAAGTATTATGCTCCTTTGCGGCACCATGCAGTCACCCGACACCTCATACACAACCTTAAGCCTGTCGCCGTATGAGCACTGCTCAAGCCGCAGGTAAGCCTTGATGTACTCCAGCTCCTCCGACCATTGCACCAGCCCGTCCTCCGCAAGCGCCCCAACATTGCCCCTGAGGTACTTTGAAAAATCATATATCATGTCGTAGGCCATTCCAGGGTCCTTCTTAATCATGTACCTTATTATGCCAAGCTCATTGAAAAGATAATGAGGCCGCAGCTTTCTTCTTATGTTCTCATCCATTTTCCGTCCCCCATTTACAGCATCTTATTCCTGTGAAGCCAGTAAGACGCAATCACACATATCAGCACTATTATCACGCATATTGCCATAAACCCGTGTTCAGCGGAGGCAAGCGGCATGCCGTCAACATTCATGCCGTATATGCCGGATATGACCGTGGGAAATGCCATCACCAGCGTGATTGACGTCAGGTACTTCATGACATTGTTCAGCCTGCTGTTCAGCACTGATGACAGCAGCTCCCTCGTCCCATTGATGATGTCCTTGTAAATGTTTGCCATCTCTATTGCCTGCTGTGTCTCCACAACCACATCCTCGAAAAGCTCATCATCATCCGAATACTGCTGAAGCCGCTTGTAGCGCGACAAGCGTTCAAGCACCGCCCTATTCGCGCGGAGTGATGTGCCGAAGTACACCAGCGTTGATTCCTGCTCATGCAGCGCTATCAGGTCAGCCTCCTCCGTCTTGTCCCCAACGCGCTCCTCTATCTCAAGCCTTTTCTTGTCAATAATCTTAAGCTCCGCCTGGTAAAGCATGGCCATGCGGAACAAAATCTGATACACGAACCTCATGCGCTTCTTGGTGCTGAAGTCCCTTACCTTTCCCGCCGCAAATGCAGCAAGAATGCTGTTCTCCTCCTTGCAGACCGTCACAATCACTTCATCCACAAGTATGATTCCAAGCGGGATTGTCGTATATGTCTCCCTTTCATGGCGCATCTCCACGGTTGGAATGTCAACAAGAATCAAGGTGTAGTCATCATTCAGCTCAATACGTGAGCTTTCCTCCACATCCAACGCCGCCCTGACATCATCAACATCAACGTCAAGCTCGTCAACCACACGCTTTACGTCATCATAGGTCGGGTCCGTTAGACGAACCCAGCAGCCGTCATGAATCTCATGTATCTCATGCACAATTCTGTCGTCAGTCCGGTATACACTCAGCATAAGATTACCTCCGCATTACACAGCACCTACATCTGGTGCCGCACCACCGCATATTCATCATCCAGTATGTAATACGGACATCCATAATGTGAATCCTGCAGAAAATGCATCATTTCATCCTCATCCAGGTTCACGTCGCATACATACATCTCAAGGTCCTCATCATATTCATAATTACTGCAGGTCTCGCAGCAGGATGCAGCCCTTTTGCCCATTTTAACCACCAATCCGCAATTTCCAACCAATGTCCCGGCAACATTTCCTTAAGGCTTCACGCCCACCGGAATGTTGACAAGACAACATCTCCCCCTAATATAACACATTTTCATGACTTTTCAAACACTCTTTCATATAAAAAAGGAATCCGCAACCTCTAAAATTTTTATTACTTCTTGTAAAGATTAGCCCCAGCATATATAATTAACAGCGTGTGACCCACCATGCGGGACCGCACGCAACAATACCGCCTTGCCTGCACATGGGGAAGCCTTGTGGCATGGCTGGCAGAAATGAGGTTTTATAATGAAGGAAATGCTAAAAAAGCTAAAGGCTAATTTTATCATCACAGGAATAATATACTTGATTTTAGGGCTTGTAATGCTGATAATCCCAGGGGTTGTGCATGACACGATAGCATATGTGCTTGGTGCCGCAATACTTGTCATGGGAATCGTGAACCTTGCGGTTTACCTTGGGACAATGGACGGCTTTGCATGGCTTAACTATGACTTCATCTTCGGACTCATGGAGGTATTCTTCGGATTGTTCGTCATAGCCAACCCCAGGCTGTTGCTCAGCATCATCAACATTGTTTTCGGAATCATACTGCTGGCACACGGCGTCAATGGAATTTCACGCACCATAGCACTGCACCGGTACGAAAATTCCGAATGGAAATCCTCCGCAGTGTTAAGCGCCATTGCCTGCGTTTTGGGATTTGTGATAATGATGAACCCCTTCGGCACCACGGAGCTTCTTTTCAGAATCATCGGCATCTGCCTGATATATTCAGGGATAAGCGACTTTGTTGCAGCGTACAAGTCAAAGAAGGCTGCGGACATGTGCAGCCGCAACCCGATGGACGGAAGCATTGACGGATTCGTGGAGGGGGAATTCAGGGACATCAAATAAACATCCAAAATACCTAAAGGAGATAACATTATGACATCATCTCAATTTGCCATCGTTGCCACAATTGTGGCATACTTAATGGTCATGCTCATAATCGGCTTCTACTGTGCCAAGAAGAGCAGCACCGCTGAAGATTTCTATCTCGGGGGAAGAAAGCTCGGTCCCCTTGTGACCGCCATGAGTGCGGAGGCCTCCGACATGAGCTCCTGGCTTCTCATGGGGCTGCCGGGGCTTGCCTACATATCGGGAGTTGCTGATGCGGGCTGGACTGCAATCGGACTTGCAGTCGGCACATACCTCAACTGGCTCCTTGTTGCCAAGAAGCTTCGCAGGTATTCGGCAATTGCAGGCAATGCGATAACGCTCCCTGACTATTTCAAGAACCGTTTCCATGACAAGAGCAACACCCTGCTGCTCATCTCCGCACTGTGGATTATCGTGTTTTTCATCCCATATACCGCATCAGGCTTTGCCGCCTGCGGCAAGCTGTTCAACAGCCTCCTTGGGGTTGACTACAAGGTGGCAATGATTGCATCAGCCATAATCATAATGCTTTACACAACATTTGGCGGCTTCCTCGCCGCCTCAACCACAGACTTCATGCAGTCCATAATAATGACAATCGCACTTTTCATAGTGCTTGCCTTCGGGGTACACACGGCAGGCGGGCTTGAAAATGTCATGGACAATGCAAGGTCACTTCAGGGATACTTAAGCTTCACCTCAACGCATGACCCTGAAACCAACACCTCAACAGCCTACGGCTTCATCAACATCATAACAATGTTTGCCTGGGGACTTGGGTACTTTGGAATGCCGCACATATTGCTGAGGTTCATGGCCATCGAGGATGCCAAAAAGCTCACGCTTTCAAGGCGTGTCGCCTCCATATGGGTTGTGATATCACTTTCAGTCGGGTGTTTGATTGGAATTGTCGGCAGGGCGATGAGTGACTGCGGTGCAATTGAAACACTCACGGGCTCCAACTCGGAGACGATAATAGTAAGGATTGCAACCCTGTTAAGCCAGAACGGGCTCATATTTGCGGTTATTGCGGGGCTCATCCTTTCAGGCATACTTGCATCAACCATGTCCACGGCGGACTCACAGCTTCTTGCTGCCTCCTCCGCCGTGTCCCAGAACATAATCGTCGGAGTGCTCAACCTTAAGCTGACCGAGCGCAGCAAGCTCATCATAGCAAGGGTGACGCTGATTGTGGTTGCACTGATTGCAATCTTCATGGCAAAAGACCCTGACAGCTCCGTGTTCGGAATCGTTTCATTTGCCTGGGCCGGCTTTGGCGCTGCATTTGGCCCAATCATACTCCTGTCGCTGTACTGGAAAAGGACCAACACCGCAGGTGCAGTCAGCGGAATGCTTGCAGGCGGTGCGGCAGTATTTATATGGAAGTATCTCATCCGCCCGCTGGGTGGACTGTGGGATGTGTATGAGCTTTTGCCTGCATTTATCCTGGGACTGATTTTCACGGTTGTCGTAAGCCTTCTCACCAAGGCACCTGACGAAACAATCATGGCGGAATTCAACAGGGCAGGCCAGCGCGATTCCAACTAATTTGAAAGTCTATGATTTTTTCTTTACATGCCGATAAATACAATCGTATGGCAAGACCATACGGCAAATATCACAAAGCGGGGGAAATCAGATGGGGAAGATTATATCAGCCGACTGCAAATCGTGCGGCTTTCATCAGGATTATAACGTGGGGTGCGGCATAGGAATCCAGTCACCAGGCATAATCAGCAAGTCCCTGGGCGAAGAGGATTCCAAAAAATGGGATGACCTGACTGCCGGCAACCGTGTGGAATTTCAGCAGTCAGAAAATGTGCTCATGAGGTGTCCTGATTGCGCCACCCTTGAGACGGTTCTTACAACGAAGGTTTTCCTTACGGACAAAAGCGAGCTCACGCTTGGGCTGAAATGCCGCAAATGCGGCAATGCACTGGAAAAGGTGGACATGGTGCATATGCCATGCCCGAAGTGCGGCAGTGAGCTCGAAACCCGTACAACAGGCTTCTGGGATTAAATGCAAAAATTTTTTTGACATTTAATGTATGTGGTGCTATGATTATGTGTCGGAGTGTGGTGAACAAATGTCTTTCCCAGTCCTACACTTCAAAATACTAATCATGCATGTGGTTAATCCGCCACATACACAAAAAAGAGAGGAAGTCATAATTATGAACGGATTGGTTATCATCTTAATTGCCATCGTGGTTCTGGCGTGCGGTTACCTTTTCTACGGACGCTGGCTGGCAAACAAGTGGGGACTTGACCCAAATGCAAAGACCCCTGCTTACACACATGAGGACGGACAGGACTACGTGCCGTCATCAAAATTCACTGTTTTCTCACACCAGTTTTCATCCATTGCAGGTGCAGGCCCTGTAACAGGTCCAATCCTTGCCTCAGTATTTGGCTGGGTTCCCGTACTGCTCTGGCTTTTGGTTGGTGGCCTTTTCTTCGGTGCCGTACAGGACTTTGGCGCCCTGTATGCATCAGTAAAGAATGAGGGCAAGTCAATGGGCATGCTCATTGAGCAGTACATCGGCAAGACAGGAAAGAAGCTTTTCCTTCTGTTCTGCTGGCTGTTCACCCTGCTTGTAATCGCAGCCTTCACCGACATGGTTGCAGGCACATTTGCGGTTACTGAAGGGTTAAGTGAGACAGTTGCATATGACAATGCAGCGGCAGGCTCAATTTCAATGCTGTTCATCCTTGGTGCCGTAATCTTTGGCTTAATCCAGAAAAAGACAGGCAAGATGAATGAGTGGGTTAAGGCAATCGTCTCAATCCTTCTCATCGTTGTAATGTTTGCCCTTGGTATGTTCCTTCCAATCACGGCAAGCAAGACGGTATGGATTTACATTGTAATGGTTTACATATTCCTTGCGTCAGTTCTCCCTATGTGGCTTCTTATGCAGCCAAGGGATTACATGACCACCTTCATGCTCCTTGGCATGATTATCGGCGCTGTGCTCGGCGTAATCGTGGCACACCCGTCAATGGAGTTAAATGCATTCAACGGCTTCACGCTTTCAGACGGCAGCATGCTGTTCCCTACACTGTTCGTCACAATCGCATGTGGTGCCGTGTCAGGCTTCCATAGCCTTGTGTCATCAGGCACATCATCAAAGACGATAAGCAATGAGAAGGACATGCCAATGGTAGGCTATGGCGCCATGGTCGTTGAGTCACTCCTCGGCGTTGTTGCACTCGTTGTTGTCGGTGCTGTTGCAGTCAATGGCACAAAACCGGCAGGCACGCCATTTGCAATATTCTCAGCAGGCGTTGCAGGCTTTTTGGCACAGATGGGAATACCTGAATCATTTGCAAAGGTATTCATGACCATGTGTGTATCTGCACTTGCACTTACATCACTTGATTCAGTTGCGAGAATCGGACGTATGTCCTTCCAGGAGCTCTTCTACGCTGACACGACAGACCCATCCAAGATGGAGGGCTGGAGGAAGTTCCTCACCAACAAGTATTTCGCAACGCTTGTCACACTGTTCTTCGGATATTTGCTGTGCCTTGGCGGCTACAACAATGTATGGGCGCTGTTCGGTTCAGCCAACCAGCTCCTTGCTGCGCTTGTGCTCATCGCGCTTGCGGTATTCCTTAAGACCACGGGACGCACTGGCTGGACACTTTACATCCCGATGTGCGTGATGCTTGTTGTGACATTCACGGCACTGATTCAGAAGACAATCTCCATCTGCACAAAGCTTTTTGTCACAGGCGGCTTCGTGTTCCTTGTGGATGGTCTTCAGTTAATCATTGCAATACTGCTCATGGTGCTTGGCGTCATGGTTGCATTTAGTTGCTTCAGCAAGTTGTTCAAGGCGAAGAAGGTTGCTTAACTTAAGGCTTAAAAAATGACATAATCACAGGAACCCTGTCAGAAATGCTCTGCCAGGGTTCCTTGTTTTTTCCTATTCGGCTTAACAGCTGCACGCCTAATCCTCGTACGGCTCATTTTCCTCGGATTTCCTCATCCTGTCCTCCGCCTGCTGCCCCGCATCATCGATTGCATCATCCAGCCCCGTAAGGGCGGCAAAAGGTGCAAATTGTGCCGCACGGCTCATGCCATCCATATGCGGATGCTTTTTTGATACATAATGTGGCAAATTAATTATATCATCGTACTCATTCATTTCCTGTGCCCGCCTATCTGGCTGTTGCGCTCAATGGTCGTTGCACCCTCGGATAAATTGCTTCCCTTGAGGATTGCATTCTTCCCATAACGCTTCTTGATGGAAAGCACCGCCTGCTGCATACGCCTTTCCTTGTCAAGCGCCGCCTTTTCAGCCTTCTCCTGCCGTTCAAGCTCCTCGTAATCCGTAAAAAGGTCATATTGCACAAATTCCTTCTTCGCATCACCCTCAGCCTCCCTTGTCACATGGTTTGCGACAACCGTGACCCTGCGCACAAGAAGGTCCGGATTGACAATCCTGTCATACAGCCCCAGCACCGCATCAAGTATCAGTTTGGTCGAGGATGTCCTTCTTCCCAGGTTGACCGTGCCATGAGCGTGCTTCGGCACCTTCCTCCCGTAACGGTCTGTTGTCACCTGTCCCTTGTAGTGCCTAAGCTTCTCAGGGGTGTTGAGGTTTTCTATGTCATAGCCCAGGGTAAGCACCATCTGGTCTGCAACAAGCCCCTTGTCCACCAGGTCAAGCACAAGTAGGTCTGTCATTTCCCACACAATCAGCCTCGCCTTTTGGTAATCATACGGACATTGAAGCACCTGCCCTGAGCTCAGGCTGTTGTTTTCCGGACGGTACGCCTTGACCTGCTCAATGGTGCATGGCTCCCAACCCCAGGCATGGTCTATCAAAAGCTCCGCATTTACACCAAAAAGCCTGTACAGCAAATCCTCATTGTAAAAATCACCAGCCTCGCCAACAGAGCATCTTGCCACATCACCCATGGTGTGCATGCCGTAGTCCGCCAGCTTATCCGCATATCCACGCCCAACACGCCAAAAGTCCGTTATCGGGGTATGCGACCACAACAGCCTGCGGTATGACATCTCATCAAGCATTGCAATCCTTACGCCGTTTTCATCAGCCTCCATGTGCTTTGCCACAATGTCCATCGCCACCTTGCACAGGTACAGGTTCGTCCCAATCCCCGCAGTTGCGGTAATCCCCGTATCCGCAAGCACATCCCCAATCATCCTGCGTGCAAGCTCACCTGCGGTCATGCCATAGGTCTTAAGGTAATGGGTCACATCCATGAAAACCTCATCCACAGAATATACATGAATGTCCTCCGGCGCAACATACCTTAGGTAAATGTCGTAAATTCTGGTGCTGTACTCCATATAGAGCGCCATCCGTGGAGGTGCCGCAATGTACCCCAGCTTAAGCCCCGGATTGGCAGCAAGCTCACCTGAATCGAAGGATTCCCCAGTAAAATGCCCGCTTGGCGAACGCATTTTCCTTTCCCCATTCACCTCACGCACCTTCTGCACAACCTCAAAAAGCCGTGCCCTGCCCGGAATCCCGTAGGACTTCAGCGCAGGCGTCACGGCAAGGCATATGGTCTTTTCAGTCCTTGACACATCCGCCACAACAAGGTTGGTGGTAAGCGGGTCAAGTCCCCTCTCCCTGCACTCCACGGAGGCATAAAAGGATTTGAGGTCTATGGCAATGTAAACACGTTCCTCACCCATACACATTTACCCTAACCCAAGCATTTGCAAAAAATCATGAAAGGCTCGAAAAATCCGCCATGTATGCGGACCTTCCCTCCTCATCCAGGCTCCCCGCAGCATTCGCATCAAATGGAGAGCCACTTCCGGCCTTCCTTGAGTTCAGGAGAAGCCTTGTACCATATGGATTATTCCCATATTCCCTGAAATTATCAATAATCTCCCTTGCAAGCTCCTCCGGTGTTGCGCTGGTGCTTTCAATCACAAGGTTGTAATTGGAAAGGTCATAATAATTGATTCCATACAATTCCTTGAACCTTGCCTGCTCCAGCTCAGCCCTTTTCCTCAACGCCGCTGCCGCCTCATCCCTTGAGGAATATTCCTCGGCAGCCCTTGCATCACCGTCAAACACCCTCCTTGCCGCCTCGTTGGTGTCAACAAGCAGGAAAACCTTGAAGCTGTCCGGCACGAAATGCCATGCAAGCCTTGAGTCAAATATCACATTGTCCCTTTCCCTACCAAGCCTCACAGTCCTGTTGTCAATCATGTCATCTATGCTTCTGTCCTTCTTTGCAAGCTCATTAAGCTCAATCACCGTTATGTTTTTCTCAGCGGCAATCTCCCTGAATATATTTCCCGTGGATATTATTTCATACCCCATCTTCTGAAATTCCTTGCACACGCTTGTCTTGCCGCTTCCAAGATTTCCCGTCATAGTTATGTTCATGTCCATACCATCCTTCCCGTTATTTCACGCAATCTGATTACATAATAATCACGTTTTTTGAGCCCTCCGGACATCCATCCGAAAGGCTCACACCATCACTTAACACTG
>CAYZYS010000040.1:0-18023 GCA_964482605.1 uncultured Bacteroides sp.
TATCAGGGTTTCGAGATTCGTGTGATTTGGAAAAGCAATGTTACGAATATAGTGAAAATGAGCGAATTTATAATAATGCTGTCAACCTGATGCAGAACGCCAGAACGAAGAAGCAGTATATATCTGCAGCTACCGCCTTTAAGAGGATATCAGGGTTTAAAGATTCGTGTTATTTGGAAAAGCAATGTTACCAAAAAATTGAAGATCTTGCTTCTAAAGAATGTAATGAAAGTGAGCGGAGGCTTGCCTTACAGAAAATAAAAGATGATAGTGCTGCTGCTGGGTATTGGCGTATGGGGTGTGGTTGTATGTTTGTATTATTTCTCCTTTATCTTGTTTTGATGACAGGATGTTGATCATCTCTTGGGTCATTTCACATCTGCCTTTTTTACCGAAGAGCTGCGGAACGCAATAAAATATGTGAGTCCTACGCTTAATGGAAAAGATCCACAAATAAGATATGAGGAGAGTTAAAAGCAAGGAATTGAATAGATGGGACCACAAGTTGTTGAGTACAAAAAACTCTATGATATAACGAGTAGTATCCCTGCTTAATGAGGATGATTACAGTAACCCTGTAATTATCCTTTTTTCTTTTGCCCATGAGATTATAGCGGTAGTTTTGTCATACCCTGATTACCGCCTACATATATATGAACAAGGCTGCCGCAGGTGGCAATGCCGACGGGAAATGGCGACGAAGGGAGACAGGCATTGATGGATGATAAGGTGACCCGTGAGATAATGGGTATTTTGCCGCCAAGGATAAGGCTTGTGCTGTGCCGTACAGGGTGCGGCACGGTTACGGAGATACGCCTGAGACTTGGACAGCCCTTGATTTTGTGTGGCAATGGAACTGAGACGGTGTTCTGGGAAACGGTGGTTGCCCAGAGGGACATGGATGAAACCATGGAGCTTGTGTGCAACCATTCGGTGTACGCTTGTGAGGGCGACATTAAGAACGGATTTGTGACCGTTGCGGGGGGACACCGTGTGGGCATGGCGGGGAAGACGGTGATTGAGCATGGCAGCGTCAGGACAATCAGGAACATTTCATTTATCAACATAAGGCTTGCACATGAGATAAGGGGCTGCGCTGATGCGATATGGGATTATGTCCATTCGGGTGATTTCCTCGCCAGCACCTTGATTGTGTCCCCTCCGGGCTGCGGCAAGACCACGATGCTCAGGGAGCTTGCAAGGAAGGCATCCGTGGGGGATGGGCAATACAGGGGGCTTAACGTGGGGGTGGTGGATGAAAGGCATGAGATAGCAGCCTGCCATAACGGCTGTCCGCAAAATGACCTCGGTCCAAGGGCGGATGTGCTTGACGGCTGTCCCAAGGCGGTGGGGATGACAATGCTTGTCAGGTCAATGAGCCCTGATGTGATTGTGGTTGATGAGATTGCAACAAGGGCTGACATGGAGGCACTGCAGTATGCGATTAACTGCGGGTGCGCAGTCCTTGCAACGGCACATGGCGCGGATTATGGTGAAATACTTGGGAAGCCCGCAATGGAGCCGCTTTTGGAGGGACGTGCCTTTAAAAGGCTTGTGGTGCTTGGAAGAACCAATGGCGCAGGAACCATTGTGGAGAAAATGTCATGGGTGTGATTTTCAAGCTTGCGGGGATGTGCCTTGTCATGGCGGGCTCATGGCTTGCGGGGCAGTGGCGGATTAGCCTGTACCGCAAAAGGATTGGTGAGCTTGACGCACTAAGGCAGGCGCTCACACGGCTGCTGGGGGAGATGACATATGGCTATGTGCCGCTTCAGGAGGCGCTTGACAACATTGCGTCAGGCTGTGGTGACAGTGCCGTGGCGGATTTCCTTGGAAATGTGTCAGGCAGGCTTAGGGAAAGTCCTGAGCTTCCCGTGCAGGTGCTCTGGAATGACAGCCTTGGGGAGTGGGGTGCTTCAAGCTGCCTGGAGGCGCCCGACCTGGCGGTTGTAAAGAGTGTTGGTGATGTGCTGGGCTCTTCGGATTTGTCGCTGCAGGTGAGGCTTGTGAACAGGGGCATAGATGAGCTTGAGGGGCTGCTTGTGCTGGCAAGGGAGGAGGTACACGGAAAGAGCAGGCTTGCGCGCACGCTTTCACTTTCCGTTGGTGCGCTTCTTTGCATCATACTGGTGTAAATGTTTTATGGAGGGGCGGATGAAAGGATTGGGATGGAAGTTGGCATAATATTTAAAATTGCGGCAGTTGGCATGCTGGTGTCGGTGATGACGCAGGTGCTAAAGCACAGTGGGAGGGACGAGCAGGCATTTTTGCTGAGCCTGGCGGGGCTTTTGCTGGTGCTGATATGGCTTGTGCCCTACGTGTATGAACTTTTTGACATGGTAAAGCAGTTGTTTTCACTTTGATGAAGGGGGGAGCTGGATGATTAAGGTGTCCATGGTTGCCGTTGCGGGTGTGGTCTTTTCGGTCTTCCTAAAGCATAAGAACCAGGAATGGGCGATGCTTGTGACAATGGCCGCCTGCGTGGTGCTTATTGCCTGCGTGGTGGTGAGGCTTGGTGCCCTGGCGGAGTATTTTGACAGGTTTGGCGAATACCTGTCGGTGGGCAGTGAATATGGCGTGATTTTGCTTAAGATGGCGGGGGTATCATATGTTGCGGAGATTGCCTCGGCACTGTGCAGGGATTCGGGCTGCCAGTCCCTTGCGGCGCAGGTTGAGATGTTTGGAAGGCTTTCCGTTCTTGCCATTGGCATGCCTGTGCTGTTTTCACTTTTTGACACGCTTGAAAGGCTGCTTGCCATATGAGGGGAGCGCAGGTGGCAATGGGGCTCATGCCGCATGCCGGCAGGCTGTGTTCATATGTGGCAGTTGCCCTGCTTTCGCTGCTTCTGTCAGGGCTGGTTATGACACGGGGTGTCAGCGCCATGGGCATCACGGTTGAGGACATGCTTGACGGACTTGACTTTGAGCAGGTGGATGACACCGTTGACGGGCTGGATTTTAAGGGGCTTGTGTTGGATGCCGTAAGCGGCGGCGACGTATTTGGCACCAATGGCCTGCTTGGTGCGGCGGCAGCCCTTGTGGGCAGTGAAATCCGTTCCCGTGGGCTGGAGCTTTTGAAGCTTGCCTCGATAGGCATCATGTCGGCGGTGTTTGCCAATGCCTCGGCTTCGCTTCGGTGTGGACAGGCAGCGGTGATGGGGCGTCTTACGGGCAATGTGCTGATGGTGACGGTGCTTGCTGCCTCATATGCCGCAACAAGGCAGGTGGCAACGGAGGTGCTGGAGGGCATTACCGCATTTCTCAAGATGCTGATGCCTACATATATGTCATGCATGGCGCTTTCGGGGGGAACGCTCTCGGCGGCGGCACTTGGAGAGGGGATAATACTTTTGTGTACCGTGATTGCCAGTATTTTTTCGGGAGTTGTGGTTGGCGGCTGCAATGTGTATGTGGTGTTGGCTGCCTGTGATGCGTTTGTGGAGGATGGAAGGCTTGGACAGCTTGGCGCCTTGCTCATGAAGGGGCTCCGTCTTGTGCTTAAGGCATCCATGGGGGTTGTGGCGGGGCTTAACCTTGTCAAGGGGATGATTGCGCCGCTTGCGGATGGGCTTCAGTCCTCCCTGCTTGTCAGGGCTGTAAAGCTCATTCCCGGCATTGGTGACGGGGCGGGTGCCGTGTCAGGAACGCTCCTTGGGACAGGGGCGCTGATAAGAAATGGAATTGGCGTGGCTGCGCTTGTCGTGATAGCGGGGATGTGTGCCGTCCCGGTTGTCAGGCTTTCTGTGTACGTTGGGGCGTACAGGCTTGTGGGCGCAATGCTTGCACCGATGGCGGGAAAGGAAACCTGCCGCATAATAGATTCATTTGTTGAGGCGATGAAGCTCATGCTTCTGCTTGTTGTCGACGGTGCGATTGTCATATTCGTGGTCATTGCGATTATGTGCATGACAACCAATTCGGCATATTATGGAGGTTAAATGTGTATCGGCTGCTTTTTGGGCTTGTGGCATTCAGCGTGTTTTCAAATGTGCTGCTGTCGGTTTTCCCCTCTGGGAAATATTCACGCTATGCAAGGCTTTTCTCAGGCACTGCATTTATTTTAATCATGGTTGGTGCAATGCTTGATTTTACCGGCAAGGAAGGGCTGGCGGGCGGCTGGCTTGAGGAATGCCTCAATTCAATATACCTTGAGGATGTCAGGCTTGACATGACACTGGCGGGGGAGGAGGCGCTTGGAACCGTGGTTGAGCCGTTTCTGGAGGCAATCAGGGAGGACATACGGGACAAGGCATGGGAATATGCCCTGGTGGTCAATTACTGCAATCCCGTGATAATTACCGACATGTCATCATCTGAGCTTGGAAGTCTTGATTCCATTGAGCTTTCGGTGTCCAGGGCGGCGGATGGTGACATTGCGGGGGAGGCTGGTGAAGATGGTGGGATTGCCAGGGTTGAAATCGGGAAAATCACCGTTGGTGATGATGGCAACAACATGGATGTGGCGGATGGGGACGTAACAAAATTGAAGGAGTATATTGCCAGGAATTATGAAATTGGGGAAGAAAAAGTTATCATTAAATGAGGGTTTCCAGAATATGCTTAAGAACATGGGAATCAGGAAAATAATCCTGCTTGTGTGCTGCGGCCTTTTACTGCTTGTTGTGTCAATGCCCATGGGAAGCGGGGCTTCATCCGCCACTGACGTGGAGGGGGTGTCGGGCACCGTGTCCGGCAATGCACAGGGGAGCAATGGTTACGGCGGCGGTGGCTGGGGCAGCACGGATGAGTATGGGAGCGCAATGGAGGTGAGGCTTCAGAACATACTTTCACAGGTAAGCGGGGCAGGGCGGGTGGAGGTCATGGTTACTTACAGGGAATCCGCCGAGGATGTGCTTGCGGACATGGACAATGTCACCGAGAAAAGGGTCACGGAACAGGATTCATCAGGCGGACAGAGGGATACATATGAATACGAGAAGGAAGCTGATTATGTGATGTCCGAGGACAACAAGGGAACACCGTATGTCACCAAGAGCATAAGCCCCAAGCCGCAGGGCGTCGTGGTGCTTGCCCAGGGGGGTGATGACCCGGAGGTGGTGGAGAAGCTCACAAGGGCAGTGGAATCACTGCTTGACGTGTCAGTACATAAGATTCAGGTTTTGAAGCTTAATTAATGAATGTGGATTGGAGAGTATCGTGAAAAGCAAGGTCAAGAAGAATCAGGTTGTGATTACGGCACTGGCGGTCATGATTGCGGTTGCAGGCTACATCAACTATTCAGGTGGACTGAGGGACATGATGGATGGCGGTGCAAAGGCTGTGTCTGCTGACACGGTGAAGGGTACGGGAAATGATTACACGGTGGATGCGGGCGGGTCTGATGGCATCACTGACCTGGAAATCATGGATGTCGGCGATGAGGCGCTTGTGGAGCCGGGGACAGCCGTGCTTACATCAGCGGGGGTTTCCTCGTCGGTTATAACGGAGGCGAAGCTGAACCGTGAGCAGGTGAGGGCACGGAACAAGGAAAGCCTGCTTGAGCTTGTGAACAATGACAAGCTGACGGAGAAGGCAAAGCAGGATGCGGTTGATAAAATCACGGCACTTGCCGATAATGCCGAGAAGGAGATGGCGGCGGAGCTGCTCCTTGAGGCAAAGGGCTTTGAGGACTGTGTTGTGTCCATAGTTGACGGGAGCTGTGATGTCGTGGTGAACCGCAAGTCAATCACGGACAATGAGAAAGCGCAGATAGAGGACATAGTCAAAAGAAAGTCGGGAATCACCGCTGACAAGATAACAATAAACATTTGCAATAATTGACAGAAGCTAGTATAATGTACCTAATATTGTAAAGAATAAATCCCTAACGAGGAGGTAGCTTAAGATGACTAATGAGTTCGAGGACAAGGGAACGTCATACACCATACATGAGAATGTCAATATTGGCGAGGTGCGGGTGGCTGACGAGGTTGTTGCCATCATCGCAGGTCTTGCTGCCACTGAGGTTGACGGTGTTTCATCCATGCCGGGCAATATCACCAATGAGCTGGTGAGCAGGCTTGGGATGAAGAACCTCTCCAAGGGGGTTAAGGTAAATGTAACCGAATCCTCCGTCAGTGTTGACCTTACACTGATACTGAAGTACGGGTACGGCATACCTGACGTGTGCTCCAAGGTGCAGGACAGGGTCAAGACAGCCATCGAGACCATGACAGGCCTTGAGGTTACGGACGTGAATGTAAGAATTGCAGGCGTGGACATTGACAAGAATGATTAATCATAGTATTTAAGATTCCGGGGCTGTTACATGTGTTTTTTGTGTGCAGTCCCTTTTCAATGTGGCGGCAGGTAAGGTTTTTTTGACAGTAAAAAAGACATATATGAAATGAGGAATAGATGAAGAGACACACAATGCGAAGGCACATATTTTCCATGCTGTTTCGGGCGGAATTTTACGATAGGGAGGATTTGACGGAGCAGGACAGGCTCTACATGGATTCGATTGAACCCGTGGAGCCGGAGCAGCGCGCATACATGGAGGAGAAGACCAGGGCGATAGTTGAGAGGCTGCCTGAGATTGACGCAAGGATTGAATCCAATGCCAAGGGCTGGAAGCTGGAAAGGATTGGAAAGGTTGAACTTACCATACTGAGGCTTGCGGTGTATGAGATTGAATATGATGATGACATTCCTGCCAATGTGGCTGTGAATGAGGCGGTTGAGCTTGCCAAGACATTTGGCGGGGAAAATGCACCTGCATTTGTCAATGGAATACTTGGGAAAATGCTTTGATTGTTTGGTTGTATCGGAGATTTGGATTGAATGGCTGAATACACGGTAGCACAGGTTAATACCTACATCAAGAACATGTTCAGGCAGGATTTTGTCCTTAACAGGGTTTCCGTCAAGGGCGAGGTGTCCAACTGTAAATACCACACATCAGGACATGTTTACTTCACGCTGAAGGATTCCACGGGAACCCTTGCGTGTGTGCTGTTTGCGGGCAATGCGAGGTCTGTCGGCTTCCGCCTTGAGAACGGCATGCAGGTGGTGGCGGACGGAAGGGTTGATGTGTATGAGAGGGACGGGCGTTACCAGCTTTATGTCACATCGGTAAGGCAGGATGGGCTTGGCAGCCTGTACATCAGGTATGAGAAGCTTAAGACGGAGCTTGAGGAGATGGGCATGTTTGCCCGTGAATACAAAAAGCCGGTTCCAAGGTATGCCTCCAGGGTTGGCATCGTGACGGCATCAACGGGTGCCGCCATACAGGACATAATCAACATATCGTCAAGGCGTAATCCTTACGTGCAGTTGATTTTGTACCCTGCGCAGGTTCAGGGTGACGGGGCGGCTGCCACCATAGTGAGTGGAATACGTGCGCTTGATTCGCTTGGGGTTGATGTCATCATAGTGGGTCGTGGCGGCGGCTCAATCGAGGATTTGTGGGCGTTTAACGAGGAATCGGTTGCAAGGGCGATATTTGACTGTGGGACACCGGTGATATCGGCGGTGGGTCATGAGACTGATTTTACCATTGCTGACTTTGTGGCGGATTTGCGTGCCCCAACACCTTCGGCTGCGGCTGAGCTTGCAGTTGCTGACATAAGGGAGCTTGACGCCGCGCTGCTTGGATACGAAAGGCAGCTTTCCGACAGGCTTTCAGGCAGGGTGGAGGCCTTGAGGTCACGGCTTGGCAACCTTAAGCTTAGGCTGGATTACCAAAGCCCAAGGGCAAGGGTTGACGCAAGGCGGCAGCAGGCGCTTGACTATGAGGACAGGCTTTCCCGTGTCATGGGGGAGGTTCTTTTGGGCTACAGGCACAGGCTTGCACTGTACGGGGAACGGCTTAACGGGCTATCCCCATTGAAGGCAATGGCGGCGGGGTATTCCTACGTGGAGACGGCGGGACATCCGGTTCATGGAGTGGGTGATGTCCAGGTGGGTGAAGCCATCCGTGTGACGCTCAGGGATGGAAGCCTTACTGCAACCGTTACGGAAAAAGGAGATGGAGAGAGGTATGGCTGATGGCTAAAGTGTCGATAGAGGAAGCATTTGCGCAGCTTGATGCAATCCTTGGTCAGCTTGAGGGCGGTGAGCTGTCGCTGGATGATTCACTTGCCAGGTACAATGAGGGCGTCAAGCTCATCAAGGCGTGTAACCAGCAGCTTGACAGGGTTGAGAAGCAGATAAGGATTTTGGATACCAATGAGGAAGAATGAAGCCGTGATTAAGGGTCATGGTTTTGTGTGCTGGGAAGGTAAAGTTTTTTTACCTGGAAATGAGGGATATTATGGATTTTAAGGAAGAACTGGATGCAAAGGTAGTTAAGATCAACAACATAATCAATGATTATCTCCCGCAGGAGGACACAATGGCGGCAACCGTTGAGAAGGCGATGAATTACAGCATTCTTGCGGGTGGCAAGAGGATAAGGCCGCTTATAATGTGGGAGACCTATAAGATGTTCGGAGGCCAGGATGTGCTCATTGAGCCGTTTATGGCTGCGCTGGAGATGATTCACACATATTCACTGGTGCATGATGACCTTCCGGCAATGGACAATGACAAGACCAGGAGGGGAAAGCCCACAACCCATGTGAAGTTTGGGGAGGACATTGGGATTCTTGCGGGCGACGCACTGCTTAACTATGCATATGAGACCATGCTTTTTTCGCTTGCGTTCTGTGAGCCGAGTGGAAAGGCGCTTAATGGTGTCAGGGCAGCATCCTACATTGCCCACGAATCCGGCGTTTACGGTATGGTTGGTGGACAGACCGTGGATGTGGAGATGACGGGCAAGCCGCTTAACGAGGAACAGCTTGACTTCATATTCCAGCTAAAGACAGGTGCGCTGATTGATGCCGCATTTGCCTCAGGGGGGATTCTTGCAGGAGTTGATGAGGAAACCATATTTGAGCTGTCCGTGATTGGAAAGCTGGTGGGGATAGCGTTCCAGATTCAGGATGACATATTGGACGTAATAGGCTCGGTTGATGAGCTGGGAAAGCCGGTGTTAAGCGACGAGAAGAACAAAAAGACCACATACGTGACAATGTATGGGCTTGACAAGGCACAGGCGGATGTTGAAAAGTATTCCCACATGGCGATTGAAAAGCTGAAGGGGCTTGGAGACAACCAATTCCTGTGTGACCTTGTGGAATACCTGATTCACCGCAAAAATTGATGAGCCGGCGTGCGCCGGCGGCAGGGGAATGAAATGATTCTTGACAAGATAAATAAGCCAAATGACATTAAGAAAATCAAGGCATCGGAATATGAGGCACTTGCTGGTGAGATACGCCAATTCCTGCTTGAGAACATAAGCAGGACGGGCGGACACCTGGCATCAAACCTTGGTGTCGTGGAGCTGACGATGGCGCTCCACATTGTGTTTGACTTACCAAAGGACAAGCTTATATGGGACGTGGGACACCAGTCCTATACACATAAGCTTCTCACGGGGCGCAAGGACCAGTTTGGAAAGCTCAGGAAATATGGCGGAATGAGCGGGTTCCCCAAGAGGTGTGAAAGTGATTATGACGCATTTGACACGGGGCACAGCTCAACCTCCATATCAGCGGGGCTTGGGTATGCCTACGCCAGGGAAATCCTCCATGAGGATTACCATGTGATATCGGTCATAGGGGATGGTGCCCTGACCGGCGGCATGGCGTATGAGGCGCTGAACAATGCGGCAGCCCTTAAAAAGAATTTCATAATTGTTCTCAATGACAATACAATGTCCATATCCAATAACATAGGCGGAGTGTCGAGGATTCTTGCGGATGTGCGTTCGTCATACTCCTACTTTGACTTCAAGGAGGATGTCAAGCACACGCTGTACAAGCTTCCCAACGGCAAGGAAATGGTGGACAGGATTGCCAGGACCAAGAGCAGTTTCAAGCAGTTCATTGTACCGGGACAGTTTTTCGAGGACCTCGGAATACAATACCTGGGTCCCATTAACGGCCACGACATTAATAAACTCATAAAGATATTCAACATAGCCAAGAGGATTGACCAGCCAGTGCTTGTGCATGTGGTGACGCAAAAGGGGCACGGCTATGGCCCTGCCGAGAAGAACCCAAGCAGGTTCCATGGCGTGGGTCCATTTGACCTTAAGACGGGGAAGCCGCTTGAGGCGGGGAAGCAGGAAAGCTATTCATCGGTGTTTTCCAGTGAGATATGCCAGCTTGCAAAGGCTGATGAGTCAATAGTTGCAATAACCGCCGCCATGTCGGACGGAACCGGGCTTGGCAAGTTTTCCAAGTGGTTTCCGGACAGGTTTTTTGACGTGGGCATAGCGGAGGAGCATGCGGTCACATTTGCGGCAGGGCTTGCGGCGGGCGGGCTTAAGCCTGTGTTTGCCGTGTATTCTTCATTTTTGCAGAGGGCATTTGACCAGATACTCCATGATGTGTGCATACAGCAGCTCCATGTGGTGTTTGCCGTGGACAGGGCAGGGCTTGTGGGAAGTGACGGTGAGACGCACCAGGGAATATTTGACCTGTCATTTTTGTCATCAATTCCAAACATGACGGTGATTGCGCCGAAGAATGGCTGGGAGCTTAGGGCGGCATTGAGGTTTGCCCTTGAGGACTACTATGGCCCTGTGGCAATAAGATACCCAAGGGGTGCGGCGTACACGGGACTTTCGGATAAGGTGCAGCCATTTGAGCTGGGGCGTTCAGAGGTAATCAGCAGGGGATGTGACATATGCATAATTGCAGTTGGCAACATGGTGCCGACGGCAGTAACCCTTGCTTCCAGGCTGAGTGAATACAACCTGGAGCCAACCATTGTGAATGCAAGGTTCATAAAGCCGCTTGACTGTGAAATGGTGAGGGAAATGGCGTCAAGCCACAGGCTCCTTGTGACCATGGAGGAAAATGTGCTGAGGGGCGGTTATGGAATGGCGGTATGCCAGCTTCTTGAGGATGAGGGATTGAAAATCACGTGCCTTAACATTGCACTTCCTGATGATTACATTGAGCATGGCAATGTTGACATATTGAGGCATGAGGCAGGCATAGATGCGGAGACTGTATTTGAGGAGATAATGCAGGCGTGGTACCAGGTATGCCATGGAGGTAAGGATTGAAGGAGCGTTTGGACGTATTGATGGTAAATGGCGGCTTTGCCGAGACGAGAAGCAAGGCGCAGGCAATCATCATGTCGGGGATAGTGTATGTGGATGGCTGCAAGGAGGACAAGTGCGGCCAGAAATTCGACGAAACCGCACAGATAGAGGTGCGCGGCTCAACCCTTAAGTATGTGAGCAGGGGAGGACTGAAGCTTGAAAAGGCAATGAACTGCTTTGATGTTGACCTTGTTGGGAAGGTGTGCATGGATGTTGGCTCGTCAACGGGCGGCTTCACCGACTGCATGCTCATGAATGGGGCTGTCAGGGTGTACTCGGTTGATGTTGGCACTGGGCAGCTTGCATGGAAGCTTCGGCAGGATGAGCGTGTGGTTGTCATGGAAAAGACCAACATTCGGTATGTGACGCCTGATGACATACAGGACAGGATTGATTTTGCAAGCATAGATGTCTCCTTCATATCACTTACAAAGGTACTTGAGCCGGTGAAGCGGCTGCTTGTTGATGACGGGCAGGTTGTGGCGCTCATAAAGCCACAGTTTGAGGCAGGTAGGGAGCAGGTAGGAAAGCATGGGGTCGTCAGGGACAAGGCGGTGCATGCACAGGTGATTGAAAAGGTGCTTGAATATGCGGGAACCCTTGATTACCAGGTGCTCAACCTCGAATATTCCCCTGTCAGGGGACCGGAGGGCAACATAGAATACCTTGTACACTTTGGAAAGCATTTGACGCACGATTATGAGGATGCGGGTGTGGACGTGGAGGCTGTGGTGGAGGCTGCACATGAAGAACTTTTACATCATAACCAATGAATTGAAGGACCCGAAGCTGGCGTTCACAAAGGAAATCAGGGATTTTCTGGTGAACCTTGGGATGAGGTGCGATTACCAGGAGCTTGGGCGCGACATGGACGGAACGGGGTACAGGTATACCGATGCTGATGCAATTCCCGCTGACGTGGAGTGCGTGATAGTCCTTGGCGGCGACGGCACAATCATACAGGCGGCAAGAGACACATATAAAAGGGGAATACCGATGCTTGGCGTCAATATGGGGCATCTGGGGTTCCTTACTGACGTGGAGAAGGATGATTTGTACGCCACGCTGGCATTGGTAATCCGCGGGGAATACAGGCTGGATTCCAGGATGATGCTTAAGGGAAGCGTGTACCGCAACGGACAGGTGGTGTATGAAAGCACGGCACTCAACGACATAACCATCAGCAGGAGCGGAAGCCTGAGGGTTATTGATTTTGACGTATATGTCAATGATGAATATTTGAGCTCGTATTCGGCGGACGGTGTCATTGTTGCCACGGCAACAGGCTCAACGGCATACAGCCTTTCGGCGGGGGGACCCATTGTCCAGCCAAATGCGGAGATAATGATGATAACACCCATATGCCCGCACTCATTTAACGGAAGGAGCATTGTGCTTGGCTCTGACAACACGATTGCCATTGAGATGAGCGACACACGCGGCTATGCGGAGGAGAGGGCGGTGTCCTTTGACGGTGTTTCCTGCAGTGTGGTGACGGGTGACAGGGTCGTGATAACGAGGCTTGATGAGACGGTAAGGCTTGTAAAGACTAGCAAGCGAAGCTTCCTTCAGATACTTGGGAGGAAGATGAACAACCAGTAGTGTGCAGGTAAGGGCAACGGCTGGTGGAATGGGGTTGGCATGAAGGAAGAACGTCATCAGAAGATATTGGAGCTTGTGGGCAGTGAGAGGATTGCCACACAGGAGGAGCTGGCAGGACGGCTGAACCAGCTTGGGTTCAAGGTGACACAGGCAACCGTGTCAAGGGACATAAGGCAGCTTAGGCTCAACAAGGTTCCTGACAGTGACGGAGGACAGTGCTATGCCGCACCCGTGGACGTGGATGATGGCCAGAAGGAGCGCTTCCTTCGGGTGTTGAAGGAGGGCTTCATATCCATGGACATGGCGCAGAACATACTTGTGGTAAAGACCGTTCCCGGCATGGCGATGGCTGTGGCGGCTGCGCTTGATTCCATGGAGTGGAACGAGATTGTGGGCTGCATAGCGGGCGACGATACCATCATGTGTGCGGTGAGGACGGTCAATGACACTTACAGGGTGATGGATAAAATCAGGAGAATTGCCAAATAGTATAGATGATTGGAGGAAATGCTTTGCTTCTTAACATTCACGTGAGGAATATGGCACTCATTCAGGAGGCTGACATAGAGCTTGGACCAGGGCTTACGGTGATGTCCGGTGAAACTGGTGCCGGAAAGTCAATAATAATCGGTTCCGTGAATGCGGCACTTGGGGGCAGGACATCTGCTGACATAATCAGGAAGGGCGCCGAGTATGCCCTTGTGGAGCTGACCTTCCAGGTGGAAAATGAGGCAACCCTTGACAGGCTCAGGTCACTTGAGGTAGGCGAGCTGGAGGACGGGATTGTCCTTGTGTCAAGGAAGATAATGCCGACAAGGAGTGTGGTGAAGGTCAACGGGGAGACGGTGACACTTGCCAACATGAGGAAGATAGCGTCGCTGCTGATAGACATCCACGGGCAGAATGAGCATCAGTCGCTGCTCTATGAGGAACGCCACATGGAGCTGCTTGACAGGTTCTTGTCGCTGGATGACCTTAAGGCAAAGGATGAGCTTGCAAAAGAGTACGGGCGTCTTAAGGAACTGGAAAAACGCCTTGCAGCCCTCGACATGGATGATGAGGAGAAAAGAAGCCGTGTGTCATACCTTGAGTACCAGGTTGGCGAGATTGACGCAGCAGGTCTTAAGGCGGGTGAGGATGAGGAGCTTGAGCACAGGTTTACCAGGATGAACAATTCCCAGAGAATCCTTGAGGGGCTGTATGAGGTGCAGGGGCTCATGTCCGAGGGAAGCGGGGACACCGTCACCTCACACATGGGCAGGGCAATCCGCATTCTCGGCGCAATCGAGGGGCTTGATTCGGGGCTGGGGGAGCTTGCGGGACAGCTTAGGGAGGTGGATTCCCTTGTCAATGATTTTTCGGGTGAGCTCTCGGCATATGTGCAGTCCATGGATTTTGATGATGGGGAATATGACAGGACGGGGCAGCGCCTTGATGAGATTAACACACTGAAGGCAAAGTATGGGAAAACCATTGAGGGCATACTTGCGGGCAGGGATGAAAAGGCTGCTGAGCTTGATGCACTTCGCAGGCTTGACGAGGAAAGGGATGAGGTGTCAAGGCAGGTTTTGGAAGCAAGGGACAGTGTGCTTTCACTGTGCCGGAGGCTTACCGATGCCAGAAGGGCTGCGGGTGACACTCTTGCAGGTGCCGTGAGGCAGTCACTTGGGGAGCTTAATTTCCTGGATTCAAGATTTGAGGTGTCAATAACCCCAAGGGAGGGCTTTGACGCCAACGGACAGGACAGGGTGAGCTTTCTCATTGCGACCAATCCGGGCGAGGATTTAAAGCCGCTTGCAAGGATTGCATCAGGGGGCGAAATGTCCAGGATAATGCTTGCAATCAAGGCGGCGCTTGCAGGAAAGGATGAGATACAAACCCTGATATTTGATGAGATAGACACTGGGATAAGCGGAAAGACCGCAAGCATGGTTGCAAGGAAGATGCATTCCATAGCGGATTCACACCAGATATTGTGCATAACGCATCTTCCGCAGATAGCCGCTGCTGCTGATTCACATTTCCTCATAAGGAAGGACGTGGACGGGGGAAAGACCGTCACGACAATACGCAGGCTAGATGAGGCTGAGGGCATATTTGAGCTTGCGAGGCTGCTGGGCGGCGACACCATACAGGAGGCGGCGGTTGCCAACGCAAGGGAAATGAGGGCATCCATGAGAAAATGATGTCCTGCCCTTCCCTGTTCAAGCCTGTCACTTGGCATGGCTGCCAAGCATGCTTTCTATGAATATCCCGTAGCCGGAGGTTGAATCGTCCACGAACACATGCGTCACTGCCCCGATTACGCAGTCATTCTGTATGATTGGGGAGCCGCTCATGCCCTGGACTATCCCGTTGGTTATGTCAAGAAGCCTTTCGTCGGTCACGGTGAACACTATGTTTTTGTTGTCCCTGTCGTCCGGCAGTACCTCCTTTATGCTGATTTCGTATTGTTCCAGCTTTCCTGAGACTCCTGACTGGATGTAGGCGGTTCCTTTTTTCACATCCTCCCTGAATGCCGTTTTCATTTCGCAAAGCCCAAATTCATCACACAGTGCGGACACATCTGTCACACTGCCGTATATTCCCTTTGAAAGATTAGCGCTTATCGTGCCGATTCGGCTGCCATCGCCATAATTGATTGAGCCTGCAAGCTCGCCCGGCTGTCCCTTGGCACCCTTCATTATTGATAAAATTTTTGCATAATATAATGTACCTGAGGATATGTCCAGCATGGTTCCCGTGTCCGTGTCGCTTATCCCGTGTCCCAGTGCCGCAAATTGCCCGTCTGTCGTCATGTAGGTGAGAGTGCCTATTCCCTGCGCATCATCCTTTATCCACAGGCCGGTCTTGTAGCTGCCCTTCACGTCTTTTACGGGAAACACCACTGTGTGATGCTGTGTCCCATCCCTTGTCAGTGTGATGGAAAGCCCCTTGCCGTCACATTCCTCCACCATTGACATGAATTCTGACTTTGACTGGATGGCAGTGCCGTTTACCGAGGTGATGTAATCACCTGGGCGGATGCTGTCCTGGCATGGGTTTACCTGAACCTGTTCCTCGCTTATGAAGCTTGTGGTGTCAACGACAAGCACACCACTGGTCCGCAGGTAAATGCCAACGGGAAAGCCGCAGGGAATGATGGTCTGGCAGTTGGTGACATTTACCGTCATGGTTTTTACGCCAAATACGCCAAACAGCTTCATGCTTACCCGGTATTCGCCCGCCTGGTTTGCCGTAAATGACACGGGTTCGCTGAAATTAACGCTTTTGGTTGTTTTTCCCGCTGTTTCAAGGTCAAGCCTTAAGGGTATGTTAAAGTTAATGGATTTGCTTTCATTTTCATTCATGCTTATGCTGTCAGGAAGCCTGCCAACCTGGATGCACAAAAACACACAGGGAACAAGCAGCACAAGTCCCGCCAGCACAAGCTTTTTCACAATCCGTGCCAACATCATCCACCTCCGTGAACATTTAATGATAACTCAAGGATATTATGTTTCGGGCATTGATTATAATGCTAGGCAACTGTTGGAAAAGCGTATGGCGTTTTTTTGTCGAAACCTGCATTCAACAATGATTGAGTTGAATCGACATCAACAATATAATCAGAGATGAAGACATGCAGTGCCCTGTGCCTGCGGAGAGGTGGATTTCAATGGAAAAATTAAATGTTGTCGTGGCGGATGATAATGAGGCGGTGCTTACAATGATAGGAAACGTCATCGGCGGGCAGAATGACATGCAGCTGGTGGGCAAGGCGAGGAACGGGCAGGAGGCGATGGACATGATAAGGGAGCATGAGCCTGACGTGGTGCTTCTGGACATGATTATGCCAAAGGTTGACGGGATAGGTGTCATGGAGCTTGTGAGGGGTGATGAGGGGCTTGCCAAGAAGCCGGTGTTCATTGTGATTAGCGCCGTTGGCAATGAATACATGACGGAGTCGGCATTTTCACTTGGGGCGGATTATTACATAATGAAGCCGTTTGACAATCAGGCGCTTGTGAACAGGCTGAAAAACATAGGAAGGCAGGAGGGCAGGCCTGCGGTTGGTGAAATGTCGGCAGCCTCCATGAGGAGGGGGCAGGAGAGTGCGGGTGAGCCCCTGATGCGCGAGGATGGGGCTGTTTATGCCATAAGCGGCACAAGGAGGCACGTGGTGGCAAACAGGGAGATTACGGGAGAGGTCAGCACTGACGTGACGCATGTGATTCATGAGCTTGGGATTCCTGCACACATTAAGGGCTACCAATACCTTAGGGATGCAATCATAATTGCAATCAATGACAGTGAGGTGATTAACAGCATAACGAAGGTGCTGTACCCTGAGATTGCCAAGAGGTACAACACGACGGCAAGCCGTGTTGAGAGGGCGATACGCCATACCATAGAGGTTGTGTGGGGCAGGGGGAACACAGACACCCTGAATGACCAGTTTGGCTACACGATAAGCACTGGCAAGGGCAAGCCGACCAATTCGGAATTTATCGCCCTGATATCGGACAAGCTGCGCCTTGAGTATGGAATTAAGTAGTTGAAACTTTGCGGAAGTTAGGTTATAATGTCAGGTAGTGTGTTCAGGGCAGGGTGCAGTGTGGACAAGCCCTTGGACATTGCGAGACAAGACATTAGCATGTAAGGAATATGACATATTATGTTTCAAAAAGTAATCAAAACTTCCATTGCGGCTGTCATGATTATGAGCATGACGGTTGCAACCGTATTTGCAGATGATGTATCAGATTTAACCAAGAAGAAGAACGACGCACAGCAGGAGGTTGACAACCTCCAGAATGAGCTGTCATACCTGCTGGTGCAGATGGACGAGCTTGAGGCAAAGATGTCCGACTCGGCAGACCGCATTGACCAGGTGACGAAGGAGCTTGCCGAGTCAGAGGAAAAGCAGAAGCAGCAGTACCAGGACATGAAGCTCAGGATTAAGTATATGTATGAGGACCAGGGCGCATCCATAGTGGAGACGCTTTTCAGTGCCCAGGACATGTCGGAGGTCCTGAACAAGACTGAATACATGCAGAGGGTGTACGATTACGACAGGGAGAAGCTCTCGCAGATAGCTGAGGTGTCGGCCCAGATTGCGGAGCAGAAGGCTGAGATTGAGAAAGAGCAGGCGGAGCTTGAGAGCGCCCAGGAGGAGCTGACCCAGAAGCAGTCACTCCTGTATACGACCATAGCGGATAAGGAAAAGACGGTTGCTGATTTCTCCACGCAGCTTAGCCAGGCGGTTGCGGCTGCGGCGGCAAGGAGTGCGGCATCATCCGTGACACAGAGCACCGTTAAGCAGACGTATGTGTCA
>CAYZYS010000041.1:0-17606 GCA_964482605.1 uncultured Bacteroides sp.
CCTGAAGGTTCTTGCCTGTGAATGAGCCATCCAACAGGTTCATTGTGTTGAACTGGGTTGTAGACTGAATCCTGTTGATCTCTGATGTCAACTGGTCAATCTCAGCCTGGATAGCTGTACGGTCTGTAGAAGTGTTGGTGTCGTTGGCAGCCTGTGTTGCCAGTTCGTTCATCCTCTGCAGGATGGAGTGTGTCTCATTAAGAGCACCCTCAGCAACCTGGATAAGGGATATACCGTCCTGAGCATTGTCAGATGCCTTGTTGAGGCCCCTGATCTGGCTTCTCATCTTCTCAGAAATCGTAAGTCCAGCAGCGTCATCGCCGGCTCTGTTAATCCTGTAGCCTGATGACAACTTCTCTGTTGACTTAGACTGTGCACTCTGCACTCCTGAGAGCTGCCTGTTTGTGTTCATCGCTGAAAGATTGTGTTGTACTACCATAGTTTTTTCCTCCTTGAATTTGTGGTGGCTTCCTTGCCACTCATATTTTGTTTTTGTTTTTATAATAGATGAGCTTGCGCTCATTTATTATTGATGTTATGTATATCGGAAGTATTCTCTGAAACTTTAGTACCATTTTTAATTTTTTTAAAATTCACTAAAGCCTTCAGCCGACGGAAACAACATACCTAAAGGATACCGCCGCTTCCTTCATACAACCAATATATCGGCATACTGTCTGAAAACTTGATACCTCAATTATAATAATTTGGAAAATGTAAGTCAATACTTCTTATCAACAAATTGCGGTGTGGAATCATACTGGCTCATGGACTGGTAATACCTGCTGGCTGTGCTGGAACTCATCCTTGCCTCCCTGACACTCTTCTTCAGGGCGGTAAACTTACCGTCAGCAAGACCCTTGTTCCGCTTCTCGTCAGCCTCAATGGTGACACTAAGCTCCGTCACACTCTTGATAAGGTGCTGCATTTCCTTGATTTCCGTGGCATATGCCCCGCGGTTGTCACCAATCTCAGCCTTGACCCTTTCAAAAAGCGAGGCAAATCCATCATCAAGCCGTTCAAGCTGCTCAATCAGTTCCGCCTTTGCCTGTACATTAAGGTCAAACGCGTCCAAATCGAACTCCTCCGACTTCAGGAGCTCGTGTTGCTCCTTATTCAGCTTGTCAATGCCCGCCAGCACCTCAAGCTTCTTCCTGAGGCTGTCCGCCAAAAGGCTCACATAGGTTTTATTCAAGGCTGCCATATCTCAATACCATTTCCTTCCACATCAATGCCTTGGTGCATTGGCAGCACCATTGTTGGTAAGTCTCATGACTTCCTTCCAGGTATCCCTCATGGTCCTGAGATGCCCCAGGACCTCCTCGAGGATTTCCTTGTCCTTCTTCATATTGGCTTCCACAAGACGCTCATATACGTATGAATACACCTTGTCAAAATCCTCGGCGACCTTGTACTTATGGTCAAGGGTAGACTGAAATTCCTCAATAATCCTCTCGGTCTTGACAATGTTCACATGCGCCTTGTTTAAATCATCATTTTCAATGGCCATAATTGCAATGTTGCAAAACTTAATGGCTCCCTCATACAACATCAGGGTAAGCTCACCCGGTGAAGCCGTGAGAATCTTACTGGTGTTATATTGTGCATAAGCCTGATTCATAGCCATTACTCAGTTCCTCCTAGCTAAAATATGAAGACAGTGAAGATTGCTGTGTGTTAAGCTTTGACAATGCAGTCTCCATTGCCGTAAACTTACTGTAATAATAATCTTCCTTCGTCGTAATCTTGTCTTCCCAATCTGATATCTTGGTTGTATAGTTGGAATACTCTGTCTTCATCTGCTTGTCATTGTACAATGTATATGCGCTGCTAAGTGATGTACTTGCCATCTTCTTGGTAAGGTCATTGTACACGCCTGCCGTCAATTGGCTGAAGAACGAAATGACTGTATCAGGGTCTGAAGCGATTGCCGCACGGAGCTTATCTGTGTTGCCCGACGTGTTGGTATCGTCAGAATCACCATCTATATGGTATGTGCCCCTCTCGTCCTCATCAGAGGCAAAGTACCCAAGGGTGCTGATGCCAAAGCTTGAAAGGCTGTACTTCTGCCCATTGACAGTGTAGCTCTTAAGCATATTGGTCTTCATCTGGTTGGAAATGCCATACAGGGTGCTGTCCCTCCTGAGAAGTGAATTCTTAATCTTCTCCTCCCACTTCTCAATCTGGGTGTCAGTCATTGACTCCTTCTCATCATCAGTAAGCGGCTCATAGCCCGAAGAACTGTCGGCATTGTACTTGCCATCCATATATGATATGACTTCATTGTAATCCTTGAGGAAGTTCTTAATCATATTGTAAATGCCGTCAACATCCGTGTCGGTTGTTATGGTTACAGGATTGCTATTGACGCTGAGTGCCTGTATGGTAAGGCCATTGATGGAGAAGTTGTTGGTATTGCTCGTAAATGTCGCACCATTAAGCTCTATCTCCGCATCCTGTCCTACTATCCTGACTGCCGCATTGCCTGCTGCACTTCCCGTTCCCAGAAGTGCCTCCTCCTCTGCGGTAAGTGTCTGGCCAGCCTTGGATTTCGCCGTTGCCGCCTCATATGCCGCAACCTGCTGCTGTGCTTCATCCCTCTGCGCCACATACTTATCAATATAGCTCTGTGCCAATGTGTTGGACGCACTGTCAGCAAGCGCCCCTGTCACATCAGTTGCAGCTGTGAAGGCTGCCGTGATTTCAGTTGAAGAATTCGGGTCATCAGGGTCATATGTGGAGCCCACCTCCGTATGCATATCCTTGATGGATTCAACATTGGTGTTCATGGTTGCCACATTCTTGTCATAATCAGACGCAAGACCACTGATGTACTTGTCTATGTCATTGTCCTGGAGAACCTTGTTGCCTGTCGCATTCCCATCAGCATCAAGCTCATCCTCATTGAACCTTGTGGTTACCAGGGTGTCATTGCCAAGTGTGCCAAGGACGTCCGTTGCTGCCTTGATGCTGGAATTAAGCTCAGCGAGCTCGGATGTCTCCGTGTCATTCAGCTCAGTTCCCGCAGCCTTCTTGTCCTCAAGCTCCTTCTGGCGCTCCTGCATGCTCTTTATGCTGTCGCTAAGGTCATTGACCGCCTTGGTCCTGCTTTCGCCCGTAGGTGAGGTAGAACCGTCAGCCGCTGTCTCATACACAAGCGTGTCAGAAAACTGCTGTGCATACTTCTGCTTGAGCTTTATCTGTTCGTTGGCCTCCTGTATTGCTTCATTGCTGCTAAGAAGGCTTGTAATCTTGGAATTATAGCTGCTTACCTTGCTGTCATATGCAGCCTTTGCCTTGGTAAGCACATCCTCATCACTCCAGTTGGCAACAGTGGAATAATTGCTCTGTGCCTCATCACTGGTGAGCAATCCCAATGCACGAAGTGCGCTTGTTCCGTTGCTGTCACCACCAGTAAGTGAAAAATCACCAGCCGCACCTGAGGTGCTGCTGTTAATGAATATCCTCTGGTTATTGGAATCAAAGTTGGCACTAAGGCCAGCCTCCTTGAGCTTTGTGACAAACTGCTGCACAGTCATGTCACCTGAAAGGGAAATCTCTTTCTCAGCAGAAGTACTATCCGCCTTAACCTTTATCGTACCGCCATTGGCATATGACTCCATGCCCTTTATGTCACTGAGCTTCGTATCAGCCTTGACCTTGCTTCCATCCGTGGTTCCGCCAAGCACCCCGCCTGTCAGGTAACCGGATGAAGCCAGCTGCTTAACCTTCAACTGCTGATTGCCATTAACGGCTGATGATGATGCCGTAACCTTGGCAACCGTTGAATCGGACACAGATGAAGTCTTCAGGGAATAGCTTCCGCTGAAACGCATGGATGACAGCTTTCCTGTATACAGGCTGTACACCTTTGTGTTGACTTCCTTCCAGGCATCCTGTGTCCAGGAAAGCTTGGTCTGTGCCTTTTCCAAATTGGTCTTCTTCAATGAATAAGCTGATACCAAGGCAGAAACTATCGACTCCGTGTCAAGTCCTGAACTCATACCTGATAATCTTATCGCCATCTGTTCCGCCTCCTATCTCTTCTCATCCACAAGGATTCCGGCAAGCTCCCATGCCTTCTCAAGCATCTCAAGAGCCTTCTCCGATGGAATCTCCTTGATTACCTCGTCGGTTTCCTTATCCTTAATCTTGATTGTGATTCTCTTCGTGGCCTCATGATAGCCAAATTCAGCAATCGTGTTCTGATTAATGAGCTTATTGATGTCCTTGGCTGCATTCTTCATCTTGCCCTCATCCTGTGCAGCCTGCTGATTGGCCTGTTGTCCTCCGTTTCCCGCATCGCCTCCCTGCGAATTAGACTCAACCTTGGTATTGACCACAGGCTGAGATGACACGTCTGACTGTAACTGTGCCGTCACCTTGTTGGCATCCGTCTCCGTCTTTACAACCGGCTTAGCCACCGGCTGTGCCTGATATGACTGGGCACCTGTTACACCACCTATTGCTTCCATTCCCATAAATAACACCTCCATGTGCGATTAATGTCATAACTTTAGTTTCTTTTCTAAATCACCTTATCGGCAAATGGCACCAAAAAATTAACCTATTTTTTAAAAAGATTATTAAGTTGGTTGGCATCCACCGAATTAGCCGCTTCCTTGTTGGCCTCCTGAATCTGGAGGAACACCTCCTTGCGGTATATCGGGACTGACTTTGGAGCAGATATGCCAATCTTCACCTGGTCACCCTTGACCTCGATGATTTTAATCTCAATGTCCTCATTGATGATAATTGCCTCATCCTTCTTTCTTGATAACGCCAGCATTCTACTCACCGCCCTTCTCTTTGACAGCCTGCAGGATGTCATATATCGGATAGCGGACCTGGTATTCATCATTCTCCACTATCAGCTGACAGCCCTTAAGCGTATCCGCATTGATAATAATCGGCGCCTTCAGGTTACAGGTCATGTTCTTCAGGTCAGCAGGTACGGTAAGTGTCACAAGAACAATCAGGTCTGCATTCATGATGTCATCGCCAAGGCTGTTGAGGAGCTCATCCTCGACAACCGGGTCATACCCCGGACACACAACCTCCGGTGCAATGACCGGAAGGGCAAAATTCTTGTCGTCAAGGGACTGCAGCCACATGATGGTCTTTGCGTCCTCCTTTTCAGAATCATACACTATCGTGTACCTCTTGAAATCCTCAAAGCCCATCAAGCCCCTATCGAAGTTGATTATCTTCTCATCGCCCACTTCGATTGTGCCAAACCACTTAGTTTCAACAACCATAACCTACTGCCTCCATTCCGCCCCAGGGGGCAACATTTCCGTGTCTTTCTATTGTATCACACTTTTTCGCCATTTCATAGAAAAATTTAATCAATTCACACCTTCATCACAGAAAATCAAGCAATGACTGGCGAACCACCTTACTTGCCGCACTAAGCGACGAATTATACACCAGCTCCGCCGAAGCATAATTAATCAGAACCTCCTCAAGCTCAATGTCCTCATTCTCGGACTTAAGCTCCTTGACATTGGTCTGCTGCTCCGTAAGCCTGGTTTTGTTAAGCTCAACCCTCTGAAGCCTGTTGCCTATGTCAGCCTGCTGCGTCAGATTCTCCTGCTGGTAGTTCTGCATCCATGTGTTGCCCGCATCAAATGTTTCCTGCATACTGTCACTTGCCAGGTCAAACTGCTTTGCAAGTGCTTCCGCAAGCTGGCTCATCTTCTCCTGTGCCGCCGTGTCATTGGCGTACAGCGGTGATTCCTGAAGTGACTCAAGCTTTGCCTGCGCCGTCTCAATGTCCTGCACCGTAGTCACGGAATTGCTCAGGTCATCTATGTCACGCCCCAGGTATATGTTAAAGCATTGCGATGCAGAGGAATTAACCCTAATCTTCTGGGAATAGTTAATCATGTACTCAACCTGCTTATCAAGCTGTGCATAATCCTCAGCGGCAAGCTCACTGTTGAGCGTGACAGGCTGGTAATTGGTCGGGTCCAGCGCCTGCTGCTCCTTATCCGTCCTCACACAATAGAAGTAATGCTCCGGCTTTACGTCGCCCTTGTCAAAATCGGACTTTGAATACGTCACATTGAGCCCCTCGGCATTTCTCACCGCAAGGTACTGCTGCTCGCCAAAGAGAAGCTCCCCCGTGTCAGGATTGTACAGAATCTCATTGGATGCAGGAATGGCATTGGAATCATGTGTTATACCGCTAATTGTGTATGTATTGCCGTTCTTGTCCTGCAATGTCGGCAGTGTGTCATCCGTGTTGGAATAGGCAAGCCTCATGCGGTAAACCTCCTGCCTGTCAACATCAGGAATCGCCGTCGTTGTCGTGCCCGAAAAATACTGCTCCAAATCCGTAAGGTCAACCGAATTTTGGTATACAAATTTTGTATCGAAATTGCTTGCATCAACGCCCTGGGTAATGGTGTATGCATAATTGTCAGCCTCATCCTCAGATGCGAACGTAAGCCTTGAATCCGTCCTGTATCCCGTGAAAACAAAGCGTCCCGCATTGTCAACATTGCCCTGGTCATAGTAGGTTTCCTTAAGCTGCTGCAGGCTGTCCGCAAGCGTTGCCCTCTCACTTGATGAATACGAGTCCGTGGAGCCCTGGTTTGTGTAACCGTATATGGTCTGTATTACGGATTCAGCCTCCTCAAGCGCCCCCTGTATAATCTCCATGTTAGAGTTTGCATCAGGAATGCTCTTCTGGATGTACTCCGTAATCTGATTATAGCTTGAACGCAGCCTCAAGGCACGGATTGCGATTACAGGGTCCTCTGACGGCCTGTTAATCTTCTTCTCGGTTGACCTCTGGGTGTCCAGCGTATTCAACTGATTTTTGTTAATCGAAATATTTGCCAATGAATTGTTAATCATCATTGTATTGGTTATTCTCATACATGCCTCCTATTCGCAGCGCCTTAAAATATCTTACTTATGCAGGTAATCACATTACACACCCGTTCCATTAATCAGCTTGTCGTATATCTCATTCATCACGGACATCATCTTGGCATTCAGGTTATATGCCTCCTGGTACTTCATGACATCCATGCCCTCCTCATCCTCGTCAACGCCCATGACGGAAAGCCTCTGGTTCTGTATGGTGGTCTGCAGGCTCTTGAAATTCGCCGCAAACTGTGTCGCCTTGCTTGAGTCTATCGCTATGTCGCCCACAATGCCCTCAAGGAAGTAAGAACCCGTTCCTCCGCCATACATCTTCTTGTCCCTAAGGGCTATCAAATCCTCAATGACATCATTGTAGGATTCACCCATCACATTGTCAGTGGTTGTGGCGAGAAGGCTCTGGTCAAGCAAAAGGTCGGGATTAACCGTGATGCTTGATGCGGTAAGCCCCGTGCCTGCACCATACTGTGACGTAAAAAGCGGTACGCCCTGGTTGCCATCTATTGTAAGCGCCGGGTCCGTGCTTGTCCCCGTGAGTATCTTATTGACCGCAATGGCAAATGTCTGCACAAATTCATTGAGCTTCGACTGGTAATACGGAATACCCTTGACCTTGGTGTTGCCTGCCTGCTGCGCAACCTTGCCCATGACTATGTTGCCGTCCGCATCGGTTGTCTGCACCTCAAGCTCCTCATCATTGCCATCCCTGACATCAAGCAAAAGCTTAAGGCTTCCGTTGAGGGTTGTGCTGTACTCGTCAAACCCAAGCCCGCCTTCCCATGAAATGTCATACATGCCCTGGGCATCGGACGCATTTCTCGGAGTCTGCTTTGCCTCAGTCACCAGCTTGTATGAATTGTAATTATCCACAAGCGGCTGTCCGTTAATGTACACGCTCAACGCCGTAACACCGTTGCCCATGTCGCTCTCCGCAGTGGTCACGTTCACCATCTCCGATAACTGGTCAAGAAGGTTGTTCCTTGTGTCCCTCAAGTCATTTGCCGTGCCATTGCTTGCCTCAATCATGTTAATCTGCTTGTTGAGTGCGGCAATGCTTGAGGAAATGGTATTAATCTGCTCAACTGTATTCTTAATCTCCTCGTTGGCATCCTTCTGGATGTTCTGGAGATTGGTTGACAAGGTATTGAAATAATCCGTTATGTTCTTCGCCTTGTTAATGAAGTCATTGCGCTTCGAGGCCTCTGCCGGGTCCTCGTTCAATTGGATTGCGCTCTCGAAAAATGCCTCATAGCTCTCAGTAAAGCCGTCAAGCGTAAATTCATTGAGATAATCCTCAATCTGTCCAAAATATGTCTCCATGTTGGAATAGTAGCCGTAGTTAGTCTCATTGTTACGGTACTTCACGTCATAATAGCTGTCCCTGACCTGCTCAATGCTGTTCACTATTACGCCTGAGCCTGCCGTGCCATAGCTGTAGGTACGCAGCGCATTGTCAGCCGTAACCGAAGCCTGCTGGCGGGAATATCCCGTTGAATTGACATTGGATACATTATGTGCAGTGGTGTTAATGGACACCTGTGCTGCCTGAAGTCCGGTGTATGCTATATTTAAACCAAAAAATGTTGATGCCATATGTGCCATCCCTCCAATCCATCACTTATTTCATTTATCGGCACCAATTGTCCGTAACATTAGGCTTTTTCAGCCGTAACGTCAGTTAATTTGTGAAATGAATGTGACGGTACGGGTGCAACAACAGCATCCATACCGTCACATCCAATCCAGCCCGGCAAATCCGTTCGCCAAATATTTTTTCACTGGATATTATATTAATTAATGCCAATTATGTATATCAGCTTCCAAGCCTCTCAATTATGGTTTCCAGCATCTCGCTCACCACGTTCACATACCTTGACGCTGCATTGTACGCCTGCTGGTACTTAATCATGTTCTGGAGCTCCTCGTCCGAGGACACGCCCTCCGTCTCAAGCCTCTGTGCATCATAGCTGTCTGACATTGTCGTCTGAGTGTCCACCATGTTCTTAAGCACCTGTCCGTTGGTTGCAAACTGCGAAACCATACTGTTATAGAAAGAACCAAAATCCTCCTTCGCAAACTTTGACGGATTCAGTGCCGCAAACTTCACATCCCAGGCTTCAAGGAGGTCCATCGCCCTGTCAAAGTCCTCGCCGCCATCATTCTGGATGCTGAGCGGAAGCAGCTCCTTGTGCTGTATTGCCGTTTCATTGACCTCAATGTTGCCAAGCGTGTAATCCGAATAATTCCCAAGCTCATCCAACGTGTTAAACACATACTGTGTCTTGGTGGTACCAGGATTGGACGGGTCAGGAAGCTGCATTTTAATGTATCTTTCCGTGTTATTCCTTGCAAAAAGCTCAGTTCCCACGGTTTCATCATCATCCATCCCAACGCCGGTTGAATCAAGGTCAAGTATTTTGTAATTATAGGTTGTATTGCCATTGGCATCCACAACCGTCTCGCTTGCAGGAAGCGTTACCGTGTTGCCCGCCGCATCCGTGTAGGTAAGCGGTGTGCTTGTGGAATATGTCACCTCCGGGCAAAGGATGTCATTGAGCGCCGTCACCATGCCGTTGACCAGCTTGTCAAGCCCTGCCATCGTCTTAAGTATGACAGACGTGTCAATGTACTTATTATAGTAATCACAATCCTCCTGGTACTGCGCCATGTCCGCAATGTACTGCGGGTCAGAGCTGCCCTGCGCATAATCCGCAGCCTCCGGCATCACCGGGACACTCTTGTAATTAACCGCCGTGTTGCCCCTTGCAAGGAGCAGGCCCTTGAGCTCACCAATGTCATTATTGTCAATGGAATTGATATCTTCATATTCATTGAACACTGCCCTGTTGTCAAGCCCCGGCCACACCGGACGGTACAGGTCAGTGCCCGTGATGACCTCCTTGTCCATGGTGGTCACCATCATGTCAGTGACAAATGCAACGCCCTCAAGGGAAACATACACCTCCCCCGTGGACTTTTCAGTATAATTTATCTTGGCATATGATGCCAGCTCGTCAAGGGCATTGTCCCTCTGGTCCCTAAGGTCATTGGCACGCTCCCCTGTATTTTCAATCTTTAATATTTCCTTGTTCAGGTCATATATGTTCTGTCCCAGTTCATTAATCCTGTCTATCGTATTGGAAACCTTGGTATTCAGGGTTGACTGGTAATCACACAGGCTCTGGTATATCGAATTGGCCCTGTCGATAAAGGTTGTTGACATCTGAAGAAGCGCACCCCTCTTTATGGTGCTCTCCGGCTCAGTCGTAAGCTGCGATATGGCATCCTTCAGGTCCTCCATCTGGTCCTGGAAGGTAACTCCCTGCATCTCGCCAAATAAATTCTCAACCTCTGTGTTTGCCTCATACTGGCTGGAATAATACCCCAGCCTGCCAGTCTCCTGGCGGTACGCCTTGTCAATCAGGTCATTGCGCACCCTCCTGATGGCAAGCGTGTCAACGCCAACGCCATAAGACTTCTCCTGTGTTGCGCTTTCTCCGATTCTAAAATAATCAGCAGATGACAAAGACACCTGCTGCCTTGTATACCCTGTCACATTGATGTTGGCAAGGTTGTGCGCCGTGGTGTTCAAGGCAGTCTGTGCGGACTGCAACCCCGATGCACCTATGTACAAGCCTGTCATTCCGTTAGCCATTACTCCAGCCCTCCGTCCGTTTCGCCTCTCCTACTGCTTGGCATCAAAGGTTCCTGCCATGTACCCGTTCTGTCCCACGCCATAAGCATCCTTACTGTAGTTGGCTGTCTCCGGCGCCATCCTCGAATTGCGGATGACATTAATCTCAAACTCAAGCATTTCAAGGGATTCCTTAATCAGCACCTTGTTGTTCTCATTGATGACCATAAGCTGTGATGTGGTTGCCTTCAGGGCATCGTGAACCCTGACAAGCGCATCCCTGTCCTTTGGCTGCTTCTCAAGCATCCTCACAAGAAGGTCAACCTTCATATCCTCCAGTGGAACATTAAGCACATTGGCTATGTCCTCAATGTGCTCCTGTCTCCTGGCCTCCAGTGTGTCAAGCCTCTCTATGATTGACTCTTCCTCTCCCAATATCTCCTGGAGCCTTGCAACGTCGCCCCTGACGATTGCATCCGTCTTCTCCCTGGATACTGTGAGCATTCTTTGGTATTCGTCATTCTCATCCCCCAGAACGGTGATGAGGTTCTCAATCAAACTTGCCACCAGAACCTACCCCTTTAAATTAAAATGCAATCGTCTCTGCGTTGGACAAAATCTTGTCCGCTATCGCCTCAGAACTGATGTTGTAGGTTCCTGCCGCCATCCTTGCCTTGATGTCAGCCACCTTGTCCTCCCTCACGTCAGTTGTGTTGGCAACTGCAGCCCTGGCAACGGAATAACTCCTTGCCGAGTCAGACACCTCGTATTTCTCGTCCTGCTGTACATAAGCATTTGCCTTGGCAGCCTTTACCTGTGGCTGTGAAGCATACACCTGTGACACGGAATTGTAAGCATCTATACGCATGTTAATCACCTCCATTGCTTTCCTTGCTGTACACTTTATCGGAAAGTACGGAAGAAAACTTAATGCCAAATTTTAATTTTAGCGCAAAAAATGAAGCCGGTGCCCTACGCATCCGGCTCCATCACACTCATCAATCGTTATCTATGAAGCGCATCTTCGCTCCCGAATCCTTTGCCTTTGGCTGCTGCAATACAACCTTCGGTTTCTCATATGCATTGGCAAACTGGTTGCCCATTGTGGTGCGGCACTTGTCGCAGAACCTTCCCGACTTGATGGTCACGCCGCAGCCCTCGCACGGAATCCCGATGGGTGAGTCAGCGGAGAATACCAGCCTCTCCTCCCTTACCCAGCGTTCAATCTGCTCAGACCTTACATCGCACTCCTCCGACACCTGTGCAATCGTGGTGTTGGGATTGTCCCTGATGTAATTCTTTACCTCCTCGAACTTCTCCTCAAGAGCCTTGATGCAGTTGGGGCACAGATTCCTGTACGCACCCCCAACATAATTAAAAAGCGACCCGCATTTCCTGCAATTCCTTACGTCCATACAATCCCCTCCCTTGTTGGTCAGAAGCCACGCCCAATGCACAATGCCGCAAAGTACACCGACTTGACTCCTGCGTCAAGCAGCACCCTGCTGCACTCGTCCACCGTGGCACCTGTTGTGTAAATGTCATCCACCAGGACGACTTTGCTATATTCTACTACATTTCGTGAAATAATAAAAGCATTTTTCAGATTTTCCCTTCGCCCCTTTTCGTCAAGCTCCTTCTGCGGCCTCGTCCCATGCCTTCTCACAAGCAGCCCCTCGTCAACCGGAAGCCCCAAAAGCCTGCCCGCCTGCCTTGCAACAAGCGCCGCCTGGTTGTACCCCCTCTTTCTGTACCTTGAGCCATGCAGCGGGACGGGAACGAACACGTCAGCACCCCATGCCTGAATCATGCCGCCGCAGCACCTTGCAAGCTCCGCACCGTAAAACCTGGCATAATCCCGCATCCCATGGTATTTGAACTGATATATGGAACGGCTTATCCCATCAGAATAGCCCCACACGCCCGTACCCTGCGTGTAAATGTGTCCGCCTGCCCGACAGTCGGCGCAATATTCCTCATCATCACCCGAAAGCGGCTTCCCGCATTTGAGGCACCTCGGATTGCCTATGTACCTCAAGCCCTGCTTGCAGTCACCGCACACCCACGCATCCATCCCAATCGGGCGCTGGCACACGCAGCACACCCTCGGATACAAAAGGTTCAGCGCCCTGTCCCATGCATTTTCCAACCAAAGCACACCATCAAAGCTCATTAATCCTCACCCCAAGCGACGAATACCGCTTCTGTTCATTAAGGTTCCTTATCATCTCACGGAAGCACTCCTCACGCCCAATCAGGCACACACAGCTTTTAGCCCTTGTGACCGCGGTGTACAAAAGGTTTCTGGTCATCAGCATCCTCGGCCCCGGAAACATCGGGATGATTACCGCCGGGTACTCACTTCCCTGTGATTTGTGGATGGTTATGGCATATGCAAGCTCCAGCTCGTCCATCTGACTGAACTGGTAGGACACATGCCTGTCATCATCAAACCTCACGTGAACCTCCTGCGAAAATGTGGAAATCTCCTCTATGATTCCCATGTCACCATTGTAAACGCCAGAGCCCTTCTCATACGGAAAGCCATGGGCGTTCCTTTTCTCCCAGCCCATCTGGTAATCATTCTTAATCTGCATCACCTTGTCGCCCTCGCGGTACATGGTGCCAAAAAATTCCTTCTCTTCCTGTCCATCCGGGTTTACATACGACTGAAGCACCCTGTTTAGCTGCTCCACGCCCACAAGCCCCTTCCTCATCGGGGTAAGCACCTGCACCTCCTGCACGCTGCAATGTATGTAGCCCGGCAGCTTCTCCCTCAGCACTGTGCAAAGCGCCCTCACGATGTCCTCCGGGGTTTCCCTGTGTATGAACAAAAAATCCTTACTATATTTGTTAAGGATAATATCCTCACCATTGTTGATTGCATGGGCATTGGTGACTATCTCGCTTTCGTCGCTCTGCCGGAATATCTTGGTGAGCTTCACAACCTTGAAGCGTCCCGAACCGATTATGTCCTTGAGCACGCTCCCCGGCCCCACCGACGGAAGCTGGTCAACATCACCCACAAGGACAAGCCGTGTCCCCTCAAGCAGCGCATCCAGCAATGCCGACATGAGGGAAATGTCAACCATGGACATTTCATCTATTATGAGCACGTCCGTCTCCAGCGGATTAAGCGCATTTCTCTCAAAATGCACCGCCCCGCCTTCGCCGTCCATCGAGCCGCCATTGACCTCAAGGAGCCTGTGTATCGTCTGCGCCTCGCAGCCGGTGGTCTCCGACATTCTCTTCGCAGCCCTCCCGGTTGGCGCCGCAAGCCTGATGTCCAGCCCCTCCCCCTCAAAATACCTGATGATTGTGTTGATGATGGTGGTCTTTCCCGTTCCCGGGCCGCCCGTGATTACCACAACGCCGTTGCCAAGCGCCCCCATCACCGCATCCCTTTGCAGGCTCTCAAGGGTTATGCCCTCCATGTCCTCAATCCTAGAAAGCTCCTTACCCGCCTCCGCAAGGTCGACATCATACGTCATGTTGAGGTCGGACAGCTTTTTTGCCGACTTGAGCTCCATGTAGTAATACATCGCAAGATAGACATTGCCATCCCTTGCAACCACCTTGCGCTCCATGGCAAGCTCTTGTATGTACACCGACATATCCGGCAGGTCAATTAAAAGAAGCTGCCCGACGTCAGCGCACAGCCTGTCCATGGGAAGGTAGGTATGCCCGTTCATCGCAGCCTGCCCCAGGGCATACAGAATGCCGCTTTTTATGCGGAACTCAGAGTCAGCCCTGATTCCCGCCCTGGTGGCTATCTCATCCGCCATCCTGAAGCCTATGCCATTGATATCATCAGCCAATTTGTAGGGATTTTCCTGCAGGATGGAATATATCTGCTCTCCATACTGCTCATAGATTTTAGATGACATACCCATGGATATGCCATATTGCTGAAGGAACATCATCGCCTTTCGCATGTCCCGCTGCCCTGCCACCTGGCCGGCAATCTCCATTGCCCTGCGAATGCTTATTCCCTTGACCTCAGCCAATCGCTCCGGCTCCTCCTCCATTATCCTGAAGGCATCAACCCCAAAGTAATTGACTATGTTCTCCGCCGTCTTTGCACCTATTCCCTTAATCGCACCTGAGCCCAGGTAGCGCCTTATGGACTGCTCATCCTCGGGAAGCTTAAGGGTGTAGGTTCGCACCTTGAACCGCTTCCAGTACACGGGGTGGGTTTCATATCCGCCCCTTGCCACCAGATACTCCCCCTCATTGAGGGAGCCAAATGTACCCAGACAGGTAACTTCCTTACCCTTGTAAACAATGGTAAATATGGTGAAGCCGTTCTCCTCGTTGCGGAACACTATGTGCTCCACAAAGCCCTCAACCTCATGCACGTCATCACCATACACGTCATCTGCCGCGGCACCGGCGCCCCCAGGGGCGCCAATTATGTTGCCATACTCATCCATTTAATCATGAATCCTCATTTTCCATAGTCCCGTTCTGGGCAGCCTGTGTAACCATGGAATCCACCGTAGGCACATCCGAGCCATTGATGTTACGCTTCATCTGCTCGTAGAGGGTCTGGGCAATCCCAAGCCCCGTGCCGCCATTGGACTCCGTTGCCAGGCTTGCATACTGGCTTATCATTTCATCCTTGTAATAATCCATCATGGAGCTCATGGATGAATCCTCGTCATCATCCTCATCCTCCGGAATCATTTTCTCCATGGACTTGAACACCTGCTCCACAAAATAGCTTTCAAACTCCTTGCACACATCCATCAGCTCATCATCCGTGGCACTCGACAAATCCGTTGAAAGCGTCTGCTCCAGCGAGCTTGTTGACGCACTAGTTGTTGCGTAGTTCTGATAATATGATGCATATCCATTAATTACAGTATCACTCATAATCCCATCCCCTTATCATGACCTATATAACTGGTTAGCCTGCTGCAGCATCTCATCCGATGCGTTAATCGCCTTGGAATTAAGCTCGTATGCACGCTGCGCCGTTATCAGGTTTACCATCTCAGTCGCTATGTTCACGTTGGAGCCCTCAAGGTAGCCCTGCTTGAGCGTACTAGGCGTACGAACTGTGCCATCCGCCTCATTCAGCGGAACGCCTGATGCTTCTGACTGGGCAAGGAGCCCGCCTGATGTCTTGTCAAGCCCCGATGGATTCACAAATTGGAACAATCCGAAGGAAATCCCCAACGGCTGCGGATTGTTGGCCTCATCAGGATAAAGGAACTCACCGTCTGCACTAGCGGTTATCTGGTTTGCATCCTCAACATTGAAAATAATCGGAGCGCCCTCAGAGCTTAAGACAGCGTTGCCGTCCGAGGTACACAGAAGGTAGCTTCCCGCTTCCATTTCGGATAAAAAGAAATTACCATTTCTGGTATAATATGTTTCACCGTCATCACCAAGCACAGCAAAGAAGCCATCCCCCTCAATTGCAAATGCAAATGTGTTGTCACTGGCAAGCATCGAACCCTGCGTATAATGTGACGTTATGGATGAATTTCTCGTTCCAAGCCCCACCTGTGCGCTGACAGGCTTGTTCTCACCATTTGCCGTGGTGGTCCTGGTCTGGAGTGTCTGATACAAAAGTGACTTAAACTCTGCCGATTCCGTCTTATATCCCGTGGTATTGACATTTGCCAGGTTGTTGGCGATAGTGTCGACATTGTTCTGCTGGGCTGTCATGCCTGAGGCAGCCGTCCAAAGTGAACGCATCATAGTTCCCTTACCTCTCTTTCCCTTATGTGCCATCATTCGTAAACATTAATCACGGCATTTTACAGTTGTCCAAGTGTCACTGCCTTCTGCAATGTGTCATCAGCCGCATTCATTGCCTTCTGGTTTGCCTCAAATGCCCTTGATATCGTTATCATCTCAACCATCTCGGTTACGACATTGACGTTGGACTGCTCCAGGTAGCCCTGGTAAACCGTTGCATCGCAATCCTTTACCGTTGCGGTGTCAAGTGCCTTGTAGAGGTTCTCGCCATATTTCTGAAGGTAGTTGTAATCCTCAAAATCAACCAGTGCGAGCTTGTCAATCTCCACGCCGTCAGCCGTGATGGTTCCGTCCTGGCTTATGGCAATCTGGCTTGCATCCGTCGGAAGCTGGATTATTCCGCCCTCACCGAGCACATAATCCCCATCCTTCGTCACAAGGTAGCCATCCTTGGTCATGGAGAAATTGCCATCCCTGGTGTACATTGTAGAGGTTGTCCCCGCCTTGTTGGTGTAGGAAATGCTGAAGAAACCATCCCCGCCAAGCGCCAGGTCAAAGTTTTCACCCGTCTCACGAAATGAGCCCTGCTCATAATCCGTGTAGGTTTCACCTATCTTGACACCAAGGCTCACGTCACCAATGTACTGATTGTACATGCCAGTTGTGTCCCTTACCTTAATAGCCATCATCTCATCGAAGGACTGTGATGTGACGCCCTCCTTCTTGTAGCCCACGGTTGTTGCATTAGCCAGATTGTTGGATATCACATCCAAGCGGTTCTGCTGATTAACAAGTCCCGTGTACGCCGTGTATAAGCCCTTAACCATACTAACTCCTTCCGCAGGCGTTAAACGCCCCTAACCGTTTCAGTCTATGTCCCTGTAGCCCCCAAGGAACTCTATGAACTTGCCCGTTCCTATCGCAACTGCTGTCATTGGGTCTTCAGCCGTCATGGTGTTGATTCCGGTCTTTGCCTCAATAAGCTCGTCCAAGCCCGAAAGAAGGCTTCCGCCACCCGTAAGGACAATTCCCCTGTCGGCAATGTCAGATGCCAGCTCAGGCGGTGTCTTCTCAAGCACGCTGTGTACAGCCTCCACAATCTGTGAGGTTGCCTCACGCAGCGCCTCCTCCGTCTCCTCGGATGTAACCTCAACGGTCTTTGGAAGACCCGTCACAAGGTTACGCCCCCTGACATTCATGGTTGTGACCTCCGGACGCGGGTAGGCAGCGCCTATCTTGATTTTAATGTCCTCTGCGGTCCTCTCACCGATGAGCAGGTTGTGCTTCTTACGCATGTAACGAACCAACGCCTCATCAAAATCATCACCCGCTATCTTGATGGAGGTACTCACAACCGTACCCCCAAGGG
>CAYZYS010000042.1:0-17600 GCA_964482605.1 uncultured Bacteroides sp.
CCGACATCCCCCGGTGAAGACGCATCACCATTGTGTGCCTGCCCGTGCATGTCAGCCGCACTGCCCGCATCATGCATCCCCGGCATGTCATTCATTCCTGACACATCATGCATTCCAGATATGTCGTGCATTCCCGATATGTCATGCACACCCGTGCCGTCAAAATCAATCCCTGAGGTATCACTGAAATTGGCAGCCTCACCGCCATGCCCGAAGCCGCACAAGACCATTATGGTCTGTATCGCCAAAAGCAGCGTTGACGGCACTGCAATACAATAAAGCACCTGCTGGAACACATCCAGCCCATTCCACCATGCGTTCATCTTCCCCTCCGATCCGAAGCGTCACTGAAGGTTCCTTATCTTGAAATCCTTCGCCGCTTCCCTCTGCTGGTCCTTCTTGGCTATGTCAGCCCTCTTGTCATACAGCTTCTTGCCCCTGGCAAGCCCTATCTCCATCTTCACCAGGCTCCCGCTTAAGTACACCTGCAGCGGAACCACCGTATAGCCCTTCTTCGCAGTCTCACCCAGAAGCTTGTTGATTTCATTCTTGTGGAGAAGCAGCTTCTTGGGCCTCAACGGGTCCTTGTTGAAAATGTTTCCCTTCTCATAGGGTGTGATGTTCATGTTGCACACATACACCTCCCCATTCTCTATCTTGATGTACGATTCCTTAATGCTGCACTTGCCCATGCGCAGGGACTTGACCTCCGTTCCGTGAAGCACAATCCCAGCCTCAAATTTATCCTCTATGAAGTAATCAAAGTAAGCCTTCTTGTTATTGGCTATCAGCTTTCTTCCTTCTGTTGGTCTTGCCATGGGATGTCGCCTCCTTGCTGATAAATTCAAAATCTATGGTGCGGAGCACCCTGTCCGTGTTCACCACCTTCACGCGCACCTTCTGCCCAAGCACATAGGTGTTGTTGGTCACGTTATTGACCATCTCATAATGGTTTTCATCAAAGGTGTAATGTCCATCCTTCAACGCCGACACCGACACCATGCCCTCGATGGTGTTGGGAAGCTCCACGTATATGCCCCAGCTCGTCATGCCTGATATCACGCCGTCAAATTCCTCGCCAATGTGCGCTTCCATGTACTGCGTCATCTTGAGCTTGTCCGTGTCACGCTCGGCATCATCCGCCCTGCGCTCCGTCTTGCTGGTCTGGTCAGCCACGCCGTCAAGTATTGAGCCGTAATGTGCAAGCCTGCCGTCATCCATCCTTCCGTGCAGGTTGTCCTTGATTATCCTGTGTATCTGCAAATCAGGGTAACGCCTTATCGGTGATGTGAAATGGCAGTAATATTTTGCCGCAAGCCCAAAATGCCCCTTGCACTCCGTTGTGTACCTTGCCCTCTGCATTGAGCGCAGGGTGAGCTTTGAAATCAGGGTCTCCTCCTGTGTCCCTGATATTTTTTTCAGGAGCTTCTGAAGCTCCTTCGGACGAATCCCGTCGGCATTCTTCCTGATGGAATATCCAAAATTATTGACAAATACAGACAAACTTTGTATCTTCTCAGGGTCAGGATTTTCATGGCTCCTGTATAAAAACGGTATCTCGTTCCAGTAGTATTCCTCCGCCACCGTCTCATTGGCACAAAGCATGAACTCCTCGATTATCCTTGTTGCCACGTTTCTCTCATACGGCTTTATCTCAAGCGGCACGCCCTTGTCGTCAAGCAATATCTTGGTCTCAGGAAAATCAAAGTCTATGGCGCCCCTTGCGGTTCTTTTCCTGCCAAGGATTGCAGCCAGCTCCTCCATCAGCCGGAACATTGGCACAAGCTCACTGTATTCGGCAATCTCACCCTCATCCCCGTCAACAAGTATCTTCTTGACGCTTGTGTACGTCATTCTCCGGTCAACATTAATCAGCGTTTCCTCAATCCTGTGTCCCACCACGTTGCCTGCACCGTCAATGTCCATCAGGCAGCTAAGCGCCAGCCTGTCCGTGCCCTGGTTAAGTGAACATATGCCGTTGGAAAGTTCCCTTGGAAGCATTGGGATGACCCTGTCAACCAGGTACACGCTTGTACCGCGCTTAAGCGCCTCCTTGTCCAGTGGGCTTTTCTCCCTGACATAGTGGCTGACATCCGCTATGTGCACGCCCAGGTGGTACCTGACCTTGCCATTCTCCTCGCTCTTTGAGAGTGTTATGGCATCATCAAGATCCTTGGCGTCCTCACCGTCAATGGTGACGGTCTGAAGCCCCCGCAAATCAAGGCGACCCTCCTTGTCCTTTTCCCCCACCTCATCTGGAAGCCCCTCCACATAGGACTTAACCTCGCAAGGAAACTCCACTGGAAGCTCATATGCCTTTATTATCGACATCACATCAGTCCCGGGGTCATCACTGTGGCCTATTATCTCGACAATCCTGCCCTCCGGGTTCCTGCCGTTCTTTCCGTAATCGGTGAGCTCAACGACAACCTTGTGCCCCGACACGGCATTCATTGACTTCTCCCTTGGGATGAATATGTCATAGGCAATCCTGCCATTGTCAGGCACCACGAATCCAAATGTCCCGCTGTCCTCATAGCTTCCCACAAGATGCTTTATCCCCCGCTCAAGCACCTGGATTACCTTGCCCTCCATGCGCTTGCCATTGCGCTTCTGCTTTGTCACGACAACCTTGACCCTGTCCCCGTGGAAGGCACCGTTGACATCCCCCTCGGATATGAATATGTCATCATCCATGCCGTCAACCACCACAAAGCCAAAGCCCTTGCGGGTTGCATCAAATGTCCCCTCAAGTGAGAGCATCTCTGGCTTGACATATTTACCCCTCTTGGTAAGCGCAACCCTGCCCTCGGCAACAAGACTGTCAAGGACGGCGGTAAGCTCGCTCCTTGATTCCCTGGGAACCTGGAGGAGTATCGCCAGCTCCTTCGCCTTCATCGGAACATATCCGGGGTCCTTCACAAGGCTCTCTATCAGCTTTTTTCTTCTCTCAAAATCTTCCATCAAATTCCTCTCAAATTCTTCCTTCAAACACAAAAAAGGGAACACCCTCAGCCTTCATCCAAGAGTGTTCCCATCATCATTAAAAATTAATATTCAAAACAAGTGCAAGTATCAGGAATGCCGCAACAAGGCACCTTGTCGCAAGCACCAGCTTTCCTTCCGCGGAACGCCCCTTATTCCTGCCCCAATATGAATCAGCCGCCCCCGCAATGGTTCCGGACAAGCCAGATGTTTTACTCTCCTGCATTAACACAACTATTGTCAAAACAACACACACAATGACAAACACAATCATGAGGAAAATCCGTATTGTGTCAGCCCATGACATTCCAAACATAAAAAAACTCCTTCCAACAGACTTGATAGATGTCCTAAAACACTCATATAGATGAAATTGTATCATACACAAATTCAAATGGCAACATTTATTTTCAGGGATTAAACGCCACCGTTGACATTTACGCTTCATTTGGTAAAATTGAAGACAGGCATGATTGCCAATAATGACCAATTACAGGAGGAATCAGTGATGCCAAAGGTTTCCGTTATAGTTCCGGCATACAATGCCGCCAGGACACTGGCAGGCTGCCTTGGCTGCCTTGTGGGGCAGACCCTTGGGGACATTGAGATAATCGTGGTAAATGACTGCTCCACCGACAACACCCTTTCCATTATGATGGACTGTGAGGCGCAATTTCCCGACAAGGTCATGGTTGTGAACCTGTCTGAGAACCTGGGAGCCGGGGGTGCAAGAAACGTGGGGCTTGAATATGCACGTGGCGAATACATCGGCTTTATGGACAGTGATGATTTAGCTGTACCTGATATGTATAAAAAAATGTATGAAAAAGCTATGGAGGGCGACTATGACATGGTTGACTGCGGCTACTTCAACGAGGCAACCGACAGCGCACTCGTCCACACCTCCGATGACCTGACGGGAATACTTGACGACCACAAGCGAAGCGAGCTCATTGCAAGCGGGGGCTACCTATGGTCAAGGATATTCAAAAAATCACTGCTGCAGGAGCTTGGAATCCAATTCCGCACGCACTGCATCCTTGAGGATTGTGAAACGCTGATGCTCCTGTTTGCAAGGGCAAAAAGCATAGGCAATGTCAAGGAGATTCTCTACTGCTACAAATGCTACGATACATCAATATCAAAATGCGTCACCGCAGCCTCCTACCACGCCAGCATGACGGCGGCAATAGAGGCGGTTTACAACACGCTTTCCCCACTCCCGAATTATGACGGCATCAAGGAGGCGGTTGAATATTCCATCGTGAATTTCTGCGCGCTTTGCGCCAATGTGTGCCTCACGACAGGTGCCAATGACCCTTACAACGTGACAAGGGCACGCCTCATGAAGCTTTCAGGGTACCTCCACTCGATGGTTACCATCCCATTGGAACGCAACCACTACATACAGAACAAGATTTCAAAAAAGGATTTGCAGACGGTGAAGGATCTGCTCGAAACCTTCTAAACACGCTTAAGTCCCTCAACCGCAGGGGCATAGTCACCGCATTTCCCATAATACCTGGCAGCCTCCTCCTTTTGCCCAAGGCATTCCCTTATCACCCCCGCATTGTAATATGCCTTGAAGCTGTTGCAGCCCTCAACCTTGCACACAGGATTGGCGGCAGCCTTCTCAAATTCCGCAACAGCCTCCTCAAACCTTTCGTTGTTCATGTAGGCAAGCCCCATGAGGAACATATAGTCAGCCGAGGTGGCAAATTCATCATATATGTCCTCAAGAAACATCATTTCACCATACCGTTTAAGCTGAAGCAGGGTATATCCGTAGGTTTCCACCATGTCCTGCACGTACTCAAGCCGCGGGTCCAGGTCAAAGCCAAGCCCCTCCTCAAAATAGTGCGCAGCCATGGAATAATCGCCACACATGTAATATCCCTTGCCAAGCTGGTACAGCGTGTATGGATCCTTTCCGTGCTCCTTTAGGTCAAGCAGCAAAAGCCTTATGTTTCGCTCCGCCTTGGCACGCCGCTGCCCTGCATCGCCCTCATAGCCGCTGTGTCCAAGCCTGACTGGCACGTCCCTGTGCAATGTCAACGTGTCAGCCTGCCCGCATTTTTCGATTCGCTCCACCTGCTCATGAATGCGTCCCCTGTACCTGTACACACGCCTGTCAAACACACGGCAGATTCGCTCATGTCCAACCTCCCTGCCGCCCGCACCGTCCATGCCGTTGATTCTCTCAACCCTTCCGGCACATTGCGGGTCTTCCCCCATTATGCGCCCCAGCCCGTCCAGGTCAACGTACTCAATCCATTCGTCACTGTCCAGCACAAGAATCAGGTCATTGGAGGCAAGCCCTATGGAATGGTTCCTCGCTGCGGAAAAATCGTCACACCACACAAAGCTTCCCGCAACGTCAGCGTACTGCCTGATTACGTCCATGGTGTCATCCGTTGAGCCCGTGTCAACCACCACGGTTTCTATTGCATGGCCCTTGCCGCCCTTCGCCGCATCAGCCTGAATCCTCTTGATGGATTCCAGCGCCCTTTTCAGGCGGGCTGATTCATTTTTCGTTATCATGCATATTGACAGCTTCATAACACACAACCCCACTTAAAAAATAAAAGGGCTTTCCACATATTACACGGAAAGCCCTTTGAGAAAATCACATTACCTCTGTACACGCCCTGAAGCATCACCGCCTGCCAGCGTCTCAACCTCCTTGCGTGACACAAGGTTGAAGTCGCCAGGGATTGTGTGCTTAAGTGCAGATGCAGCAACACCATACTCAAGTGCATCCTTGAAGTTCTTGCCATCAACAAGACCGCAGATTACACCGCCTGCAAATGAATCACCACCGCCGACACGGTCAACGATTGGGTGGATGCTGTACTCCTTGGAGTGGTAAAACTCCTTGGTGTCCCTTGAGTAAATGCATGCGGACCAGCCATTGTCTGATGCGGAATGGCTCACCCTGAGTGATGAAATGCAATACTCGAAATTGTAATCAGCAACCATCTGCTCAAATATTGACTTGTAGCCGGCAAGCTCAAGGTCACCGCTTGTGACGTCAGTATTGCCAGGCTTATAGCCAAGCACAAGCTCTGCGTCCTCCTCGTTGCCGATGCACACGTCAACATACTGCATGAGGTTCTTCATGACCTTCTGTGCCTTCTCTGATGACCACAGCTTCTTGCGGAAGTTAAGGTCAACGGAAACCTTCACGTTGTGCTTCTTGGCAGCCTTGAGGGCCTCCTCTGTGAGAACGGCGGCTGAATCAGATACGGCAGGTGTGATTCCCGTGAAATGGAACCAGTCAGCACCCTCAAATATCTTGTCAAAATCAAAGTCAGCGGCAGTTGCCGTTGAAATTGATGAATGAGCCCTGTCATACACAACCTTGGATGGCCTCATTGATGAGCCGGACTCAAGATAGTAGATTCCAAGCCTCTCACCGCATCTTGCGACGTTGTCCGTGTTGACATTGTACTTCCTCAGTGCAGCAACAGCACACTCGCCAAGCTCATTGTCAGGCACGGCAGTGACGAACGCTGCCTGGTGTCCGTAATTGGCAAGTGACACGGCAACATTTGCCTCGCCGCCGCCATAGTTGATGTCAAACTCATCAGCCTGGATGAACTTCTCATTGTTAGGGGTGGAAAGCCTGAGCATGATTTCCCCCATTGTAACTACCTTTGCCATTGTTATCCTCCATATGCATATAATATGATAATAAATTTATTTACTTCTGAACAAGGTGAATTGCGAATCCGCCAAATTCTCCCTCAAAATAGATTGCCTTGAGCTTTCCTTCCTTGATTACGGCTGAATCCTGGTCGAACTTGAAGCCCCTCTTCTCAAGGTGGTATACTGCCCTCTGTATGTAGTTGGTTGCAACGGCAATGTGTCCGTTGGTTCCGCGTCCCTTGTTCTTCATGAGCTCAAAGCCCGTGCCTGAGAACACTGAACTGTTGCCCACCTTCTTAGGGAAGCTGAACATCTTGTCAAATGTGTCTGCAAGCTCCTCTGCTTCCTCACCACTTGTGAGGTTCACGCCCACATGCCTTACCTCAAAGCCGAGCATTGTGTCAACAGCCTCACGTGTAAGCTTCTTTATGCCTTCAAAGTCACCTGCGGCAACCATGTCCTTCTTTACCATCCAGGAACCGCCACAGCACACAATCTTATTGAAATCAAGGTATGACTTAAGGTTGCCTGCGTTAATTCCACCTGTAGGCATGAACTTCATGTTGGTGTATGGCGCAGCCATGGACTTAATCATGTTAAGGCCGCCCGCTGCCTCTGCAGGGAAGAACTTAACAACATCAAGGCCAAGCTCAATTGCAACCTCGACATCTGATGGATTGCTTGTGCCCGGAACAATTGGGTAGCCCTTGTCAATGCAGTGCTTTACAACCTTTGGGTTAAGACCAGGGCTCACAATGAATTTAGCGCCTGCATTCATTGCCCTGTCAGCCTGCTCAGGCGTGAGGACCGTTCCTGCCCCGACAATAATCTCAGGAAACTTCTCAGCCATGATTTTGATTGACTCCTCTGCGGCAGCAGTCCTGAACGTAACCTCCGCACAAGGAAGTCCCCCCTCTACCAGTGCCTTAGCCAATGGCTCGGCATCCTTTGCATCATCCAATGCAATTACGGGAACAATGCCGATTTTACCAAGTTCTTCTACAACTTTGTTCATCTCAACTATCTCCTTATTGTTTATTTCTGCGAGCAAAATATGGCAACCCCGCATATCCACAATTATATGATTAGTCACAGGATTTGTAAAGGATAATTCTCTACCCCATGGCAATATTCCCGTCCATCTCAAGGCTGTCGTCCATGCTTCCCTCATCCACATCCGTGAGCCTTGCGTTCATGCCAAGGTATGTATACTTGTCCATCTCGCCATGCTCCTTGAGGAAGATTATGTTCATGTGGCACCTCACGGGCTTAAATTGCTCAAGGAAATAGAAAAGCTGAGCCTTTTTCTGCTCCTCAAGCCTAACCGTGGTCAACACCAGCACATCCAGTGGGGAATCGCCGTAAAGCTCGTCAATCACATCCCTGTTCTCAAGGCTTCCCTCCTTATCAAGCAGGTTTCTCTCGATTATGACCGGCCTTTCCCCCAATGCAATCTGTGCAACACGCTCAAGGCACTCCCTTGTCCCCTTGCATTTGACAAGGTCAAATATTTCATGCATAAACAGGCGCATGCGCTCCTCGCTCAAAAAACCGCCCCTGATGTCAATGCCAAACCACGCCGCATATTCCTCAAGCAGTGACACATCCGCACGGTCAACATCAAGCAGCCTGTGGACATTGTGCACCTTGTCCGAAAAATCGTTGTACATGCTTGAGAACACAGACATATACCTATGAAAGAAGCTGCCCCTCTCCTGGTACACCTCCGGAAATGCAGCCATGAAGTTGTCACCGATTACATCCACCCTCATATTGTCAAGGGCAAATGCCCCGTCGCCCCAAACCTCCACATATATCCACAGGTAGCGCCCTGAAAGCTGATACAGCAATATGTCATTTTGGCAGTTCACCGTAACCCCGCCTATCTGCGAGAGGAACTCCCTCTTAATGTCAGCCCCCGTGTCAGGCTCCGTCATGAATTCCTCCACACCCGTCACGGTTCCCTTCCGAAGAAAGCTTTTGTTATCCAATGCAAATGCGTGTACAACGTACACAACCGAAGGTGACGCCGAGACATCCATGTGCAACCGTCCCCAGCCTGCGCCTGCCTCACCCCCGTCAATCGCCCTCAGCAGAAAGCTCGCCCTTTTGCCATCCTGGGTTCTTGACACCACGCTGCCGCCATCATGGCCCATGTTGCTGTAATATGCAGTTTTAAGCCTGTTTGCCATAATTGAATACCGTCTGTCTGAAGCCATACCATTCCTCCATCTGCGGGGTCATCCCATGTTCCGTATCTGCGTAACCACCCTGATGCTTCCAGGATACAAAAGACACCTGTCATCAGGCTTTAAGTCAAGCTCCCTTTTCTCAACCAGGTTAGGGCTTGCCGCACTGACCTGGAGCTCAATCACATCCTCCACGCAGTCAAGCCCGTTAATGCTTCGGTAAAGACTTTCATACCGCAATAGTTCGCCAAACTCATGCCCTGCCCCAAGGTAATCAACCTGCTCCCTGATTACGTGCTGAATCGCCGTCTCACAGTCAGTGTAATGTGGTTTTACACGGACGGTTGCATACACGTCAACGGGAACATACTCCGGCTTAATTATCCGCACCCTTGTAAGCAGCGGGCGAAATGCATTAATGTGCTGCAGGATAAGCTCAGCGTATGTGGCTGACAGCCCCGGAAAGCGCTCCGGTGAATGTGGTACAACGGCTATGTCAACGGTGTTCACATCCCTGTCAACAACAGCCTTTACCTTGTTGATGCACAAGCCCGGCGTCTCCCTGACAATGCGCTCATAATCCGCAGCAGTCACGGCAACCCCCGAGGTGTTTACCTTTCTCATGAATTCCCGCTTCAACTGCTCCAGCGAGTCACATTTCCTTCCGCCAACCCCTGGCGACACATTGACAAGCCTCACCTCCGGATGCCCGACTGCCCACAATGTCTTTCCCGCGTCAATGTTGCCGTCACTTCCCTGTGTGACCGCAATGCTTCCCAGATACAGCTCACCGTTGACATACTCACCGGCATCCCTGATATAAGCCACGCCGCCAGTTTCGTCCAGTTCAAGGAGAAAACCGCCCTCGCAGCATTTTCCTGCCTTCACGAAGTCATACCTGTCATTGCCCTCATCATCCTTAAACCGCACAATAACCGAAAATGAATCAGGTATTATGCCTCCCACGGGAAGCTGTATCGCCTGGTTGTCATAGCCCAATATCGTTCCAAGGTGATACTGCCTCATCATCGCCTCGTCATATATCACCACCTTAACCGCATTGGCTGCACCGCACGGCGCATGGCCGCAATCCTCCATTGAAAATGAAAAACGGTAATGCCCGTCGCCAAGGCGCTCCACTGAATAAAAGCGCCCTTCCACAATCCCCTGCGGCTTTTTGGTGTACAGGTAATATGCGCCATCATCGGATTCACGGCAATATACGCCATAATACCCCTGTGCAAGCAGGTCACAATACACGTCAATGGACGCTTCACCCCTGAAAGTATAGCACAGCGTCTTGGATTCCTTCTGCCATACCTCAAATAAAAATGCAAAAACATTGGCAACAACAGGCGGCCTGTCATACTCGGCACGCTCCAGTGTCGCCCTTATGGCATACCCGTTGTACCCGTGGTGGGTGTAGGGTACCAATTTTGCATCAGGCAGCGTAAGGCGTATGGAGCCGTCCTGCATGAAGCATTCGGAATTGTCCTTCACCTTGAGATTCACATATCCCTTGTCAGTGTATGCCTGCCACTTAATCCCCGCAAATGGATTATGCCCCTTCCAGGTGATTGGATTACGCCTGTATTCCTGGTTTACCTGGACATACATGACAAGCTCCGAATCCTCGGCAGACAATTGGTTGATTATGAAATACAGCTCATCACCGCATGACGGCTTATCCCCCCATATGCTTCCCGTGACAGGCAAATCAGGGCGCAATATTTCATTGAGGGGGATGACCTTGTCGCCTGACCTTCTGAAAACATCAGTAATCCTCTGGTTTTTCAGTGTTATTGGCCTGTTGTTCTCAAAGCACAAATCCCCAACCATGAACCTCTGGTTTGAGGGAAGCCTTAACGGCTCGTCAAGCTCCCCTGCCGCCCCAAGCAAAAGCCTTGCCGCCTTGCCCGTCTGTCTTTTTATTCCGGCAAGCTGCAAAAGCCCATACTGCACCTCATCAGTCATCTTGTTGATTACCGTCTGCTGCAATACCTGAAATGCCGTCAGGTTCTCAAGTATGGTAATCCCCGGGTCAGACTGGTTGTAATCCGTCCAATCACTGGTGTAAAGCGGAATCTGCGCCAGTGCATCGGAAAAGAACTCTTCAAATGTTATCTCCCTGTTGATTTGCTCCTCTATCATACACGGCTCCTTAATACATGAATCTCATGCCTTCCACCCTTAACCACAACATATGGGTTGTTCCGCAGCCTTTCCGCATCCGTTTCATGCGTTCCGCTGCTGTCAACAAACCTTACATTCATGTCAAAATTATGTATCGCTGCCCTGTCCCCCGCAAAGTCTAGCTTCATGATAACCTGCGTCCTCTGCGGCAGCTCCCCGATGTTCCAACCATCCCCATTATTGCCCGTGATTGGCCTCAGGTACTCATCAAGGCAGCCGTTAATCTCCTGCTGCAGGACAAACACATCCGTCCCAGGCGTGCAGCTTACCCAGAGATGAACCGAAAGCTCCGCAAAAAGCGGCTCCCTTATGATTATGTCATCAGGCCTCACTGTCATCTCACATTTTTGGGAAATGTGCTTCTTAAGCCCTTCCTTCACCACATTGAAGGAATTAGTCTCAAGCTCGCAGTCCTTCATCAGCAGCGTGAGGATAATGTGCCCCTCGTCATCCGTGGTACATTTTGCCTTTGCAATATTGTCAGAAAATACATACGCTTCCTGTTCAAAATCCCTTGCCGTAACCAGCCTGTCACAGCAGCTCATTATGTGCGTACCCCTTTTCCTAGCCCGCGCAACGGTTTCCATGTCGGTTCCCCCATATGCCGGATAAGGATTTCTCACACTGGCAATGGCATTCAGGCTATTAAACCCGCCATCCACCGAGTTTGCAGGCACATTTCCAAGCTCACCCCGGCACACGCGCGGCACTACAAGAAATGCAACACCCGCAGTAACCCTTGGTATGGGGTTGTTGACACCGTCCCCAAAGAGAAGCGTCCCATGTATGCGGTCAATTATGTACGCCCTCTCCCCCTCATGTCCTGCAAAATCATCCACCTCATGCCAAAGAACGTACTTATCCTCCTCCATCACCCTCACCCTGGCGTCATATATGCCGGAAATGCCAAGGTCATATTTCATGTCCGGGACAGGGGTCTCAACATAAAACTCCATCTCGTCAAGGGTCTGGAGGTTCTCCGCCTCAGTGGCATTGATTATTATGTCCTCAAGCACCGGCCTGTCCCCTGTGATATGTTCGAGCGTCCTTTTCACATCGACAATCCTGACATAAAATGCTTCCCTGCCTGCAACGGTTTTTTTCGCAAAGTCCCTCGGCGGGTTGAACACCACCGTCCCTGAAATCGCACCGCCGTTGGTATTGTCAATGACCGACATCTGCCTGAAGCCCGAACCAGTTGAATACTCAAAGCGCACCGTCATGCCCTTGAAGCCCCTGTTTTCCATGAACTTGAAGAAAATGCTCACCGGTCCCTTTGCCATCCCCCTGTCAAAACCAACATAAAGCGCATCCTCATCCACCACCGCAGGGGAAAATGCAAGCAGCCTTCCCTCCTGCCACCTGCCTGATGTTTTTTCGTACAGGTCAAGCCTTTCGTAGCCAACGGGTGCAACCATGCCACCATCGTAGGAATATTCAATGCGCAGGTTTTTCATCAGCGGAAGATAGTGCCTGCATGGCTGCATGTAACAATCCTCCGAGGACACAAGGCGAATCCTCAGCATCCTGCCATAATACCCGTCCAGGTTGTTTTTCTGCCAGTCGCCCGGGCACCTAAAGGCAAGTCTCCTTGCCGGCTGCCTGTCCGTCCCGAACATGAACCTTGCATTGTCAGGCTCCATTATGTCAAGCTTTTTCCAGCCCTGTTCCGAGTAGTATTCATACGTCACACCCTGTGCATATGCCTCTGAAAGAAGCTCCTGCATATCCTGCCTTTTCTTTCTCTTGATGATTTTCAAATCCTCCTCAGGCTGTGGGCGAAGCCCGATGACACGCTCCCTAAGCTCAAAGTCGAAGTCAAGCACCGCAATTGCTCCCGCCTGGTTAAAATACTCATCAAGCCCTATGTAGCATTCATTGTATATGTTAAGCTCATCCCCGAACACAAGAAATTCCGACGGGTCCTGCTCAACCCTGTTGGCGCACACATAATCAGGACGCCTTGGCGTACCCGTGCTGCTAAAACCAATGCTGTCAATGTGAACAGGTGCCTCCGACGGATGAAGCTGTGTAATCCCAATGAGCGAGCACGTGTTTTCCCCATCCTCATCAAGCGGAATGCGCTTAAGCGGCTTGTCCATTGCAAGGACAAAGTCACCGTCCCTGCCACCTGAGACAACGGCATCACACGCGCCGTCCTCAGTCATGTACCACACGCCGTAATTGCCGCGTTCAAGCTCATCGGCAAAGTCAACATCAGCCTCAAGGTGCATTGATAGCTTTCCATTATACACATTAAATACACTTGTATGATACAAAAGAAGCTGCTTTTTCTTGTCATTCCCATCAGGAAATTCACCCAGCTTAATGCCGTCCGCATTTTCCAGGTCATCACGGAGCTCCAACAGGCGGCTTTTGCTCGTCCTGACAAGGTCAATGATTTTGGCAGGCGTGACGCTTATGGTGCTGCACAGCTCAAAAACGGTCCTTGAGAGCTCCTCACTGTCCGTGTCAACCACAAGCCCGGTCCCCTTGCCAACTGTCACCTCCTCCGTGTCAGACACGGGGCGGAACACTGCCATCAGCCTTGCAGGCTGCGGTGCCTTCAGGGATATTCCAAGCATGTTCATGTACTCCAGGTGGCACCTGTCAAGAAACTTATTGTATGAGCGCAGGTTTTCCATCATCTGCTTCGCAAATATGATGCCGATTACGGAACCCACGTCAGGATTGTCAAGGGTGAACTTCCACTCCGGGACATAGCCCTCCGCAAGTACCCCCATTTCCTCCTCCAGGTCCTTCAATTGTCTCGAATCCATAAGGCAAAAACCCTTCATATACCCTCCGTTTACATCTCATCATGTTCCAAATTAAGGTAAAATGGGAATACCAGATTGTCCCTGGTGTTGTCCTCCCGTATTGTGTAATCAATTGACACAAGGAGGTACCCCTCCTTGGAGGCTGCATCAATGCCCACCTCGACATTTTTAATCCTTGGCTCGTTCATTGTGAGGTCGCGGGTTATCTCCATTGACATCAGGTTGAGCATTGTGCTGTTGGTGTCAAGAAATGTGTAATTCATTATGTTGCTTCCGTATTCCGGACGTATCCAGCGTTCCGTCTTCTGGGTCATGAGAATAAGGTAAATGGACTCCTTGATTCTCTCCGCCCCCGTTGAGGTCTTGAACCGTCCAGTCGCCTCATCAATCTGTGGCGGAAACTTCATTCCCCTTCCCGTCAGCTCATTCCTATCCATATCCATCCCTTTTGCCATCGCCATTCTCCAATCATCATCCCAGCTTAATCACGGCGCCCTCTATGGAAACTGCACTGCCGCTTGATGCCTTGAAGGTCGAATTGGCGGATATGATGGTATTTTCCCCCTCCACCTTGTACATCCCGCTTGTCTCCACCTTCACGTTGTCGCTTGCATTAAGCTTGTATTTGCCGCATTTCACGTTGACCTTGCCGCTCTCACCGTTAATGCTCACCTCAACATCGCCAACCTTCAGGTTCAGCTTCTTCTCAGCCTTGATGTTGAGCTCACCATTTTCAACATTCATGGTGATGTAATTCTTCTTTTCCTTGTCACTTATGTTAATCCTGTGGTTTTCATTGTCCATGACCAGCGTGAGTGCGCCCTTTGCCGTGGCAACCGAAATCTTGTCCTTCTCCCCGTCACCCTCCTTGTTGTCGGTGATGGTGATGGAATTGCCGTTCTTGGAGGTCATGTTCTTGTACTGGTTCTGCTCGTCAGACTGCCTTGACACATAGGTGCTGTTCGCCGTTGGTATGGAGCCTATGATAAACGGCTTCTCAATGTTGCCATCCTCAAATACGACAAGCACCTGGTCGCCAACCTCCGGAAGCCAGTACACCCCATAGCCCTTGCCAACGTATGGCATTGCAAACCTCGCCCACTTGAGCACATTGGCATCCTTGTCCCTGTTGGGGATTGACACGCACACCCTTCCCGGCAAATCCTTGCTGTAATTGTTGGTCACGACGCCTATCACCACCCCAAATATGCGGTTGTCCCCAAATTCACTTTTCATTACCTGCTTTTCGGCAATGTCACCTATCTCATCAAAAAGCCCCATATCAATCCCCATTTCCTATAAAAGCGTGTTGGTCCTGCCTATTATCCTCGTGCGGTAGCCGTCATCCTGTCCAAACTGGTGAATCACATTGACCACGTAAAACACATTGGAAATGCCCTCCCCCATGCCGTCCACCTGGATGAATGAACCAGGCTTGATGTCGGGAATGCCAATGCAGCTGCATTCCAGTGTGCCGAATTTATAAGCGGTGCTGTCCATTATGTAAGCTGCCCTGTAATCCGCATCGCTCTGTGACTGTATCGTTGCATCAAGAAATGTCTTTTGCTTGTTTTTAATAAGCTGCTTTGCGTAGTTGCCGATGGAAAACTTGTTGCTGTTCTTTTCCTTTGCCTCTATGAGCTTTGCCTTGTTGGCGTCGGTTCCACGCACAATCACGGTTCCCGCAACCCCCGTGCAGTCATACTGCACGTCAAGCTGGTATATGTCGCACTGCGGGTCAAGCACAAGCTGCGTTGATGCCCCTGCCCTCGCCTTCCTGAACACCATGTCACCACAGTCAAAGTAAAATTCATAATTGAAGCGCTTTGCTGCCCTGACTATGAATTCATAGTCACTCTCACTTACCATCTCAATGGTCCGGGACGTATCCTGCTGCTGTGAGCCCGCAACTGCGGATTTGTCAGGCGTCTGCGTTATGTGGAGGCTTCTTATGACATTCATGTTCTGAAGCCGCATATAAGCTGCCTTTTGCAGTATCTCACTGATTGCGTCCCCGTAATTTTCCGACACAAGCTGCGTACAGTGGCAGCTCGACATCATGAAGCCCTTCGCATCCATGCAGGTAAGCATCACACATGGAATGTCATTTTTTTTGTAAATGTAATTAACCTTTGATATGAACCCCGCAAATACCTCACGCACAACCGTTGAATACCCCATGAGCACCGTAACCTCGGAGCCAAGGCAAATATATTTTTTCAGGTCATCCACCATGAATTTCCCGTTGAGCGAATCATAGCAGTTATATATGCAAAAGGTAGCCATGGATGCCTCAAAGCCGCAGGTCACGTCAACCTCAAGGTCGCTTATGATGAAGTCCTTCTTGCTCTCCCCAATCCTTTTGCCGTTGACGCGGACAACCGCTATCGGCTCCTGGAACTGGTCATATTCAGTTTTTAGCTGTTCATAATCCAATGCTGCCATATCCTTACCATTTCATTTATCAATGTTATTTTATTTATTATAAATGTTTTTTATTTTATATAAATGTATTTCATTTATTGAACTGCACAAGCTGCGTTATGGTTCCCGCCGTTGTATTGATGTTTTCCATGACATTCATGTGCTTCACCTTGAAGAGCTTGTCGAAATCCCCCGCATCCCTGATGCTTGAATTGAGCACGAGCTTCATTGTCACGGTTCCCATTATCGGGTTCCCCGATGTATTGAACATGGTGTACTCAGCCTCCTCGGACAAAAGCATCCCCGAGACCGACAGCTTTCCCCAACAGAACACCACATTTCTTGTCATTGTGTTTGACATAAGGGCAAGAAGCCCATCAATTTTATCTTTTACGGTATAATTCTTCAATACAGACGCAATGGAGGAATTCATTATCCTCTCCTTGGTGCTACCCCTGAACACTGCCTTCTGCTTGTCCCATATGAATGCGTCAGTGTCCTGTATGTTCTCCACCGTGAGTTTTACCGTCATTATGGTTTTGACAGCCTGGGACAGCGTCTTGTCAACCTTTGCGCTTTCCGCCTTCCCATCATCATCCGGGGAGCTCTGGAATGACAATTCCTCCGGATTATACTGAACCGTCAGCACCTTGTAGCCATTGCTCACTGCCGTCTGTGAAAAGCCTCCTGACGTGGTTCCCTTGGAAAATGCCTTCTCCAGTGCCAATGCCGTTGTCTTGCCATGGTTTGCATCCAGCTTGTTTTTTTCATTTTGCTGCACACGGGTCAGGTTATTGACACAAAGCAGCGCCTTCTGTATGGAGCTCCCCGTGGAGCTCCCAAGGTTGCCGTTTCCCGCAATCAGCCCATCATATGCCGACTGCCACGCACCAAGCGGCCTGTCCGCAGATGGCGTGGATGATGACATCAGGGCGCACATTATGATTGACAGGTTAATCTCCCCACGTATCGGGATTCCGTTGGTGTCAAACATGGTATAATTCACCTCAACGCCATTCAGTATGCCCTCATACGTCATGTCGCCCCACATGAACAGTAGCGCCCTTGTATTCTCATTGCTAAGTGCCGCAATGAAGCCCTCCGCCTCCGTCTGTACATTGCCCTCGGTCTGCAGGATGGCATTGGACTCGTCAACAATTAGCTGCACGCTCAGTGTATACGTGGCATCATTGGCGCCATATTCCATGGTCTCCTTGTTTTCCTCAAGGCTTGTGCGGCTCTTTTGCGTCACGGCCTGCGCCGTCAGCTTTAAGGTGGTGGGGTTAAACTGCACCTCATACTTTTTCACATTTTCCCCCATGTCCGCACCGTCAAGCATCCCTGTCACAAATGAAGTGACACCCGGTGCCACCTTGGACGC
>CAYZYS010000043.1:0-17260 GCA_964482605.1 uncultured Bacteroides sp.
CAAATATCGTGTTTCAATCCTTGTGTTTTTTCATTTTAGGGTTATAATTGAATTTATGAAAATATAATTAATTTATGAAGTTATTTCATGAAAGGATTTTCGTCATGTACACAATAGATTTTTCAAAACCAATGCATGTGCATTTCATGGGAATAGGCGGCATCAGCATGAGCGGCCTTGCCAAGATCCTCCTGGACAAGGGCTTTACCATATCAGGCTCCGACACAAGGGAATCAGCGTTGACGAGGGAACTGTCCGCCGCAGGCTGCCGCATTGACTATCCCCAGTCCGCCGACAACATAACCCCTGACATTGACCTTGTGGTATACACTGCCGCAATCCATCCTGACAACCCTGAATACATGGCAGCGGTTGTGAGGAAAATACCGCTTATGGCAAGGGCAGAGTTGCTTGGCCAGATAATGTCCAACTATGACACGGCGGTCAATGTTGCGGGAACCCACGGAAAAACCACAACCACGTCAATGGTTTCGGAAATCCTCATTGCAGCCGGAACCGACCCGACAGTGACCGTTGGCGGAATCCTCAAGGACATCGGCGGCAACCTGCGCATAGGCAGGTCCGGCGTTTTCGTGGCGGAGGCGTGTGAATACACCAACAGCTTCCTGTCCTTCTGCCCTACCATGAACATAATCCTCAACGTGAAGGAGGACCACCTTGATTTCTTCAAGGACATCAATGACATACGAAGCTCCTTCAGGCAATTTGTTGAGAGGCTGCCAAAGGGCGGAACGCTGGTAATCAACACTGACATTGAGGATTATGGGTATTTTTATGAGGGACTTGACCTGAACGTCATTACATATGGAAGCAACCCTGACAAAAGTATGTACAGTGCAGCCGACATAGGCTATGACCAATACGGACACTGCCGCTACACGCTCCTTAAGAACGGCACCCCTATAATTAAGGAACAGATACAGCTCAATGTTCCGGGAATACACAATGTATACAATTCGATTGCGGCAATTGCCGCAGCACTCTCCATGGGCGTGCCAATGGAGGCGATACAAAAGGGACTGGGCAATTACACCGGAACAGACCGCCGATTCCAGATAAAGGGCAGCTTTGGCGGTGTAACCGTGGTTGACGATTATGCGCACCATCCCGACGAGATACGGGCAACGCTGGATGCCGCAGGACATTACCCGCACAAAAAGCTGTGGGTTGCATTCCAGCCCCACCTTTACTCAAGAACCAGCCTGTTGATGGATGAATTTGCGAAAGCCCTATCCATGGCTGACGCAGTCGTACTTGCGGATATATATGCCGCAAGGGAGACCAACACCTACAACGTAAGCTCTGCCGACCTGCAGGGAAGGCTCCATGAGCTGGGTGTGGAATGTCACCTCCCCGGAAGCTTTGATGACATTGAAAATTTTTTGAAAAAAAATTGTTTCAACGGTGATTTGTTGATAACCATGGGAGCCGGAGACATATACAAGGTCGGCGAGGCACTTGTGGAATAAGCGTGCAAGCCCCTTTCACGGGGGCTTGTTTTTTTTGCATTTTTTGCCATTGCTTATCCACCTTATCCACATTTTCCACATTTTTTTGTGGGAAACTTTTGCCCATTTCCGCAATTTGCAATGTGGAAAACCACAAGACGGAAAATATACGTGATTTGCACATTTCCGCAAATATCAATCGTGGTTTTCCACATTTATCAACAATATTCACATTTGTCCCGCCAATGCGGGCGACAGTTGCAAATACCGTCAAATATGCTATTATGTTGAAGTCAAAAAGAATTTTTAAAAGAACACGGAGACCAAACACATGAGACCTTTATCTTTACAAGCCACACAACCGGCACGCTATACATGCGTTTCCAATGAATTTATCGACAACTACATGCCAAATGCCAGCGGTGAGTTCGTGAAGATATACCTGTATGTGCTGAGATATTTCACGGGGGGCTTCTCCTCAGCGGACTGCCACTCACAGAATGACTGCGGCAGCCATTCCGCTGACAATGACTGCTTCTGCCTTTCATTCCTTGCGGACAAGTTCAACATGACCGAGAATGACGTGCTGCGTGCACTGCGGTACTGGGAGAAAAACGGGCTTATGCAGCTTTCCTACCAGGATGGAGATGTGCACAATTCCGAAACTCTGACATGCATTACCCTGAATTTTAATGCACAGGCCGGCGAACCTTCCGCTGACCGCACGGAACCTTCTGCCAATGCCGGTGAGGAAAGCCAGACGGAAGCATCGCAGACCCGCGTAAAACCGAATTACACCAAGGCGCAGATTAAGCAGTTCACGCTGGACGAGGAGCTGAGCCAGCTTCTTTACATAGCCCAGAAATACATGGGAAAGACGCTGACCTCATCCGAGACCAACTCGATACTGTTTTTCTATGAGGAACTGAAAATGTCCTCAGATTTGATTGAATATCTGCTCGAATACTGCATATCCAAGGATCACCGCAGCTTCCGCTACATGGAGAAGGTTGCGATGGACTGGGTTGCAAAGGGAATCCGCACCCCGAAGGAGGCAGCCCTTTACACAAGCCTCCAGGGCAATGACGCATTTGCCGTTCTCAAGGCATTTGGCATCACAGGGCGCACCATCGCACCTGTTGAGCAAAATTACATCACCAAGTGGCGTGACACCTATAATTTTGAGTCAGACATCATAATCGAGGCATGCAACCGCACAATGCAGGCAATACACAAGCCAAGCTTTGAATATGCCGACAAGGTGCTCTCCCAATGGAAGGAAAAAGGCATCGCGAACCTCTCAGACATTGACGGGCTTGACAAGGAATTTGAGGAAGCCAGAAAGACACAAGGCAATACGGCGAACTCCTCCAGCGACACGTCCAACCAGAGGCCAAAGCGCGGCAGCAACCGTTTCAACAGCTTCCAGCAGCGTGGCTTCGACTATGACGAGCTGGAACACACAATCGTGACCACTAAGCTTGTGTGACAATAATTGCGCCAAGGGAGGAGCCACATGGCACTTACCAATTCACAGCATGACGCAATCATGCGGGATTACAACAGAATACAGACCAAAAACCGACACATACAGGAAGAACGCCAGGAGGAGGTGTACCGCCGCTGTCCGGAACTTGAGGAAGCTGACAGGGCAATCGTGGAGCTGTCCGCAGCCAATGCAAGGCTGATTGTCGACGGAAGTCTTAACGCACTGGAGAATTACAAGACCAGACTGCATGAGCTTAAGGCACGGCGGGAACGGCTGATTGAGCAGGGCGGATTTCCCGCCGACTACCTACAGCCCATATATGAATGTGCGGAATGCCATGACACGGGCTATGTAAACGGCGTAATGTGCTCCTGCTTCAGAAAAAAGATTACGGATATGTTCTATAAGGGCTCCAACCTGAAGAACATCACAAGCACACAGAACTTTGACACATTTTCCATGGAATGGTATTCAAAAAAGGAGCTTGACCCTTCAACCGGCATCTCCTCCTATGACAACATGCGCCAGGTTGTGGCACTATGCCACCAGTTCATAGACGAATTTGACACCTCATACCACAACCTCCTGCTGTATGGCGCAACCGGGGTCGGAAAAACCTTCCTGACCAACTGCATTGCCAAGGAACTGCTGGACAGCTCACACAGCGTGGTGTACCTGACCGCGGTGGAATTTTTTGAGGCGATGGCGGACTTCAACAAGGAACAATCACAGGAAATGGCAATGGAATCAATCCTTGACTGTGACCTGCTGATTATAGATGACCTTGGGACGGAGCTTAGCAATTCCTTCACCAACTCCAGGCTGTTCTACTGTCTCAATGAAAGAATACTCAAGAAAAAGGCAGTCATCATCTCAACTAACCTTGGGTTGAATGAACTAAGCCAAATGTACTCTGATAGGATAATGTCACGGATAACCAGCGTCTACACGCTGCTCCGTGTATTCGGGCAGGACATACGAATCCAGAAGCGGAAACATTCTTGACTTATGGATTTCGTATGCTAAGATGTATTAGGAGTTACCACACAATAATTTTTCACACAGAAAATGGAGGACAACATAATGCCACGCGACGAACGTCATACTGAGACAATACCTGTTGGGGCCCTGGGCATAATCCCAACGGCAAGCTGCACCTCACTCAGTGAAAAGGTGAACAATTACCTTGTACAGTGGAGGGAGCAGCGTGAAAACGAGCATACAGGCACATTGGCATTCACCGGTTACAGAAGGGATTCCTACATTGTCAGCGCCAAGACACCGCGTTTTGGTTCAGGCGAGGGAAAGGGCGAGATTAATGAATCCGTCAGGGGCTACGACCTTTACATAATGGTTGATGTATGCAACAACAGCCTCACATACTCCCTGGGCGGGATTGTAAACCACATGTCACCTGATGACCACTACCAGGACCTCAAGAGAATAATCGCAGCCTGCGGCGGAAAGGCAAAGAGAATCAATGTCATTATGCCATTCCTCTACGAGAGCCGCCAGCACAAGAGGGCGGGGCGTGAATCCCTGGACTGCGCATTGGCACTGCAGGAGCTCGCGGCCATGGGCGTGGACAACATAATCACATTTGATGCGCATGACCCAAGGGTGCAGAATGCAATACCACTCAGCGGCTTCGAGTCGGTTCAGGCAACCTACCAGTTCATAAAATACCTGCTTCTCAATGTCAATGACCTTGAGATTGATTCCAACCATATGATGATTATAAGCCCTGACGAGGGCGGCATGGGACGTGCAGTGTATTTTGCCAGCGTCCTCGGCATAGACATGGGCATGTTCTACAAGAGGCGCGACTACACAAGGATTGTGAACGGACGCAACCCGATTGTCGCACATGAATTCCTTGGCTCTGATGTTGAGGGCAAGGATGTTGTAATCATAGACGACATGATTTCCTCCGGCGAGAGCATACTTGACGTTGCCAAGGAGCTTAAGCGCCGCAAGGCAAGAAGGGTATTTGCATGTGCAACCTTCGGGCTTTTCACCAACGGCTTCAAGAAAATTGATGAAGCTTATGAGAACGGAATCATTGACAAGATTCTCACCACCAATCTGATATACCAGCCGGAGCAGCTTCTCTCCAAGCCTTGGTATGTTGACGTGGACATGAGCAAATACATTGCCCTGATAATAGATACCCTCAACCATGATGCCTCAATCAGCGACATACTCAATCCTGTTGAGAGGATACAGAGCCGTGTCAAGGCATACAATGAGGCGAACGGCAGGTAATGGCACAACGGCTGCAATATATGGCAGCGTACGGTTAAACATGAAAAATCCCGCAACGGTGTTTTGTCACCGCTGCGGGATTCTTATTTTTTAATAAATGCAATGGCTCACATCCTACACGTGTGTCACGATAAATTCACACTTGCCATTGACGTGCACTGACTTCTTCCCTGCCGGAACGAAAAAGCTCTCCCCAGCCTTGAAGTCAAGCCCCTCCTCGTCTATGGACAACCGCCCGCTGCCGCTGAGGAACACAACCGACACAAAGGAGGAATCCTCCACCACAACCCTTGCCGTGGTTGTGACATCATACTTAAAGCACTCAAAATACTTGCACTGCACAATCCTCTCAACCCTGTAATTATCATCGGATGACACAAGCTCCGGCTGGTTGCCCTCCACCCTGTACGGCGTGGTGTCGACCACATCAAGCGCCTTCTCGACATGCAGCTCCCTCAGGTTGCCGTATTTATCCCTGCGTCCATAGTCATACAGCCTGTAAGTGCTATTGGAATTTTGCTGTATCTCACAGATGAGTATTCCCGCGCCAATGGCATGTATTGTTCCCGCCTTGATGAACACAACGTCCCCCTTCTTCACCTTGACCTCATTGAGCACTTCCTCAACCGTATTGGCGGCAATGCGCTCCTTAAGCTCATCCTTTGATATGTCACGGGAAAGCCCGCAGTACAGGCTTGCATCCGGTTCGGCATCAAGCACATACCAAACCTCATTTTTGCCATACTCGCCCTCAACCTCAAGCGCATACTCATCATCAGGATGAATCTGCACTGACAACGGCTGCTTGGCATCTATGAACTTTATCAGTATCGGAAAACGGTCCATCGCCTGGCACTTCCACCCAAGGGCATCCTTACCGATTTTCCTAAGGTATTCATTAAAGAGCATGCCCCTGTAATGTCCCGACGCAACACGGCTCTGCCCGTCAGGATGTGCCGACAGCTCCCAGCTCTCCGCAATTATGTCATAATCACATTTCTTTCCAAATACAGTGCGGAGCCTTGTCCCTCCCCACAAGTTGTCCTTGAAGGCAGGGTCAAGCTTGATGATGCCCGAATCACGTGAATCCGTCTCATTACCACGTCCATATATCCTGACCATATCGTTGTCATTGAGCAGGTCACCAATTCCAACCTCTATAATCACCACATCCGAATCGGTGTTATTTGCCACCTTATGCCTTACGCCAACAGGGACAAACACACTCTCAAACTTGTGGTAGTCACGCTCAACCTCTCCAAGGGTTATCGTTGCAACACCCTCAACCACGGACCAGTGCTCACTCCTGAACTCATGCTGGTGAAGGTTCATGCTCATCCCAGGGAAGACCGTCACCTTCTTGACCTTGTAGCCACTGGCTGACGTGAGCAGCTCATGCACCCCCCACTCCCTGTATGAAAGGCGGTTATAATCAAAATAATGCCCATACATATCATGGTTGTCCCTGATTATGTCCTTCACATTGTCAACGGAATCACGCCCTGACACATACACCGCATCATCCGTGTTGACAATCACAACGTCCTCAAGGTCATTGGCAACCACAAGCTGGCGCTGCCTCGACTGGTTCAGCACCTCCACATTGCGGCAGGCATTTTCAATGCAGTACAGGCTGCCCTCATCCGCCATTTCCGTGTCGCATATATCGGTTACATTACCAATGTCCTTCCAGGCAAAATGAATCTCCACAACCTTCACGTTATGGGATTTTGCGAACACGTCACCCTCTACGCTTCCCTTTGGGAACTTCTCCATGATGAAATCCGCAAAATGCACGACCTGCCGTATAGTCGGCACCTTCCTCCTTGCCTCCACACAGCAGTCATACAGCTCCCTATTACACAGCTTCAGCGCATTGAGGAAATCCCCAACCCTGAAAAGAAAAAGCCCGCTGTTCCACAGATAACCGTCATCATAGGTAAACTGCTCCGCCTGTCCTAGGGAAACCTTCTCATAAAAATGCAGCACGTCCCTTCCGTCCCTGCATATATAACCGTAGGTGGAGGATGCCCTTTCCGGCTTTACGCCAAATGCAACAAGACAGCCCTCATTTTTCACAAGCTCCTTTGCCTCAAGAACCGCATCCTGATATTCCCTTCCGTCTATGAGGTTGTCCGCCGACACCACAAACATGAGCTCCGACTGGTTGAACAGCATGCAGCCAAGCGCCATTGCCGCCGCAGTACCCTTCGGCATGCCCTCAAGGATGACACGGTAATGAAGCCCCTGAAATGCCTTCATCTGTCCATCAACAATGTTCAGGTAGCTCTCATTGGTTATTATGATAAATTCATCACAGAAGGGCATGTTGCGCACAATGGTCTCCTGAAGAAGCGACCTGCCCTCCTTGATGTTCATGAACTGCTTTGGGTAATTTTTCCTTGATAAGGGCCAAAGGGAATCTCCCGTCCCCCCGGCAAGAATCAGACATTTCATCTACGCAAGTCCTACTTTCCGTGCTACAATGCGCACAAAATCACTTCGTTCCAAACATAATCCCCACAACGGTCACTGCCGCGTACCTGATGACATTTGCAATCAAAATCCCTGCTGCAAGCCCGTTAAGCCCATACAGGAGCACCGCAGGAACCACCAGTGCAAAGAAAAGCACGGCATACGCCACATTCAGCACAATCTGGAGCTTTTCCCCCGTAAACCTGAGCACAATCACCATAAGGGATTCAGATGTAAAATAAAATATCTGCCCCGCATTTGCAATAAGAAACAGTGGCCTTGCAAGCTCGTACACATCAGGGTACATTATCTTCACGAAAACATGTGAGACAACAATACTGCACGCCAGCACAACCACGCACACAAGCAGCATCAGCGCAGATATGAGCCCCATCGCCTTCCTTGTAAGCTTCCCCTCATACTGGGACAAATGCCCCATCACCACGCCATTGAGTGGACTTGTCAGCATTGCCACAATCTTTCCCACCAATGTCGCCGTGTAAAACACCGTCACCTCCGCAGAGCCGACAAATAGCATGAGCAAAATCCTGTCCGCATTCATTATCATGCCCGATATGAGATAGGCAAATGAAAGCTGCCACACGGACTGCATCACATACCTATGCTTTTCTGATTTCTCAAACAACGGTCTTTTGTATATAACGCCCGTTGCCGCAACAAAGACCGTTGCACACACCTCGCCAAGGCACAGTGCAAGTCCCCATGAATGTGTCACGGGATACAGAAGCGTACCCACAATGTACCCTGCGGATATCACAACATAGTAAACAAGGTAACCGCGGTAATTCACTGTCTGCTTGTAGCTCACATCACCATAATACCTGAGCACCGTGGCAGCCATGAGCACAAGGGAGCTCACATACATACCGGCACTGAATATGCCCCTGTCAGGATATGTCCTGTCAAACACATACAGCATCACCAGCGTCACAGCCAGTGACAGAAGCCCTATGCCCCCAAGGAAGATATTGTAATCCCCCTTCGGGTCCTGCTTTTTCGTGACCGTCATCATCCTGGAATAATTGGCTCCCGTCCCAAAGGTCGATGCCATAATTGAAACCACTGACTGTATGGACAATATCACGCCAAAATCCGTGGCTCCCATCTGCCTTGTGAGGTATGGATTCACAAAAAGCTGCAGTATTCCATTAAGTGTACACAATGCGAGCACGCTGTACATCATATCGCCCGCAAACATTTTCAATACATTCTTCTTCACGTCATTCCCCGTTACATGTCAATCCAAAACTCAGGGTCATCCACATCATAATGCTCCGGATGCCTTTTCTCCTCAGGCGGAAGCTGCATATAGTCGCCATAGCACTCCCTCAGCAGGGCATCCCACCCCGCAGGCGCACAGAACTCAAACTCATCCATGGGCAGCTTCACCGTGTCACTAAACCACTGCTTCTTGAATATCACATAAAAAAAGCTTGGCGGATAGTTGGTTGGCATTGAATCCGAATACCCCCTGCCATTGTCAGACCTGGAAACCCTGTCATACCACTTAAGCAGCGTCGTCTGGGAAAATGCACGCCCGATGCGGCTCATCACGGCAACCACAAGCCTGCCTGCCGGTGAATACCTGGAATAATCCATCTCATAGCGGTGCGCCCATGAAAGCATGTATATCAGCTTAAGCCTGAGCTTCTTCCACCTGCACGCAACAGCCGATGGCGGCATGTCATCAAGGATGAATATGTCAAGCAGTATGTGGTTCAGCTTCCCATTGTAAAATTCCATCTCCCCGGCATCAGCCTGTATGTGGCTTTTGGTGTATGCTATATGGGGTATGAAGTCAAAAAAATGATTCTCCCCGTAATCCCTTGGGTGCACATACTCAAAGCCCTCCGACAGCTCTCCTGCAAGGCAGTGCTTCTCAAATCTCTCGAAATCCCTTCGGCTCATGCAGATGTCAACATCATCATCCCACGGGATGTTGCCCTTGTGCCTGACCGCACCAATCAGCGTCCCGCTGTCCATGTAATATTTAATGTCATGGAGTGAACAAAGCCTGTCAACCTCAGCAAGCAAAAGATCATTACAATGGTGTACATCCTGCAATGTATATTTTTCTTTTCTCATACATCTCTCCATATCATATGCTTCCACTACGCCATTATCCGCAAATGTCCGCAAATGTGATTATTCGTCAAAATTCAGGCGCTCCTCCTCAACCACCAGCGGCCTGTTCATCACCCTCTGGTTGATGCTAAGTATATATTCCCCCATAAGCCCAAGGAATATGAGGATAAGCGAGCCAAATATGCACACAAGTATGACCAGCGGCGCCATCCCTGCTGAAAAGCGGTCCCAGTAAATTAACTTCAGCACCAGGTACACCAGTGCAACGATAAAGCTGGCAACAGCCACAAATGCACCGATGAACGTGGCAAGCCTCAATCCAATCTTGGTATATGACGTAAAGCTCAGCATTGCCGCATCATACAGCGTGTAAAAATTATTATGCGTCTTCCCTGCCCTTCTCTGTGGCTGCTCATATTCTATCTCCGTGCGCTTGAAGCCAAGCTCCCCCACAATGCCCCGGATGAATGGAATCGGATCCTTTAAATCCCGAAGCACCTTGACAAATGCCTTGTCATACAGCCCAAAGCCCGTAAACTGCTCTATCTGCTCCGTAGAGGACATTTTCTTGATAACCTTGTAATAGCATGAACGAAGCCAGTACATGATGGGATTTTCCTTGCTGCGTGTCTTGACGGCACACACAATCTTGAAGCCCTCCTCCCACTTTGCAACCAGCCTTGGAATCATCTCAATTGGGTCCTGAAAATCCGCACAGACGGGAATCGTACAGTCTCCCGTGGTCTGTAAAATCCCGTAATACGGTGAATTGAACTGCCCAAAATTCTTTGCGTTGAAAATCGCCTTAATCCTCCGGTTGTTCTCACACAGCCTGCGCAGTATCACCCTTGTGGTATCCGCGGAATCATTGTCTATGAACAAAATCTCATAATCATACTGCGGTAAATCCCTCGCAAACATGGCTATGAGTGCCTCAGACAGCGCCTCCACATTTTCCTCTTCATTGTAGCATGGAACCATGATGCTAATCTTCTTCATTAAAGTCTCCCCATCTCCATATGCTTAACATACTCTATCGTCTGCCTTATGCCGGTTTTAAAGTCAACCTGCGGCACAAAGCCCGTATCCCTTGTAAGCTCATCTATGTCAGCGCACAGGTACATGACCTGGTTTGGTGAATAAGCAACCTCCCCAAAGCCAATTGCCGCACCCGGTGCAGTTTCATCCCTGATTATCTCAATATATTCCTTAAGCGGCCTTGCATTACCGCTTCCCACAACATAAATGCCTCCGTCCCTGCCTGACCTCCCTGCTGCCGCCAGTGCACGTCCTGCATCCCCGGAATACAGGTAATCCCACATCTGCCCGCCTGCCGTACACCTCGGTGTTTCATGGCACAGCAGACTATGTATCAGGCTCATCACCATGGTTTTCATGCCATCATAAGGACCGTACACACTCAGGATTCTTGTCCACACATGGCGGATTCCCGCCTCCTGGCAGGCAAGCCTCGTCATCTGCCCTGCACAAAGCTTTGCAATCCCGTAGCCATTCTCAGGAAATGTCGGTGTTGCGGCAGTAAGCCTGCCTTCCGCCCTGCCGTATTCCGCCTGTGAGCCCGTCCCCACAAATGCAGTACAGCCAAGTCTTTTTGCTGCCTCCACCGCATCCAGCGCATACCTTACGTTAAGGTTCTGACCGTACATGTTGTTCCTTGAATTGCCATATGTGCCATCCCAGCCAAGATGGTAAAACACACAGTCATCCCCGATGGCAAAGCCTGCGGCGGCAAGCCTGTCCCCAAGCATTTCCAGTTCATCAAGCCCGCAGTCAACAATTGTAAACCGTGTTTCGGTACCGGAAAAATTCGGCATTGCCAAAAGCTCCTCCAGCCTTGCCCTCCTTGCAGAAGCAGGACGCACCACGGCGGCAACCTGCACGCCATCCATATTCAATTGCCGCACAAGTGCCATGCCCACGGCACCCGTGGGGCCTGTCACAATCGCCTGCTTCATCCTCATCCCCCGCAATCTACGATATTGGCTCAATAATCATGTTTGCATGAAATTCATCCCTTGGAAGAAATGGCCCCAGGTCCTCCAGCGGAGGCGAAACCAGAGTTCCATCCTCAAGCCTCCTGGTTGCCGACTTCGGCTCAAAATTCTGCTCCTTTGAGGTAAACACCTCAACGAACACAGGCCCATCCATTGACAGCGCCTTGTCAAGCACCTGCGCAAGCTCATCATTGGAATCACAGCTAAGGTACGGATAACCGTACGCTTCCGCTATCCTTCCCATGTCAGGGAAGCTCAAATCCTCACTCTGGGGCCCAATCCCGACAAAATTGGCATCAAACAGGTTTGTCTGTGTCTGCCTTATTGAATGGTAGCCCTCGTTGTTAATCATGAATATCTTAATCGGCATACGGTGGTGAATTATGGTCTGCAGCTCCTGGAGATTCATCTGTATGCTGCCATCACCGCTTATGCATATGACATCCTTCACGGCTGTTTCATCCGCCGGCTCAGACTGCTTCCTTGCACTGCTCCTTCCACGAAGGGCAGCATCGCCATTTACCGCAACACAGGCACCGATTGCCGCTGGCAGGTCATATCCCATGGATGCAATTGCCGAATTGATGATGAACCTCTGGTCCTTCTTAATCTCATATCCATGGCTTCCCACCACGCAGGCGGAGCCGTTGCCAACAACCGTGACCCGACCCTCCGGAAGCCTTTTGCTCAATTCCTTTATGAATGCATACACATTTGTGTGGTTCTTATCCTCATAATGCTTCGGCAGCACAACAGGGTAATGGCTCTTCCAGCCTGCACAGCACTCAAGCCAGTTGTCACGCTTCCAGAACACGCCGTCCCCTGTACACGCAAGCTCTGCATCGAGCGCCTTGTCCAGCTTTTCAAGCAAATCCTTTGCATCCGCCCACACAGGCATGTCAACGTGAAGCGTCGGCTTGCGCAGCTCATCCCTGTCAACGTCATTCATTATGACATAGCTCTCCCTTGCCCAGGTTGTCCAGTTGTAACCAACCTGGCGGATGCTCAAACGGTTGCCTATGCACAGGCAAAGGTCACTGTTCTGCACGGCAAAATTGCCCGCCCTGTCGCCCATGATTCCGCCGCGGCCAACGTACAGCGGATGCTCATCATATATGGCATCTATGCTGTCCCAGCCCGTCACAACAGGAATGCCAAGCTTTCCAACCACAGACTTAAAGCTCTCAAACCCGCCGCTTATGCGGATTCCATTGCCTGCATACAAGACAGGCCTCTTGGACATGCGAATCCTCGCAAGAATCTCATCAACCTGTGAATCCGTCACCCTTGGTGCCAGCTTGTATGAATTAATCCTTTCATATTCAGCCCTGTCGAAATGCAGCAGCTCATCAGTTTCTATTTCACAGCCCTGGAAATTGACGGGAATGTCTATCCAGCATGGCCCCGGCCTTCCCGTCTGCGCAAGGTACAGCGACTTCTCAAGGGCATATGCAATCCTGTTGGGGTCTTCAATCATTTCACAATACTTTGTCATGGACTCCACACATTTTGTAATGTCAAATTCCTGGTCGCCCATTGCCCTTATGCCAAGCCCCGTGCTTCTTGCCGTGGTGTCATAGCGCACCTGCCCCGATATCACAAGCATCGGTATGGAGTCAAGCCAGCCCCCGACAACGCCGGTTATGGCATTGGTTCCCCCCGGACCCGTGGTGACACACACAACCGCAATCTTATTATTGATTCTCGCATAGCTTTCAGCCGCAATGGCACACGCCTGCTCATGGTGGTTATACACCGTGGTAAGCCCCTTTTGGTGTCCCAATGCGTCATTAAGGTGCATGGCACCCCCGCCCGTCACCGAAAAGCTGTGTGTTATGCCATTGTCAACAAGATACTGTGCAACATAATCCGCCAAACGAATCTTCATATTCCCTCTTTCCTGAGCCCCAACGGCACATCAGTGTGATTTTTCACACTACTGCTTCCTTAATTACCTTCCCCATGGTATCAATCATCTCATCCGTCATCCCAGGATACACGCCCACCCAGAAGGTATCACGCATAATCCTGTCCGTAACCGCCAGGTCACCGACAACACGGTAACCCTCACCTGATGCACGAAGCTGGTCGAAGCACGGGTGCTTCGTCAGGTTTCCTGCGAAAAGCGCCCTTGTCTGCACATTTTTCCCTTCGATGTACCTGACAACGGTATTCCTGTCCACGCCCTCACGGCAGGTCATCAAAAAGCCAAACCAGCTCGGGTCAGAATTGTCACATGCAACCGGAAGCACCAGCTTGTCGGACACATCCTCCAACGCCTTGTGGAGCCTTGCAAAATTATGCTTCCTCCTCTCCACGAAGGACGGGAACTTCTCTATCTGTGCACACCCAACTGCCGCCTGCATGTCAGTTGCCTTCAGATTATACCCGAAATGTGAATACACGTATTTATGGTCAAAGCCAAGAGGAAGCTCCCCATACTGCCTGTCAAAGCGGTGTCCGCACACATTGTCATGGCCTGACGGACATACGCAGTCACGCCCCCAGTCACGGAATGACCTGATAATCCTGTTGAGGAGAGGGTTGTCGGTGTACACAGCACCGCCCTCGCCCATGGTCATGTGGTGAGGAGGATAAAAGCTAGAGGTTCCGATGTCGCCAACGGTTCCCGTGAACCTCACCTCACCGTTGATTGTATATGTGGAACCAAGTGCGTCACAGTTGTCCTCAACCAGCCACAGCCCGTGCTTATCGCAGAAATTCTTCACCGCCGCAAGGTCAAATGGATTGCCCAGCGTATGTGCTATCATCACAGCCTTTGTCTTAGGTGACAATGCAGCCTCAAGCTGCGTCACGTCTATATTGTACTGGGGAATTGTCACATCCACGAACACCGGCACCGCGCCGTACTGAATCACAGGCGTGACGGTTGTTGGAAAGCCGCATGCAACGGTAATAACCTCATCTCCCCTTTTCACCTGCCTGTCGCCAAGCAGCGGGGACGTCAATGCCATGAAGGCAATCAGGTTTGCCGATGACCCGGAATTGACGAGGGAACAGAACTTCACCCCCAGATACTCCGAAAAACGCTTCTCAAATTCATCCGTATACCTTCCGGATGTAAGCCAAAATTCAAGGGAGCTGTCAACGAGGTTGGTCATCTCCCTGCTGTCATACACCCTTGAGGCATAGGAAATGCGGTCCCCCTCCTCATAAGGCTTTTTTACGTGGAACGTGTCACAATATTCCTTCACCAGGTCAAGAATCTCCTGCCTTGCCTGCTGCTCCGTCTTATTTTCAAACATATTTCCCTGCCTCTCCACCGCACATCACACGGTTTCCATTTCATTTATTAAATCAGCCCGCAAAAAACTCATCTATCTGCCTGTCCATGCAGCCTGCCACATCCTCGCCATTCTTATGGCATGCATACCACTCAACGGATTTCTCCATCGCGGTCGCAAAGCTCCATCTTGGTTTCCAGCCAAATGCGGCCTTAAGCTTTGAACAGTCAAGCTTGAGGAAATTCGCCTCATGCGGTCCCCCGTCATACCTGTCAGCCCAGGAAAGCTCCTCACCCGTGGCGGCGTTCCAATCCCTGCAGAACGTGTCCACAAGGTTTCCCGTGGTTATGCAGTCCGATTCATCGGGTCCCACATTGTAAAAGCCCATCAAGGATTTATCCCCATACTGCCCCATGGCAATCATCAGGTACGCCGCAAGGGGCTCCAGCACATGCTGATACGGTCTTGTCGAGTGTGGATTCCTGACTATTATCTCCCTGCCGTCAAATGCGGCCCTTGCACAGTCAGGCACAATCCTGTCATTGGCAAAATCCCCACCGCCTATGACATTTCCCGCCCTTGCAGTGGAAACCGCCACATCCATGTCCCTGAAAAATGAATTGATGTAGCTGTGTGTCACAAGCTCCGAGCAGGACTTGCTGTTGGAATAAGGGTCATACCCATCCAGGGGCTCATTCTCACGGTAGCCCCAGCTCCATTCCTTATTCTCATATACCTTGTCCGTGGTCACATTCAGGAATGACTTCACACATGGAAACAGCCTGACACATTCACACACATTAACCGTGCCCATGACATTGGTCTCATAGGTGTACACGGGATTTTTATAGGAATCCCTGACTATCGGCTGCGCAGCAAGGTGAAGCACAAACTCCGGCTGCGTCTTCTCGAACACCGCCTTGAGATGTTCCAAATCCCTGATGTCTCCCACGACATGGTCAATTTTATCCTTTACATCACACAAATCAAACAATGCAGGGGAGGTTGGCGGCTCCAGCGAATATCCCGTAACCTGTGCCCCTGCCCTCACAAGAATCCTTGTAAGCCATGAGCCCTTAAACCCCGTATGTCCCGTGACAAGAACCCGCCTGCCCCTGAACGCTTCCAAATCAACAAGTTTCCCACTCATCCAAAATACGCTCCTCAATAAATGTAAATCATTCCTTACATATAAGGCTTCAGTCCCAGGACTTCCATGGTGCCTTACCGCTCTGCCACATTGCCTCAAGCTGCTCCATCTCGCGCTTTGTGTCCATGCACTGCCAGAAGCCGTTGTGCATGTATGCCTTGAGCTCACCCTCGGCAGCCAGCCGTCTGAGCGGCTCCTGCTCAAACACGGTGGAATCCCCCTCAAGGTAATCAAAAACCGCAGGCTCCATCACCATATAGCCCCCATTGATGCGGCTTCCATCGGTATCCTTTTTCTCCCTGAAGGAGCTAATGGTGTCATTGGAATCAAACTCCAGCACCCCAAACCTCTGCCCCACGCTCACCGCCGTCAGCGTTGCAATCTTCCCGTGTGACTTATGAAATTCAAGCAGCTTCCTCACGTCCACATCACTGACACCGTCACCGTATGTAAGCATAAATGTCTCATCACCCACATACTTCTGGATTCTCTTGACACGTCCCCCGGTCATGGTGTTGAGCCCCGTGTCAATCACCGTCACCCTCCACGGCTCGGCCGTATTGTTATGAACCGTCATTTCGCCGCCGTTGGCAAAGTCAAAGGTAATGTCACTGTTATGCAGGTAATAATCCGCAAACCATTCCTTAATCACGTACTGCTTGTAACCACAGCATATAATGAAATCATTAAAACCATAATGGGAATACTCCTTCATGATGTGCCACAGAATTGGCTTTCCGCCAATCTCGATCATCGGCTTCGGCTTCAGGTGGCTCTCCTCACTTATTCGTGTTCCATAACCACCAGCCAGGATAACTACTTTCATCAAATCTCCATTCTGCAGACGCCAAAAGGGCGCACTACTACACATAATATAGACCCAATGATACCACATCCGGTACAAATGTGCAATAAGTGCGGTGCCAAAATACCCATGCACCATTGATTGAATTATCCCGTCAAAAATGATACAATCTTAGGGATTTTAGTGTGAAAAAAGGACGGAACGAATCATGAATGTCACAACGGCGCTGATATCAGCGGCC
>CAYZYS010000044.1:0-16906 GCA_964482605.1 uncultured Bacteroides sp.
TGTGCGGTATGTCCCTCCTGCCACAAAAATTCCCTTGAGCGAAGAAACGGCCTCGTCTCCTTCTCCCAGCGCACAACCGAGCACCACTGGTTGCAAAGCTGCGGAAGATCCCTGTATGACTGGACTTCATTCTTATAATAATCACAGAAAAGCGTCTCAGACGTCGGTCTTACGCACATCCTCTCCTGCAGCGGCGCAAGTCCGCCCTCAGTCACCCATGCAACCTCAGGCGCAAAGCCCTCCACATGGTCCGCCTCCTTCTGCAGCAGGCTTTCAGGAATGAACATTGGCATGTACACGTTGCGCACTCCCGTTGCCTTAAACCGCTTGTCAAGCTCCGCCTGTATGTTCTCCCATATTGCATAACCATCAGGCTTAAATATCATGCATCCCTTAACGCTTGAATAGCACATAAGGTCTGCCTTCTTGACAACATCTGTATACCATTGCGCGAAATCCTCATCCATGGAGGTTATCGCCTCAACCAGCTTTTTATCCTCTGACATAACATTCTCCGTTCCATATTTATTCTAAAAAGGTCATTTTGTGGATATTTTACCACCTTTCAGATAGGTTTTCAAGACGTGTATTAGCGACCTGCAAAGGCTAAGGCACACGGGTCCAAGCAATATCCCCCAAAGCCCGAACAAAAGGATTCCAACATATATGGCTGCAATCATGGCAACCGGTGACACGGAAAGCCTGTCACCCATGAGCTTCCCCTCCATCACCTCACGCAGGATGTACGTAATGACATACACCGTGACAAGCACGGCGGCGGAAAACATTTTCCCCTTGATTAGAAGCCAAATGCTCCAGGGTATCAGCACGGTCCCCGTCCCAATAAGCGGCAATGCGTCAAGGACACCAATCAAAAGCCCCAGCACGACACCGTATGGGTTGCCAATCAGCAAAAGCCCCGCCGTGCATATGACCCCCGTACACAGCATAATCACAAGCTGCGTGCCAAAATACACCCTGAAAAGCTGCCTAAGCTCACCGTACACAAGCCCCAGCTCCCAGGAAAACGGACTTTCCTCCTTGATTTTCCTGTACATTTCCAATTCACGGCTCATGTACACCAGCGAAATGACCATCACAAGAAATCCCGCTGCAAAAAAACCTGCGCGGTACACCCATTTTGCTGCCATGGACAGCGTATTCCCTGTTTTCAGCCATCCGAGAACATTTTCCATATAGCCGCCAACCACACCATAGGTTGCATCCGACCCGACCAACAAAAGCCTGTCCACCCTGCCGCACAGGCTGCGAAGCTCACAATCATACCTCCACCTGTAATAATCATAGTGGGAAAACAGCCCACGCAGCTCACCTAAGATGTAATAACCGGCAACGCCAAGTACCAGTGCAAGGATAATCAGGAAAAATGTGGCAAAAATGACTGCGGAAAGCATGCGCCCACCCACCGGGAGCTTTTTTGCAAGCAGGCTCACGGGCTTTTCAATTGCAACCGCCAAAAAAAATGCAAGCACAAAGGGCGACACCAGCGGAAGCACCAGCTTCACCCCAAGTATCACCCCTGCCACTATCAGAAGGCTCCCCCCAAGGAGGAGACATTTATACTTAATCCCGGACATAACCCCTCCATTCAAAATGGAATCAACGTGACACCGAGGTTATCTTCTGCGGATTAATGTGATTTTATGCATTATTTCAAAACTGAGGACTAATCCGAAAGGATTTTCCATCCACCTCAAGCTCGCAGGCGCACAGCGCCATCGTTCCCCTTGGCACCCCGCAGGCCTTCATGCAGGAATCCATGTCCACTGCAATGCCTGATTCCGCCGCATACTTCACGTCCCCGACAAGGGGAAGCCCCCTGCTGGCAAACTGCACGCGAATCTGGTGATGCCGTCCTGTATCAAGCAGGATGCGAAGCCTTGTCACCACAACACCGTCAGAACCCCCGCCCGATTCAGGCATTTGAAGCGAAAGACCCTCCAGCACCTTGTATGAAAGCCTCGCAAGCCTTGCCCCCTGCCGTGCGGCATCGCAAATCATGGAAGTGTTGTTCCTGCCATCCTTCACAAGGTAATCCTCAAGCACGCCCTCCTCTTCCTGTGGCGCACCAACCACAAGGGCTTCATATACCTTCCCAAACCCGCGCCCCTGCATAAGCCCATTGAGCCTTGCGGCGCTTTTCTGCGACTTTGCGAACACCATCAGTCCGTCTACGGGACGGTCAAGCCTGTTAATAACCCCAATATAAGGCGGCTCGCCCTTTCCCCTCCGATACGTCTTGAGCGCACTCACCAGGTCAACGTCAAAGGAACGGTCCGACTGCGCCAGAACCCCTGCCGGCTTCCTGCACACCAGCATGTCAACGTCCTCGTATATTATTTCAGGTGTCATTCAATTCCTCCCATTCCGCAGGCGTTTTTGGCGGATGCGCTACATCCTGAACCTGTACCCCACGCCCCATATTGTCTCAATGTACTGGGGATTGGAGGTGTCAGCCTCAATTTTTTCACGAATCTTCTTAACGTGCACCGTGACCGTGGCAATCTCGCCGATGGATTCCATGTCCCATATCTCCTTGAAAAGCTCATCCTTGGTAAACACCCTGTTGGGATTCTCGGCAAAAAAGGTCAGCAGGTCAAATTCCTTCGCGGTAAATGCCTTCTCCTCCCCATTGACAAACACCCGCCTTGCGGTTTTGTCTATGCGGATTCCGCGAATCTCAATCACGTCATTGTTAAACCGCCCGTTCTTGAGGCTCTCATACCTGGACATGTGTCCCTTGACCCTTGCAACCAGCTCACTTGGACTGAACGGCTTGGTCATGTAATCATCCGCACCAAGCCCAAAGCCCTTGATTTTGTCAATGTCTTCCTTCCTGGCGGACACCATCATGATTGGCGTGTCCTTTTTCTCCCTAATCTGCTTACAGATTGCAAACCCATCAGTCCCCGGAAGCATGAGGTCGAGGATAACCATGCTGTAATCCCCTGCCAGTGCTGCCTTAAGCCCCTCGTCGCCATCCTTTGCCACGTCAACCTCAAAGCCGCTGATTTCAAGGTAATCCTTCTCAAGCTCGGCAATGCTGTCCTCATCCTCAACAATCAAAATCCTCTTTTTTGCTTCATTTTCCATGTCCACATTCTCCCGATTTAATCAGCCTTTTTAAGTCTTATGTTCATGACGGTTCCAATTCCTTCCGTGCTTTCAGCCCATATGGTTCCGCCGTGGTCCTCCACAATCTTCTTCACAATTGCAAGCCCAATGCCGCTTCCGCCCTCCTTGGTCCCCCTTGCGGAATCCGCCCTGTAAAACCTTTCAAATATGTGCTTCAAATCCTCGGCGGCAATTCCCTTTCCGTTATCCTCCAGCCTTATCAGCACGTTTTCCCCATCATCAAATATCTCTATCTTCATGACGCCCTTGCGGTCAGCCATGTATTTTACCGAATTGTTGACTATGTTGTTGATGACCCGCTTCATCTGCTCACAGTCAATCATGACATACTGCCCGCCATCAGAATAGTTGTGAAATTCAAGCCCAATCCCACGGGATTCAAGGTCAACCCCAATCTCCTCACAGCAGTCCGTCATGTACGAATTAATGTTAATCCTGCGAAATGTGTACGGAACCTTGTTCATGTCTATCTTTGAATACATGGTCAGCTCGTCTATCAGACGGTCCATGTCATTCGCCTTGTTGTATATGGTACGGAGGTATTTCTGGCGCTTTTCCGGTGTGTCGGCAACGCCGTCCATCAGCCCCTCCACGTAGCCCTTAATCGCCGTCAGCGGTGTCTTGAGGTCATGGGAAATGTTCCTGATTAGCTCCTTTTCCTCCGCCTCCGTGCGCACCTTCTCCTCTGCGGAATCCTTCAGAATCACCCTCATTTCCTCGAAATCACGGGTGAGGTTGCTTATCTCGTCCCTGCCGTCATTCACCGGAAGCGGCGTGTCAAGGTTGCCCTCCTTGATGTTCCTCGTCTCCTCGTTGAGCTTAAGAATCGGATGCACAATGGCTCGGTTCATCCACACCGTGAGAAACAGGCTGATGAGCATGAGGGTCACAATCACTATCGCCGCAAACTCTATGAGCATCACCTTGGTCTGTGGAATCATCTGCGCAGAGGTAATGATGTATGCACTGATTTTACTTCCAAGGGCATTGGTGAAATCCACCTGTTTAACCAGGCAGCGGTAATCACCGCCATAATACCTGCCATACTCTGTGCGGCTGTCCTTACCATCCCCAAACTCAGGAAGTATTTCATACAGGCACGACTGCTCAATGGTGCTGTTGGAATAGACAATCACCCCATCCTTCCTCACCACAAGGCTTGAATACCTCTCGGACACACGCTCCGCCCACGCCTGGATGTCCTCCTTGGCATCAAGGCAGTCCGGATTGGCATTCACCGCCTCCTGCAGCTCACCGTACACCGAATCCGTCATGCGGCTCAGCAGCGGCAGCGAGGTTATGGAATCCACCAGCTTAATGCCGCTGGTACCGTAAGCGCTCCTAAATGCCGCATCCTGCAGGGATATGATTAATGCCGCCCCAATCACGCATATTACAATGGGCAGTGCAAACATGCACACAAATGAAATCTTCAGCTTGGTATTAAGCTTCATGGAACATCTCCATTCCGCAGGCAATGCCTTGTTAAATGCCCACTTCTACATAATACCATATATGCGTTCCCCATATTATTAAAAATTTAAAAAGAAAAGGCACGGCGCTGCAGCACCATACCTTAAAATATTTTCTTCAAAATGCAATAATATCATGCCAACCTGATATGGCGTTAAAAGCCCACGCTCATCTTGAACTTCTGTATCTCCCTCTCGGAATCAACCTTCTCAATCAGCGCGCCAAGGGAACGAAGCTTCACCTCAAAATCCTCATATCCTCGCTGAATGTACTGAATCTCGTCAACCTCCGATATGCCCTCGGCTGCCAGTGCCGCTATGACAAGCGCCGCACCTGCCCTAAGGTCAGGGGATGTAAGCTGCGCACCGGTGAGCTTGCTGACACCCTCAATGTATGCCGTGTTGCCCTCAACCTTAATCTTTGCGCCCATTCTTGTAAGCTCGTCAACATATTTGAACCTATTCTCAAATATGCTTTCGGTCACCATGCTGGCACCGCCCGCCAAGGCAAGCACCACCGCCATCTGCGGCTGCATGTCAGTTGGAAAGCCAGGATATGGCAGGGTCTTCACATTAGTACTGCGAAGTCCCGGATGACCCACAACACGAACCGCATCATCGAACTCAGTCACTTCACAGCCAATCTCAAGCAGCTTTGCCGAAAGGGACTCCAAATGCTTTGGAATTACATTTCTTATTGTGACATCACCCTGCGTTGCCGCTGCCGCGAACATGAAGGTTCCCGCCTCAATCTGGTCAGGTATGATGGAATACGTTGTCCCCTTAAGGCGCTTTACGCCCTGTATCCTTATCACGTCCGTTCCCGCGCCCTTAATCACCGCACCCATGGCGTTCAGGAAATTCGCCACGTCAACTATGTGCGGCTCTTTTGCTGCATTTTCAATGATTGTGCTGCCCTCGGCAAGGGAAGCCGCAAGCATTATGTTAATCGTCGCGCCCACGCTCACCACATCAAGGTAAATGTGTGCCCCGTGAAGCTCCTTCGCCTCAGCAATGACCATGCCGTGCTCTATCTCAACCGTTGCACCAAGCGCCCTAAAGCCCTTGATGTGCTGGTCAATCGGACGGCTCCCGATGTTGCAGCCGCCCGGAAGTGCAACCTTTGCACTCCTGTATTTGCCAAGAAGCGCCCCCAGCAGGTAATATGAGGCACGAATCTTTTTTATGCTGTCATTATCAACGCACACGTCATTAATGAGTGAACCATTAATCTGCACGGAATTATTATAGACGTACTTAACCTGGGCCCCGATTCCCTCAAAGGTCTGAAGCAATGCGCGGGTATCCCTCACATTAGGAACATTCTCAATTGTAACAGTCTCATCTGACATTATGGCTGCAGCAAGTATTCCCAAAGCCGCATTCTTGGCTCCACCGATTGACACTTCCCCGGTTAGAGGCACACCGCCCTTAATAATAAACTGTTCCATAAATCCTCCAATTACAAATTTACCATAGACTGTTAAATTATATCACATTGAAGGGAAAAGTAAACCTACTTTTTTCAAAACCCGCCCCCAACCTGCCATTGACACCAAGAAAGGCACCACCCCCTGGTGCAATGCCATCTTACATCGCACCATGGGATAATGCCCTGCCATCATACATTATATTTAATACTTATTAACATAATTCAGCGGATTAACTGCCGTGCCGTTGATGTGAATCTCAAAATGCACATGCGGACCAGTGCTGTTGCCCGTGTTGCCGCTCAATGCCACAACCTCATACTGGCTTACCGTCTGTCCGACAGATACCTTGATTGAGCTTAAGTGGCCGTACCTTGAGGTCACACCGTTGGCATGCTGAATGTCAACGCAGTAGCCATAGCCTGAATACCAGCCTGCACGTGTCACAACACCATCCGCGGTTGCCATGACTGACGTTCCCTGTGAGCATGCCCAGTCAATTCCCGAGTGGAATGAACCCCAGCGATACTCGAAGCCTGATGAGAAGGTTCCGCCATATATCGGCTTGATGTATGTCGGAGGTGTCTGTGTGCCAACCTCGATAATCTTAGGCTGCGACTCCTCGATAATCGTCTCCGCAAGAATCGTCCTGTCGCTCTCCTTGCCATCCGTGTAGGTGATGTCAGCAGTAACCCTGCGGTAGCCGTCTGTTCCCTCCTGAATCACATTGCTTGTCCCACGGTACATGTCCTCATTGTCAACATACTGCACGTCTGCATTGTAAGTTTCCTCATATGTCGCACGCTCAGTTGTGACAACCGAAAGCTCCGGTGTCGGGACAGTTATTATAACCTGGTCACCAGGCATGATTGTCATGTCCTCCGTCATGCCCTCATTCAGCTCGAACAGCTCTGAGAGCTTGAGTCCATTGGCAGAGGCTATGGTTGAAAGACAATCGCCAACCTCAACCTCGTAAATCGTCTTCTCAGCCTTCTCCTTGGTAACTGCCTCAACGGCATCCTCAAGGCTCATCACCTGGCTTGATGATGCGCTGGTCTTCGTGACTGTCACTTCCTGCTGGAAATCAATCCCCGTAAGTCCGCTTGCCGCAGTCCCCGCGTCAACACTGCCATCAGTTGTAAGCTCACCGTTGAGGGCTGCCGCAACTATGTTGCTGGCATTGCTTCCAATGCCCGACTTGACCATGTTGACTGAATATTCATCATCATTCTTCCCTGTTGCCACAAGGTCAACCTGAAATTCATTGTTGGAATCATAATTCTTCTTCACGGATTCCATGAGCTTAATCACGTCATCCTTGCTGCCGACAGTTACGGTGAAATCGTCAATCCTCACCGTGTATGCCTCGGTGGTGTCAAGGTTCACGACACTTGACGCAAGATTCTCATATATTGCATCCTCTATGTCCTTCTCAGACATTCTTGTGGCGAACAGCCTTGTCTCCTCAACCACACTGAAATCAGGGTTCATCAGGACAATCTCATCATTGTCACTGCTTATTCTCTTCCTTGCCGCTGCAAGCGCCTGTGCTGCCTCCTCCTCTGAGTTGACGGCGCCAAGCTCCTGTCCGTTCAGGATTACCGTATAATATCCAACGCTGTCTCCAACGCTCTTGCTTTCTTTGATTGGGATGTAAAACAGACAAAACAGGCAGGTCATGGACATTGCCTTAACAACTGTCATCTTGATTTTTCTGTTATAACGGGTCAACCTAGACATTCCATCCTCCAAAAAGATTTGTTCAAATCCTTGTAACATTTTTGTAACAATTGAATATTATCATCTGATAACCCGTTTGTAAAGGTTTTTTCTGCATTTTCAAGATTGTACTTAATTTAGTACAATCTAAAATTAAGTAATTTGATACCAAATTTCTGTGATTTGTTACAATAATTTCATAAATACATGTGAAAATGCATTCCATCACCACAACATCTTGTGCGCCCCCGAATTATGCGGCTTTTTGCTTCCCTGTGTGCCCTTATGCGGCTTGCGCTCTGATTTCTTCTCAGGCCTGTCACCCGAACCGCCCTTTTTCTCAGGCTTCTTTTTCTCAGGTTTCTTTTTCACAGAGCCACCTGCAAGCCTTGCAACCGAGGACTTCGCAGACTTATTCACGGAATAACCGAATTTGCCGATTCTTTTCCCCAGGGCAAAATATTCACCATGGGAATATGCCACAAGTCCCGCCGCATTAAGGTGAAACTGCTTCCTATCATCCATGAATGCGTCATCCACCGTGACATTCACAACCTCCGCAACGAACATGACATGACTTCCCAAATCCTTCATCGATGTGACACGGCATTCAATGTTCACGGGACTTTGCTCAATCCCCGGAGCCTTCACCTTCTCCGACTCCTGCGGCGTAAGGTGCATTTCCCTGAACTTGTCCACGTCCCTTCCGGACCTGACACCGCAGTAATCCGTGGCAAGCGTAAGCTCCTTTGTCACGAGGTTCACCACGAATTCCTTCGTATCCCTGATTATCCCATAGGAATGGCGCTCCTTTTTTATGGATATGGACAGCATTGCCGGTGAGGAGCACACCGTCCCCGCCCATGCCACCGTTATGATGTTGGGCTTTTCCCCCTGCCTCTGGCAGCTAACCATGACCACTGGCACAGGATAAAGCATGTTCCCCGGTTTAAATGTAATCTTTGACATAATCAATCGCCTCCATTATTATCGCCCCATGGTCTGCGGACAGCCTTTCAGCCTCCAGCAGCCTGTAACCTCTTTTTCTTAGTATTGAGCCATCGTCCCAGTATTTATCCACCCTGGCTCCAATGCTTTCACCTTTCTCAGGACATTCAAGCCTAATGCGGCACTCCGCGTGCATGAGGCCGTCGTCACCAGGCATGGCGTCGGACTGCTCAACGGCAATGTCAAACCAGGCCGCATCCCTTGCGTCATCATCAGCCATCGCCTGTATTTTCCCATCCTCAACAAGGGCGACATATGCCGTGGTGATTATCCTCGTCCTTGGGTCCCTGTCATAATCCCCGTAGCTCCCAAGCTGTGCAAGCTCAAGCCCGCTGATGTGGGTTTCCTCCTCAAGCTCACGCTTTGCCGCATCAAGCAGGCTCTCCCTAAATTCCACGAAACCGCCGGGCGTTGCCCAGAAGCCTATGCATGGATGGTTGCCCCTCTTAATCAAAAGCAGCCTTTTAAGCACACGCCTTCCGTCCTCCATCCCATATGTAAATATTATTATATCCACGGTGTTTGACGGGTTTTTATACCTGTTGGGGTCATAGCACTCCAAAAACTCCCTGAGGGACTGCCCTGCGGCATTGACCTCGCCGGTTCCCACAAACCGCTGATTTTCCTCATCACCAAGAAATGTACCCATGTTCAACCTCCATTTATTGCCATTCAAGGCACCATTAATACTACCACATGCGCTGACACATAAGCAAGCATGGCGCAATGTGACATAAAAATGTGACACAAAAAAGCTGCCGGTGAGAAAACTCACGGCAGCCAATTTACGCACGCCCTGCGGCGCATATATTTGCTAATTAGAACATCAGTCCCACAATCCATGACACAAAGTTGATGGCAACGTATGTAATGCCGAGGATAAGCGGAAGGCTCTTCTCCCTCTTTGCGATTGCCTTAACGCCAAGGACAACCAGCACGTAACCAACAACGGTTGAAAATACTGACACACATGTTGAAAGCTCATCAAGGAAGCCAACTGAGGTAAGCCCTACAACCCAGCTTATGAGCTTTGCAGGAATGCCAATCACACATGTTATGCTGTAAGCTGCAAGTGCATTGAGGAAGGTTGTGTTTGCCTTGTCAAATGCATTTACAAGAAGCCATATTACAAGTGCGCCAACTGCTGCCGCAACCGCAACAAGCAGAACCTCCTTGAACATGTAAAGGAATATGTCACCTGTTGAGTAAACCGCCTTCTTGGTGCTTACATAGCTGTTGATGAGGTCATAGATGTCATCGAGGCTGCTGGCACTTTTTGCCTTGCTGTTGGCAATGAGCATGTTAAAAAGCTTCACCAACATGTTTACAATTGCCTGTCCCCCAAGAAGTATTGCAATCATGACGATGTTTGCCTTTGCCGCAAACGCTGCCGTTGTCTCTGCAGGTGCTGTGAACACGCCCTTGAACAGGTCAACTATCTCGTTCACAGGGTTAGGGCCTGCCGGTGCCGCCTGTGGCTGTGGAACATACGCCTGCTGTGGCTGCTGGTTAATTGTCTGCTGTGGATTAATTGCCTGTGACTGGCAGTTGCACACTTCACCGTCTGCAAGCTGTCTTCCGCACTTTGTACAAAATCCCATCTTTCTCTCCTCCTACCATTAAATACCTTTGATTGTGTCAATTTTTGACACATACTGTCGCCAAAACGACATTGTATATAATATCATATATGCTTCCTGTATGCAAGCACATGCATCATTCACCCAATATAATGCGTCTTCCTCAGAAAAGAATGCATCATGAGCCTTGCCTGCACCGTCTCCACCAGGCCGCAGAACTTGTCCGTCAGTATGATGACAACCGTTTCCCTGTACCTTGGAAAACCAATGTTAAGCGGAAACATGTGCTTCACTATTATGTCCTTCTCCATGTCAGTCAGCTCAAAATATTTCTGGGCATTGACAAGTGCCGCATGGGCATGTGTAAAGCCGTGGAGCCTCTCACCCCTCGCGGGCTTGTAGGTATGCCAGTCATACAGGAACAAATCATGCAAAAGCCCCGCACGTGCCCCTGCCCTTGCATCAAGCCCAAGCCTTGAACAGACCACGTAATTGCAGTATGACACATGCATGCAGTGCTCATAGCAGCTTGTGAAGCCATGGTGTGGATACCGCTTCATTTCCTGCACCTTTTCATGTGCAAGCAACGGCTTGATTATGCCAACATATTCCTCCCAGCTTCCCGGAGGGCTTGTCCTGTAATCCACCTCATTCATCAGCTTCCTGCCTTCTTTCCTTCTTTTTCTTCTCCATGTTCTCCTGCTTCTGGATAATCCTCTGTGCACCCTTGATATCGGTTATCTTCGTTATCCTCATCATATAAAACTTTCCATTGTCAGCCTGCCTGACACGCATGCGTGCCTTCACGTACCCATGCTCCTGGCAGCGGAACAGCCCATAGCACACCTTGGAATTGATAAACCACGGCACAAGCGCCTCACATTCCCGCTGGCACACATAGCACACGCAGGGACGCTTCATTCCGCTGTCCAATGCCCCCTCCCTGGTTCTGTAGCCCCTTGTCACCAGCTTTTCATAGGTTGGGTACACGGCATGAATCTCCTGTGATTTCCCCGCGGGAATCCTATGGCAGTCAATGGAATAATATTCCCTCACCGCAGGAATGTCAATACGCCCCATGATTGCTGCCGTATACCTTGCGTCATTAATTGCGCGGTGAAATTCCTGCTTCTCGTCAAGCCCAATCTCATCTGCCACATATTGCAGTGACCTTCTCTGCTTTCCGTCCTCATGGAGAATGCTGTACATCTTCTGGATGTCATAATATTTGAATGGCATGGGAAATTCATTCTCAATGCCATAATAGTCCATATTGCGCTGCAGCTCCGTCAAATCACCACTTCCCCAGGTACAGAACACGGGGCTGCTGCCACACCACTCCAGAAATTCCACAACCACATCCTGAAAATTGCCGCCGCGGCGAAGCTCCTCATCACTGATGTCAATTATGTCACGGACCATGTAATGGAGCTTTGTGTATAGCCGTGGGCGTATTATCCTGTCATACTCACCCACCGCACGGAAATTCCCGTCCAGCTTCACCGCCCCAATCTCTATTATCTCAAACGGCATCTGACTGTCCTCATATGCCTTGCCCTGCGGTGCCTGGTTCCACTCCAGGTCCAACACGATATAACTCATCTATTTCCTCACCCCAGTCTCCCATCCTCCAGCAAGAGCCTGTACAGCGTGGGATTTATGGAAAATGCATCCATCAGCCGTTCAACCTCCGCAAGTGATTCCTTCCTGCACCTGCCTGTGTATTCTCCCCGAATCAGTATGTTCTTTGGCGTGTGCGCAAAATCCACGAACTCAAGCAGCTGCGTGTCATAGCCGCACGCCTCAAGCAGGCTTCCCCTTACCGCATCCGTCATCAGCGCCGCAGTGCGCTCCTTGACTATGCCATATTTTGTGAGTGCCGAAAGCTCACGTGACTCAATCTGCCCATTCACCTCATGCTGGCAGCATGGGACAGAAAAAATCATGCCCGCGTTCCATCTGATTGCATTAAAAAGTGCATAATCCGTGGCTGTATCGCAGGCATGAAGCGTAATCACCATATCCACAGGCGCATCCGCAGTGTATCCATTAATGTCCCCCACCTCAAAGTGCAGGTTGTCATAATGATACCTTCTTGCGGCTTCGCTGCAATTATTTATTACATCCTCCTTAAGGTCAAGCCCCGTGACATTCACATCAAGGCGCTTCACCTCGGTAAAATAATAATATAGTATAAATGTAAGATAAGATTTACCGCACCCAAAATCAATTATATTAAGGCGCTCATCTTTCCTGTTTTTCACAACATCATCAATAATCTGTACGAATCTGTTAATCTGCTTAAACTTGTCATACCTGGAGGCGACAATCTTCCCCTCCCTCGTCATGATGCCCATGTCCACCATAGGGGGTATTATGTCCCCCTCATTAAATATGTATTCCTTCCTCCTGTTGTGGCCGGCAGATATTTTCTCAGGGTGGAAGCCTGTCTTACGGCTCCTCACCAGCGAGCACTTGCCCTTCCTGGATACCATGAGCGCTGTCTCGCCCCCGTCGCCAAATGCATTGAGCTGCCTGTAATCCGACGAAAGAAGCTCACCGCACCTCTGTTTTAGGAGCTCAAGCTCACCAAAGCCGTAATTCTGGTGAAATGCCTGCTTGTCAGTAAGCATTTCCATCTGATACCCGTCATTCTTCCTGGTTATTGTTATCCTTCTATACTTCACCTGGCTGCCGGTTGTCTTGCTCAACACCAGCTTCACGGGATTGTCCTCAAACACCTTGTCTATCTCTGCACTGTAATCCATATGTCTCCAATCCCATCACACGTCCATGCCCCGACAATGCGGCAGCCCTTAGTGTACCTCGCTCTTAAGCTTCTCGAAAAAGCTGTCAATGCTGCTTACAATCTCCATTGGCTTCATGGTCTTGAGCAGATACCCTGCGGGCTTCAGCGCAAGAACCTTGGTAACGCTTTCTATGTCATCCTTCGCCGTGAGGAATATGACCGGTATGTTCCTCGTTGTCGGCTCGGCGTGAATCATCTCAAGAAACTGCGGGCCTGAGCATATCGGCATCTCATAATCCAGCAGTATCAGGTCAGGCTTGTTGTTGGCAAGAAATGATATCGCCATTGCCGACGAGCTCGCCATGGACACCTGGTATTTCTCCGAAAGCCATGACTTGATTGTGCGGAGCATGGTTCCTGAATCATCAACCACCAGAATGTGCTTCTTGTTCTCCTGCATGGTCTCCGAATCCTCGGTAATCCTCTCGACCATCTCCTTCACGTTAAGCGGCCTTCCAAAGGTATGCTGCACCACGTTGCCCGGAATTATCTTCATGAACTCCTCGGCATCATAATCATAACCTATGAGGTATACATATTTATCATGCTCGACACAGTAATCCTTGATGTAAATGATTGCCTCGGATGCATTTTTTATGTAATCACCCGTGTATATCACGAACACATCCACATTGTTCTTCGCCAATATGCCAAGGTCATTCACCCTCGGCTCAACACATCTCACCATAAAGCCTGCCTGCTGCAGGGCACCCTGTATGGCATTCAATATGAAGGATGACTTACTTTCACCCACCACAACAAGATTCTTATACATGTCCTATCCCCTTTCTAATTACTGTACCCTTTTACTATATTTTCTATTGTTTCCTGGTCAACATTGTACACTGCCGTCTTAAGTCCCTCAAAATCAAGGTCATCCGGAAGCCTGTACTGTTCAAGTGACTTCATCACCGCATCCACGCTGTCAAAATCAAATGAACCGTTAAATTCACGGATTGCCGACAACGCACTCCTCAGTATGTCAGGGTCTATCTCAGGCCTCTCATCATCAGCTTCTTCAACCCCTATGAGCTTCTTCAGGTTTTCAACGGTAAGCTGGTAATGTGCAAGCAGCTTGTCAGTCCCCGCCTCGATTTCATGCCACAGTCCCGCATTGCCGCTTCCCTCAAGGGATGCAGCCTCCTTGGACAGCTGGTTGGCACCCACAAACCTCGCACTGCTCTTTAACGCATGTACCTTGATGGTGTAATTCTTCACATCCTGCTCGTCATACAGGCTTCTGATTTCCCTGATGTTATCAGGTGCAAGCTGCACAAACTGCCGTGTCACCTGGTCATACACCTTCTCCGAGCCGCACGCCTCAATTCCCGACTCCCTGCTGATTGCCGCTGCCACATCCTCCTCGCTGTCCTGGCAGCTCTTCGGAAGATAATTGATAAGCATACGCTCCATCCTGTTGCCATTGATTGGCTTTGCCAGAAAATCGGTAAAGCCCTCGCTTATGTACATCTCCCTTGCCCCCGACACCACATTGGCGGTAAGGGCAATCACAGGCGTGGTCTTATCAAAATTCGGAAGTTCCTTCAGCCGCTTGAGCGTTTCAATGCCATCCATCTGCGGCATCCTGTGGTCAAGGAATATGAGGTCATACTTGGTTTTTTCGCACATGTCAAGGCATTCCTGCCCGCTCATGGCACAGTCAACCTGCGCCCCTGTTCGCTTGAGAAGCCCCTTAACCACCGTAAGGTTGACCTGTGTGTCATCCACGGCAAGAATCCTCGCCTTGGAAGCGGAAAGAATGCCCTCCTGCTCAACACCGGACTTATTCTCGTCCCGTTCCTGCCTGATTGCGTTGAAGCCGCCAATCTTTGCCCTGTCAAGCACCTTCTGTCTCAGGGCAAATGAAAATGTGGAGCCCTCGCCATACACGCTTTCAACCTTAAGCTGGCTTCCCATCTGCTCAAGAAGCCTTGTCACGATGGACATTCCAAGCCCCGTGCCCTCAATGTGGCGGTTGCGCTTCTCGTCAAACCTCTCAAATGCAACCGACAGCTTTTCAATGTCCTCCTGCTTCATGCCGATTCCGGTATCCTTCACGGACACCAGCAGGTCAATCTCCTCATCACCGACATTTTCATAATCAATGGTGAACACCACACCGCCCTTCTCAGTATACTTCACCGCATTGGTCAGTATGTTGATTATTATCTGCTTAAGCCTCAGCTCATCACCGTACAGAACGCTTGGTGTCTGCGGATTCACAATCACGTCGAGCTTCAGGTGCTTCTCCCTCGCCCTTATGTCTATCATGTTGAAAATGTCATTGATTACCGAGGACAGGGCATACTCCACAGGAACAATCTCCATCTTTCCCGAATCAATCTTGGAATAATCCAGCACGTCATTGATTATCCCAAGAAGCACCTTCCCCGCATTCCTGATGTCATGGGCATACGACCTGATTGTGTCATCATCACATTCGCGGATTATCATTTCATCCATGCCCAGCACAGCATTGATTGGCGTCCTTATCTCATGGGACATGTTGGAAATGAACACGTTTTTTGCCATGTTGGCAACCTTCAAATCCTCATTCTGCTCCTCGACTATCCTTAAGACACCCCTCAGCTTCCTGTTATATATGTAATATGCCGCAATGTCAATAAGCAGCCATGCCATCATCAGCACAAATATGACCACGACAACGCGGATTGACGAACTATTCTCAACATCACTCCGCCTTATGTGGTACATGTATGTCCAGTCATTAGTGCCATCTATGCCCCTGAACACGCATATCCACTGCTCCCCCGACTTATCCTTGAACAGAAATTCCCCCGTTGTCCCATTGTGTACGTCATTCCATACGGTGTTGCGCACGTCCCTGCCAATGGTATTCTCAGTAAACAGGTAATAATTGTTCTGGTCCGCCTCGGTGGAATCAGGCATGTCGCCAAACAGGACATTGCCATCCATGTCAATTGCAATTCCGTTGGTGGCATCAATCTCCCCCCAGTCATTGCTGCAGTTTTGCAGTATGGACATGGGAAAGGTGAAGAATATAACATACTGCTGCCCCTCAATCTTCACGGTCTGGTAAAATGCAACCGCATTTTCCCCGCCGCTTTCCATGTAAAACACATCCGACATATGCACCGTCGTGTTGTCAACAGCTTCATACCTGTAGCTGTCACACACCTTCTTCGCCCATGAGGCATTGGCAAAGGACTGCTCGTATATGTTGTCCCCTTCAAGGGTGGTTCCCTGGTAGCTTCCCGCATTCACCACCGAAACCGAGGCATAGAAGCTGTTCCAATGCTTGAGGTAATCAATGGTATCCTGGTATGTAAGCTGCTGCTCCTCAATGTAACCCCCATAGGTATTCACCACGTCAGCCTGGTTGCTGATGTAGTTCTCCATCTGGCCAACAATTGATGCCGCATTGTCGGCAACCCTGTTCACAGACACCTCAAGCACATTGTCCCTGCTGCTTTTCACATAAAGGGAAAACACGCTCACAAGCACCACAACAAGCACAACGTTGAGGGAAAGCATTGCATAGAAAAAATAACCTTTTTTTAAAATAGAATTATACTTTTCGTTATCCACCCTTAAATCTCCGTCATTCTAGCCCATCAATACCAGCTCGATAACCTTTCCTGCCGTGGCAAGCGCGGTAATCTCATACTTCGACCACTGCTGCCTCACATTTTCCTTGGCAAACATTATGTATCCCTGGTACTCATCATTCTTCACTATCTTGTAAAATAT
>CAYZYS010000045.1:0-16295 GCA_964482605.1 uncultured Bacteroides sp.
CAGGCTGCGGTGCCAAGGAGTCATCCGATGGCGGCAGTGGCAGTGGTGAAAAGACGGTAATCAGGGTAGGGGTGCAAAATAGCATACCGATTCCGTATCTGGCAGAAGTATACGGGTATTTTGAGGATGAGTTCAAGAATGACAATGTCACGGTGGAGCTGAAGGAGTTTTCGCTTGGGCCTGCGATTATTGAGGCTGTCAACAGCGGTGACCTTGACATAGGATTCCTTGGTGATGTCCCGACGCTGTCAGGGCTTGTGAATGGCGGAAGCTACAAGATAATCGGCAGGTATGAAAGCGCCTACAGCTCATATCTTATCGCAAGGGATGACGCCAATATCAAGAATTTGAGCGACCTTAAGGGCAAGAAGCTTGCATATGCATTTGGCAGCACGCAGACAGCCCTTGTGTATGGCTATCTTGAGGATGCAGGACTTAGCGACACGGATGTTGAGCTCGTTAATCTTTCATTTGCAGACATCATAACCAGCATTGCCAATGGCAACATAGATGCGGCTGTTGTTGATGAATTGAGGGCGACAACGGCAGTGAACAACGGCGGTGTAAGCAAGATAAAGAATAGCGAGGGTTACAAGCTTTTCGTCAATCCGATTATCGCAACGAATGATTTTAGCAGCAAGAATCCGGAGCTTGTCGCAAGGGTGCTGAAGGTACTTCAGAAGACAGCACTTTACGTGGCTGACCACCAGGATGAGGCGGTTGCCAAGGCGGTTGAAAGAATCGGCGTGGACAAAAGCTCGATTGAGGCAATAATCAAGAATTACAACCTTGAGGTTCTGCTTACGTCAACGGAGATTGAGGCAATGAAAACCAATGCCAAGGCAGCTTACAAATATGGGGTAATTAAAAGTGACCTTGATGTGTCAAAGTACATTGACACGTCATATCTTGAAAAGGCGGGTCTGCAGTAAATGATGTGAAAAAATAACATGAAAGGATTGAGACGATGGCAAGGGATGTTAATTGGAGGGAAAAGGAACCAAGTCTTCAGGAGGTGATTAAGAAATACCCTGACCTGCCGCCGCTGTTCATCTTGAAGACTGATGCACAGAGGAGGGGCGTTGAATATACCGAGGCGGCACTGGACAAGCTGGACCCGGCTATTCACCAGACCAATGAGGGCGGCAATGTTGCGGGAATCACGCTGGATAAAAGGTATGCACCGGAGAGCCTTTTGTGGAGGGATGGTTCAATCAATGTCCTGAACTATGATTTCGACAGGGAGCAGGAGCAGAGGGACCCCTACATAATAGATGTGGTTGATGACAAGATTGTCATAACAGACCAGGGAAATGTTCTTGAGGAGGTGTGGTATTGGGAAAAACCCGATTTTTTTGACAAAAAGACATCCTCAGGTGAGCCGATGCATAAGTATGTCACTGCAAGGCCGCAAAGGCTTGACATATCGTTCAGCAGGTATTGCCATTTTTGGGACACTCCGGGGGAGGGGTGCAAATATTGCTGCTGGACGCCTAATTACAAGAAAAGTGGAAACACTGAACCGCGCAACAATGTGAAGTATGTCGGTGAGGCTGTGCATGAGGCGCTGAAGCAGAAGGGCAGGTATTCAAGCATACTGCTCACCGGAGGTTCAGTGCTTGCGGGCGACGAGGTCCTCGATGAGGAGCTTGATGGTTACATTGAGCTTTTGCAGGAGATTGGCAAGAACTTTAAGCCGGGCAGGTTCCCAAGCCAGCTCATATCCTCTGCGTTCAATGAGCGGCAGCTTGAGCGGTTGTACAATGAGACAGGGCTTATGACCTACACTACTGACATAGAGGTTCTCAACAGGGACATTTTCAATTGGATATGCCCTGGTAAGGCAAGGCACATAGGCTATGATGAGTGGAAGAGAAGGCTTTATGCCTCCGTGGATGTGTTCGGCCATGGCAATGTGACATCTGGTATAGTTGTTGGCGTTGAGATGGCGAAGCCAAATGGCTTCAAGACGGAGGATGAGGCATTTGAGCAGGTGGTTGAGGAGGCGGAGGAAATCATTTCCCACGGAATTGCCCTTGCTGCCAATGTGTGGAGGGCTGCTCCCCACTCAATGCTGCAAAATCAGGATACGCCGTCATTGGATTATCTTGTGCGCCTGTACAGGGAATTTGACAGGCTGGCACATCATTACAATGTAAATCCATACACGGATGATTACAGAAGGTGCGGGGCGCATCCGGGCATGGATTTGCTGAGGGTGTAGTGTGAAAAATCACACTGATGTGCTGAAAACAAGAAATGAATGGGAAAGAAATCACATAAACGTGGGAATGGAGGAAGCAGGATGCTGGTTGATGAAAAGCTGCGGGCGATTATCAATAAGCCGGATACACTTAAGGCAGTGGCGACCATAGACAAGAATGGGGTTCCGCATGTGGTGTTCAAGGGAAGTGTGGGGGCATCTGATGATGGAAACATATATTTTTATGAGCTTTTGGAAAGCTCAAGGAATGGGCAGAATCTTGTGCATTCAATATGGTTTGGGAAAAAGGTTGCAATCAATGTGCTGGATGGCGACAGGAATAGCTACGAGATTGTGGGCAAGCCCGTGAAATGCATAACAAGCGGCAGGGAATTTGAGAAGGTGTACATTGCCGTCAGGGAAAGGCTTGGGGACGTTGACTTGTCTGCCATTTGGATTGTGGAGCCTGAGACCGTGACCAATGAAACCTTTAAGGTGCGTTTCAGTGAGCAGGAGGAAAAATATCCTATATTGAAGCATTTGGACAGGCTTGTGGTTGAGGATTGAATGTAAATGGGGTGTAGATTGATATGAAGGATGAAAAAACGGCAATATACTACAACATAAGCTCGGTCATCATTGCGGCGATTATTCCCGTGTTTGTGCTGGTGATGTGGAAGGTCACGGTGAGCAGGGGGCTTGTGAATACGAATATTGTGGCTTCGCCTGAAAGCGTGGCTGATGTGTTCAAGACCATGCTTGCCAATGGAAAGTACAGGAAAAATGTTGTTGCCAGCCTTACGAGGGTTGTGAAGGGCTTTGCATTTGGGGCGCTTGCAGGCCTTGTGGTCGGGATTTTGCTGGGACTTTATAAAAACCTTAACCGTGCGATGGTGGCTGTGATAGGCATATTGCGCCCGATACCGCCCATTGCGCTGATTCCGTTCTTTATATTGTGGCTGGGGATAGGCGAAACCTCAAAGATTACGATTATCGCAATAGGAAGCTTCTGGCCTGTGCTGCTCAATACCATGCAGGGAATACAGGAGGCGGATGAAAAGCTTTTGCAGGTGGCGCAGGTGTTGAGGAAAAACAGGGTCGTGGCATTTGTGAAGATAATACTGCCGTCCGCCGTCCCATCCATATTCACGGGACTCCGGCTCGGAATCAGCCAGGCCTGGACCTGTGTGGTAACTGCGGAGATGATTGCCGCGTCGGCAGGAGTTGGTTTTATGATACAGTACGCAAGGGAGCTTGTGCAGCCGGATATGCTTTTTCTTGGGATAATAACAATTGGCGTAATAGGAATCATAATAGACCTGGTAATGATATTTTTACAGAAAAGGATAGTGTACTGGAAGAATCCGGCTAAGTAGATTGGAGGCAAATGTGGGATTGGAGATTAATCACATCAGGCAGGATTTCGTGATAAACCAGAAAAAGCTTGAGGTGCTTCAGGATGTCACCCTGGAGATTAAGGATGGGGAGATAGTCTGTCTGGTTGGACCGAGCGGATGCGGAAAGAGCACACTGCTGAAAATACTCATTGGGCTTAACAAGGCAACGGGCGGTGAAATCCTCCTTGACGGCAAGGAGCTCAAGGAACCTTCGGCAAAGGAGATTGGCATAATATTCCAGGAGTCGAGGCTTTTTCCGTGGAGTACGGTTGAGAAAAATGTTGAGTTTGGAATAACTGACAAGCTCTCCAGGGCTGAAAAAAAGGAGATGGTTCAGAAGCACATAGAGCTTGTTGGGCTTAAGGGCTTTGAGAAGGCGCTGCCTGGGCAGTTGTCAGGAGGCATGCAGCAGAGGGTCAGCATTGCAAGGAGCCTTGTGAACCGTCCGAGGGTACTGCTTCTCGACGAGCCCTTTGGGGCGTTGGACGCATTTACCAAGATGACCATGCAGCAGGAGCTTTTGCGGATTTACGAGCAGGAGAAGATGACGCTGATAATGGTGACGCATGACATTGACGAGGCGGTGTACCTTGCCGACAGGGTTGTCGTGATGTCCGGAAAGCCGGGCGTTGTGAAAAAGATAATTCCGATTGAAATGACAAGGGAGCGCGACAGGACATGTGACTCCTTTGCCAATTACAGGAAGGAAATATTCAGGCAATTTTACTCAGACAAGATATATGACGTGGAGTACAACATTTGATGTGAACGGCGGTATTTCCTGCGCTTTCACGCTTCAGGGCGATGTACATATTACAAAACTTGACAAACCTTTCCAGCTTTGTTACAATGCAGAAGTAATTTTTGTAACAAATTTGTAATATTTGTAAAAGATGCTTCATATACTGTATTACAAAAGCTTGAAGATTACTGGGAATTCCAGTGAGGGAAGGATAACTATGAGGTTGAAGAAGGGTATGATGCTTGTGGCGAGCGCAGTGATGGTCATTATGATGATGCCAATCATTCCAAGCCACGTGTTCATGCAGTCCAAGACAAATGGGGTATCACAGAGTACACAGGAAGCCGATGAGGAGCGCACAGCCTCCTATGTGGAGAACATAAGGGACCATGTGGCGGCGGTAAGCCAGGAGGTCAGGGAGGAGAGCATATTTGCAGGCAAGGCAGTTGCAACCAATGAGGACTACCTTCCGGTTGTTGAGGCTCCTGACCAGTCAGCAGAGCTTGTGGGTAAGCTGTATGAGTACAATATAGCTGATGTTGTTGAAAGGCAGGGTCAGTGGACCAGGATTGTGTCAGGCAATGTGGAAGGCTATGTTGAGACTGAGGCGCTTTGCTTTGACGACGAGGCACAGAGCGTTGCAATGCTTGAAACTGAGCTTCAGGTAACGCCTGTTGGGGAATCCGCCACGGTGTATGTGTCCAATGATTTGGATGCGGCAGTGATGGGTGACATGACAGCCGAGGATTATGCACTTCCGGTAAGCGTCATTGGGGATTATGTAAAGCTCCAGCTTGCTGATGGCGCATATGGATATGTTTTGAAGGATAATGTGACAATAGATTACGGATTTGAGACGGGTCTTACCGTTGCCGAGGAGGAGGAAAAGGAAGCCGCGGCAGAAGCTGCAAGGCTTGCAGCCGAGGAGGAGGCAAGGCGCGCTGCTGAGGAGGAAGAGGCAAAGAAGGCTGCACAGGAGGCGCTTCGTCAGGAGATTATCTCAAGGACCAAGGACGGTACTGATTTCACCTACAATCCGACCATGAGCATATCTGATGAGGACTTGTGGGTTCTTGCCTGCATAATCGACTGGGAGGCAGGCTGGGAATTTTACGAGGGCAAGCTCGCGGTTGCCAATGTGGTGTTGAACCGTGTGAGAAGCAGCAATTATCCTGACACAGTACAGGAAGTGGTATATGCCAAGAGCCAGTTTGGCGGTGTGATGTCAGGTGGGGAGATTTCCTCAAGGTTTGCGGAGAGGCTTGCCAACGGGCCACGTACGGATGAGTGCATGCAGGCTGCCATGGAGGCGCTGTCAGGTGTGAATAACGTGGGTGAGTTCACGGCATTCAACGGCTCAAGCGCAATTGATTATTCAAGGCTGTCTGATTACATGATTATTGGAAGCCATTGCTTCTATTGATAAAGGCAATTTGGAAAATGATGGTGCATGAAGGGCTGTCGCCTTGCGGACGTGGTTCGCTGGGTGGCGGCTTTTTTCGCAGGGTTGTTTTTCGAGGGGTACAAAAATTCCTTGCAAGTTTCCCCCATGGGACTTATAATTTTTGATATTGGTTTTAAAACGGCTACGGAATGGAGGATTTTTATGTCAGTTAGCTTAAAGGGAAGGGATTTTTTGACACTTAAGGATTTCACGCCTGAGGAGATTGGATACCTGCTTGATTTGTCCGCGGAATTGAAGGACAAGAAGAAAAAGGGGATTGTTGAAAGACCGCTTGAGGGAAAAAATGTTGCACTGATATTTGAAAAGACCAGCACGCGGACACGCTGCTCCTTTGAGGTTGCGGCACATGACCTGGGGATGGGAACAACATACCTTGACCCGAAGGGCTCACAGATTGGCAAGAAGGAGAGCATTGCCGATACTGCAAGGGTGCTGTCCGGTATGTTTGAGGGAATAGAGTACCGTGGCTTTGGGCAGGAGATAGTGGAGGAGCTTGCAAGGTATTCAGATGTTCCTGTCTGGAACGGGCTTACCAATGAGTACCACCCGACACAGATGCTTGCAGACATGCTTACCATCCGTGAGAAGCTGGGGCGCCTTAAGGGCGTCAACCTGGTGTATCTTGGGGATGCTCGTTATAATATGGGTAATTCGTGGATGATAGCCTGCGCAAAGATGGGAATGAATTTTACGGCGTGTGCCCCGAAGGAATACTGGCCGTCCAGTGAGCTTGTGGAAATATGCCAGGGCTATGCAAGGGAAAGCGGTGCCACGCTTACATTTGAGGAGGACCCGTTGAAGGCAACGAAGGATGCCAATGTGCTTTACACGGATGTGTGGGTGTCCATGGGTGAGCCTGATGAGGTATGGAATGAGCGGATTGCAGCGCTGACACCTTACCGTGTCACCATGGATTTAATATATAATTCTGCTGATGACGTCATTTTCATGCACTGCCTTCCGGCGTTCCATGACCTCAAGACAACCATTGGCAGGGAGATACATGACAAATTCGGGCTGGATGAGATGGAGGTCACGGATGAGGTGTTTGAATCTGAGTTCTCGGTTGTGTTTGATGAGGCGGAAAACCGCATGCACACAATCAAGGCAGTGATGTATGCAACACTTGTGTAAATGATGGCGTCTGTGGTGGCAAAGGAAATGTATGATGAACTTTAATGCGTCAATGGCGGGAAATGGCAGCTCATATGGTGCCTACCGCAAATCAAAGATGATAATAGACCTGCTCAATGTGGTGCTCACGTTGGTGATTGTCGTGTTGTTTGCCGCATTGCTGCTGCTTGGCGACAGGCGTGGGGTTTTGTTTCCGCTGATATTTGCCGTGGGCGGCGTTGACAATGCGCTTGCCTCCGCCAAGGGCTTCATGAGCGGCAGGAAGCTTGGCGGGATTGTGCTTGCGCTGATTGCGGCAGGGCTGTTTTTCCTTGCGTTGGCAGGATTTAGGTTGGGACTGTGATGGTGGTGGCGTGAAAACTAAGATTTTGACCATATTGAAGTCCGGCGACGGTTTTGTGTCAGGGCAGCAGCTATGTGACGGGCTGGGTGTCTCAAGGACTGCCGTGTGGAAGGTGATTAACCAGTTAAAGGATGAGGGTTATGGGATAGATGCCGTGAAGAACAAGGGGTACAGGCTTGAACTGTGTCCTGACGTGCTCACGTCGGAGAACCTTGTGAGTTCGCTGGCGGTGGCTGGCTGCCATAATCCTGTTGTTTCAAGGGAGGTTGTGGATTCCACCAACAACCTCGCCAAAAAGCTTGCCGAGGAGGGCGCCGAACATGGCACCCTTGTTGTGTCGGAGCAACAGACGGGTGGAAAGGGCAGGCGCGGTCGAAGCTGGGTGTCGCCGCCTGGCACGGGCATATGGATGACATACATCCTGCGTCCGTCAATATCACCAACAAAGGCTTCCATGCTCACAATTGTGGCGGCAATGGCGGTGCTTGACGCAGTGACGGGCGAGCTTGAAAGGCTTGGCAAAAACTGTGAATGCGGCATAAAATGGCCCAATGACATTGTGCTCAATGGCAGGAAGGTTGTCGGGATATTGACGGAGATGAGTGCCGAGCCTGAGCTTGTGAATTATGTGGTGGTTGGAATAGGCATTAACGTGAACACAACGGACTTTCCTGATGATATCAAGGACACTGCCTCCTCCATATACAGGGAGACTGGCGCAAGGCTGTCAAGAAGCCGTGTGATTGCGGGAATTACCAAGGCGCTTGTGGGGTATTATGGCATTTTCATGGAAACAGGGGATTTGTCAGGACTTGTGCAGGAATATAACAAAATGCTCATCAATGCGGGAAGGCAGGTGAGGATAATGGAGCCTGGCAATGAACGTGTTGGGACTGCAATTGGGATTGGCTCTGACGGTGAGCTCATTGTGACCCTTGAGGATGGCAGGCAGGAGAAGGTCATGTCTGGCGAGGTGTCGGTTCGGGGGTTGTATGGATATGTATGATGAAAGAAATGTCTTGTGTGCTTCAAGCGCATATGAAAAAAAATATTACTTCAATGATGAATTTGGTGCGCTGCCAAAGGCGGTACAGCAGGAGCTTCAGATAATGTGCGTGCTTTTCACGGAGGAGGTCGGCGGGATACTGACGCTTCGGTTTGACGAGGAAGGAAGTTTGCTTTTGGAAACGCAGGCGGATGAGGGTGATTTGCTGTATGACGACATAGGCTGCGGATTGATGATTAAGAAGATACAGACAGAGAAAAGTGAATTGCTGCGCAACCTGGAGCTGTATTACAAGGTGTTCTTCTTGGGCGAGGATGCGTGATTTTACGGAGGTCGTATGGACGATAACAATATTAATGGAACCAACTCCAATGATGAATTTGAAAAGGTGTGCTTTGTGTGCAGGCGCACCGAGAGCGTGGCGGGCAAGATGATTACGCTGCCAAATAACATATATGTGTGTTCTGACTGCATGCAGAAATCAGTTGACACCCTGAACAACGGCAACATGAATTATGATGACCTGCTGAAGATGATGGGACCGTTTGCCGGGTTTGGCGGAATGAACGGTTTCATGAATGATAACATGGATGTGCCTGAAAGGCAGAAGCCGAAGAAAAGGAAGAAGGGCGAGGAGAGGACACCGCTCATCGAGCTTAAGGATATTCCTGCGCCGCACCGCATAAAGGCGATGCTCGATGAATATGTGGTGGGTCAGGAGAAGGCAAAGAAGGTGATGTCGGTTGCCGTGTACAACCACTACAAGCGTGTTGCCACCAATTCAATGGATGACATAGAGATTGAGAAATCCAACATGCTCATGATAGGCCCAACGGGAAGCGGCAAGACTTACCTTGTGAAGACGCTGGCAAGGCTTCTTAACGTGCCGCTTGCCATTGCCGATGCAACGTCCCTCACCGAGGCGGGTTACATTGGTGATGATGTTGAAAGCGTTGTGTCAAAGCTCCTCGCGGCAGCAGGCAATGACGTGGACAAGGCTGAGCAGGGAATCATATTCATAGATGAGATAGACAAGATTGCCAAGAAGAAGGAAACGAGGAGCCGTGATGTAAGCGGTGAGTCTGTGCAGCAGGGGCTTTTGAAGCTTCTTGAGGGAAGTGATGTTGAGGTTCCTGTCGGGGCAACAAGCAAAAATGCGATGGTTCCCCTTACAACCGTCAACACAAGGAACATATTGTTCATATGCGGCGGTGCGTTTCCCGACCTTGAGGACGTGATAAAGGAAAGGCTTAACAAGCAGGCTTCCATAGGCTTCATGGCGGACCTTAAGGATAAATATGACAAGGATGCCACGCTGCTTGACAAGGTCAACCTGGAGGATTTGCGCAATTACGGTATGATTCCTGAGTTCCTTGGGAGGCTTCCGGTTGTGTTCACCCTGCAGCAGCTTGACAAGGACATGCTTGTCAGCATACTTAAGACGCCAAAGAATGCCATATTAAAGCAGTATAAGAAGCTCCTTGCCCTCGACGAGGTTCAGCTTGAATTTGATGATGGTGCGCTTGAGGCGATTGCCGACAAGGCGCTGGAGCAAAAGACGGGTGCAAGGGCGCTGCGCTCCATAATCGAGGAATTCATGCTGGACATCATGTATGAAATCCCGAAGGATGACAACATAGGAAGGGTGACAATAACAGGGGATTACATACAGGGAAATGGCGGGCCTGTCATTGAGATGCGCTGTTAGCCTGCATTGTGGCTTGATTAGGGTATTTTCGCCTACTGGAGGGTTGACTGGCTCACGGCACCGTATGCATTAAGCGTTCCGTACCCGAATTCAATGTTGGGGTAGGACGCCCGTGTGCTGCGGTCTGCCCCCCTGACAAGGCGGCTTTTTATCGTTGCCTGTGAAGGATATTCCGGCTCTTCCTCGTAGGCTTCTGCGGAGTACATAAGTGACACGGCACCTGCCACGTATGCCGCAGCAATTCCCGTTCCGCTTGAGACGGTGTATGTTATGCCTGAGTTTTCTTTTTGTTCTTTGGCAGGTCCGGTTATGTTCACGCCAGGCGCCACAAGGTCTGGCTTGATTATCCCGTCTGCCGTGGGGCCGCGCCCCGATTCAATGTAAAGTCCCCCTGTCCTGTGGTCATAGGCTCCCACGCTGATTATGGGGCTGCCGGCTGACGGCTGCGTAAGCGTTGTGTCCGGTGACGGCCTTAAAAAGTAACATTCCGAGGTGAGGAAGTCGGTTACGGGAAGCCATAGGTTGAACCTGCCCGTAAGCCCTGAAAGCCCATATACCTGAAGCTTCCATATTCCCGGTGTTGGCGTCTGGAAGCGCATGCGTATGACCTCATTGCCGGAGGCGTTGTCAACCGTGTCATAGTCAACCTGGATTACCGTGTCTTCAAGGGCGGGGCTTATCGTTGTGCCGCCCCTTTGGTTTCTTGCCGGAAGCCGTGGTATTGTCTCCCCAAGCGGTGATGTCAGTCCAATGGAGAATAAATCCGCACCTTCTGCCCATAGTTCAAGCATGAATCCCTTGTTGTTATCAGCCACATACATTTCAACGGCATCATATTGCCTGTCGGGGTGTACAATGCCATTGTAATGCCGCCTTGCATTTCCCTCATTGCCCACGGGGATTGTCACGGAGGTGTTCACATATGATGAGAGGCGCAAGGCATATGCGGTAAGCGGTGAGCCTGATGTGTGTGGCCCCATGCTGCCTCCAAGTCCAAGGCATATTGACAGCGGCTTTCCTAAGTCCTGTGCCCGCTTTAGCAGAAATTCGAGCCCCAGCATTATGTCCGCCTCGGAGTAGGCAGCCGCATCATCCCTTATGAGGTAATAATCCCGAAGATATTTACTTAAGGGCCTTAATTTGACCACCAAAAGGCCTGCATCAGGTGCGGCGCCGCAGAAGCCCGTGGCAGTGTCCGTGGAGGCGCACGCAATGCCTGCAAGAAAGGTTCCGCTTCCGTCCGTGTCGGTGGAGGGAACGATTGAGAGGGGGTCAACGCCCTGCGCTGCATTTCTCAGAGCTTCATTGATGGCGGCATTGTCATACACTGTGTCGGTTGTCTGGTCCCAGAGCGCCTCGATTTTGCTCAGTCCCCTTGCATATGTGAAAAGCGGGTTCGTGTAATCAATCCCTGAATCAATGATTCCGATTAGTGTTCCCTGCCCCCTTAGCATCAGCCCCCGCTGTCCCTGCACCCTTGTTATGCCTGAAATGTCCCTTGGGGCGGAGCTTTCCGCGTCCGGGGCAAATGCAGCCGTGGCTGTGACGGTTGGGGCATATGCCTTTGGGGTCTGAAGGTACAGTACCTGGGACGGGTCGGGTGAAATGTCGGCAGGATAATATAAAATCATCCATTGATTGTCAATATTTTTTATATAAACGTCCTCGCGGGACGATAGCTCCCTGAACAGTGCCGTGTTGTAGCTTACTATGAATTCCCTGTAATCCTGCTGCGGCATGGGAAATCCTGCGAAGGCAGGGGTGCCTGTTTGACTGTCGCCTGATACCATGATACAATCCTTTGTGGTTTTATATTATTGTAGTTTATGCGTGGCATGTGGTAAATGTGAATGATCAGGGTGGGGTGCATATGAAGTACAGGGCAATGGCTTTGGATTTGGACGGGACACTGACGGACAGCCAAAAGAGGCTGCCAGTGGCCAACAGGGAGGCAATATGGGGCGCAATGGCGCAGGGCTGCTGCTGCATATTGGCATCGGGCAGGCCGGTGCTTGGAATGGCGCCGCTTGCCAACGAGCTTGAGCTTGACAGGCGCGGGGGATACGTGCTTGCTTACAACGGCGGCTGCATAGTTGACTGGAAGACCAGGGAGGTGATTTACCAGCGCATCCTTGAGCGCTCCTGTATTGACGACATTTGCTCGCTCTCAAGGAGCCATGGGGTGTATGCCCTGACCTATAATGACGAATGCATTGTGTCGGAAAATGACACGGACAAATACATGCTGTTGGAGGCAAGGTGCAACAATGTGTCAATACACAAGGTTGATGACCTGGCGGCATACGTGGATTACCCTGTTGCCAAGTTTCTTGTGGTGGGGGAGCATGAAAGGCTGGTGCCGCTGCAGGAGGAGCTTCTCGCAAGGCATGGCGGCGTCCTGGATGCATTTTTCTCTGAAAGCTATTTCCTTGAGGTTGTGCCCGCGGGGGTTAAGAAATCATCATCACTTGAGATACTCCTTGGGAAGCTTGGGATTGCACGGGAGGAGCTGATAGCCTTCGGCGACGGCATGAATGACATTCCAATGCTGGAATATGCGGGGCTTGGCGTCGTGATGGGCAATGCATATGACGAGGTCAAGGGCAGCGGTGACTTCATAACCAAGTCAAATGATGAGGACGGGGTAGCATTTGCGATAGAGAAGTTTGTGTTGTAAAATGCGATTTTTGTGATATAATGGCAATATGTTTTTTTGAAAATCGGAGGTTGTGTAATGGAAGAGACGGGAAAGGCCAGGCCACATAAAAGAAAGAAGACCTGGACGGAGCTTCTCTTTACTAAGTCATCGGAGCTGACAAAGAGAGAGCAGAACAGGAAGAAAAGCATAATTGGGAGGATAATCGGTATTGTCCTTGTTGCGATAGAGCTGGTTGCAATGGCGGTATTCCTCGTTGCGCTGTTCAAGCTTGACATGGTTCCGGCAAAGTACATGGCCATGCTTGTGGGTGTGCTTTTGCTCATAACACTGTATAACCTGCTTTCGCAGTTTACCAGGGCGCACTGGCTCGGGAAGGTGCTTTCCGTGTTTTTGTCGATTGTCATGTTCGTGGGTTCGTCATATGTGGGCAAGGCAAATGCCGTGATTGGCAGCATAACCGGACAGGTCATCAAGACTGATACCTTTTCGGTGGTGGTGCTCAGCGATGACAGTGCCACGACACTTGCAGACACTGCTTCATATACCTATGGCTACAACAAGAGTGACACACAGAGCATGGTTGATGATACCCTTAAGGACATCAATGAGCAGGTTGGAAAGACCGTTACCACGCGTACATATGAAAATTCAATGAACCTTGTGAACGCACTTTATAATAATGAGGCAAGGGCAATAATCTTCAATGAGGCGAACAGGGCGATGCTTGAGGAGCAGTTTGCGGATTTTGCCGAGAAGACAAAGGTTATATACACCAAGAGCTTTGAGACGGCAATCCAGGAGAAGACCGTTGCCAAGAAGGACACAAGCTCTGAGGCGTTCACGATATACGTTTCAGGTAATGATGATTATGGCAGCATTACCAATACGGGCAGGAGTGACGTCAACATCATCGTGACCTTCAACCCGAAGACGCGTCAGGTGCTCATGGTTTCCACGCCTAGGGATTACTGGGTGCCGATTGACACGCTGCAGACAGATTCAAGCGGCAATAAGGTGACTGGCTACGAGAAGCTTACACATGCAGGCAATATGGGTGTTGATTCATCCATTGGAACACTTGAGTCACTTTACGGCATTGACATTGATTATTATGTGAAGGTTAATTTCACGGGTGCGGTTGGTGTTGTCGACGCACTTGGCGGAATAACAATCAATTCGGATGTGGACTTCACCAATGGTGAGGATGCCGCACCTATATCCTATCACTTCACGGTGGGTGCCAATGAATGTGACGGTGAGAAGACACTTGCCTTCTGCCGTGAGCGCCAGGCATTCTCGGATGGCGACAACCAGAGGGGACGCAACCAGATGGCGGCAATCAGTGCAATCATCAACAAGGCGACATCCTCGGCAATCCTGACACGTTACAGCCAGGTGCTTGATGCAGTATCAGGGCTCATTGCAACCAACATGCCAGATGAAGCCATATCAACGCTTGTCAAGTCACAGCTCAATGACATGACGGGTTGGAATATTATGTCATACAGTGTGTCAGGTACGGGTGATACCAAGACGGGTGAGATATACGGACTTGTTGGCATGTCGGTAATCATTCCTGATTATGACACCGTCAACACGGCAATTGAGCTCATGAGCAAGGTAAGGAACGGAGAGGTGTTTGACATAGACCAGTTCCTTGAGGATAAGGCGCTGGAGACAGGCACGACAGCAAAGTAAAAGAAAAGGAAGCAGGCATCTTCACCTGCTTCCTTTCTTTACGCCTTCATGTCTGCCATTGGATTAACAATGCAGAAGAAGGTGTTTTGTGCCTTGCCGTTGTAGTAGTTAATAAAACCATACCCGGTAGGTACATCCACCCTAACGTCCCTGAGGTCTGTGTCATCTGTCTTGTCAGTGGGATTTTTTCTGGTGCGTTCAAGCACCTCGGCAAAGCTTGGCGAATCCCCTTGCTTTTCGCCCGTATGCTCATTGATATGGGATACCCCACTAATATCGGTGACACGCAAGACCCGGTCTGAGAATTTAACATTTACCATAGCATTTCCTCCTTGAAATTAAACAGGTAAACAGTTTCACATCCGTGCGCCCTTATTCTTAGACTGCGTCTACGCAATATTTAGTTGCACTGCTTATTTCGGAAGGTTTTGCGAAAAACATTAGTTTATTTTATTAAGTCTTTATGGAAACCCACATAACTTTATATAATTAAGAAAATATGACTTAACAATATTAGTTTAAACACATTTTTTCTTAAAAAATAAAATTGAAAAGTGTAATATAATTCATTATAATTAGCAATGTATTTAATTATCAGCGACTTACTTAAGTTTCTGAAGAGAGAAAAGGAGATTATGGAAGTTATGGGTTACGTTGATGAAGTTTTGGAAAAGGTTTCCAAGAAGAACGAGGGACAGCCGGAGTTCCTTCAGGCAGTGACAGAGGTTCTTGAGTCACTTAGACCTGTTGTTGAGGCTAATGAGGAGCTTTACAGGAAGGAAGCAGTGCTTGAGAGGATTACAGAGCCGGACAGGCAGCTTATGTTCCGTGTTCCTTGGGTTGACGACAATGGACAGGTGCAGGTAAACCGTGGATTCAGAATCCAGTTTAACAATGCCATTGGACCATACAAGGGCGGTCTTAGGCTTCACCCTTCTGTTAATTTGAGTATCATTAAGTTCCTTGGTTTCGAGCAGATTTTCAAGAACTCACTTACAAGCCTTCCTATCGGCGGTGGCAAGGGTGGTTCTGACTTTGACCCTAAGGGCAAGTCAGACAGAGAAATCATGGCATTCTGCCAGAGCTTCATGACAGAGCTTTGCAAGTACATCGGTGCTGATGTCGATGTTCCTGCCGGTGATATCGGTACAGGCGCAAGAGAAATCGGCTACATGTTCGGTCAGTACAAGAGAATCAGAGGCATGTTCGAGGGTGTTCTTACAGGTAAAGGTCTTACATACGGCGGTTCACTCGCAAGAACAGAAGCTACCGGTTACGGACTTCTCTACATCACAGAAGAGTTATTCAAGTGCCACGGCGATTCACTGAACGGAAAGACAGTTGCAGTTTCAGGTGCAGGTAATGTTGCTATCTACGCTATCCAGAAGGCTCAGCAGCTCGGCGCTAAGGTTGTTACATGCTCAGATTCTACAGGCTGGATATATGATTCAGAGGGAATCGATGTAGAGCTTCTCAAGGACATCAAGGAAGTTAAGAGAGCAAGACTTACAGAGTACGCAGCAGCAAGAAAGTCAGCAGAATATCATGAGAAGAAGAACGGCGAGCACGGTGTATGGTCAGTTAAATGTGACGTTGCACTTCCATGTGCTACACAGAACGAGCTTGACATCAACGATGCTAAGCAGCTTGTCGCTAACGGCGTAAAGGCTGTATGCGAGGGTGCTAACATGCCTACTACTCTTGATGCTACTAAGTATTTCCAAGACAACGGCGTATGGTTTATCTGCGGCAAGGCTTCTAATGCCGGTGGTGTTGCCACATCAGCTCTTGAGATGAGCCAGAACTCTGAGAGACTTAGCTGGACATTTGAAGAGGTTGACTCTAAGCTCAAAGATATCATGGTTAACATCTATCACAATATCGATGACGCAGCTAAGAGATACAATATGGAGGGCAACTACGTTGCAGGCGCTAACATC
>CAYZYS010000046.1:0-7126 GCA_964482605.1 uncultured Bacteroides sp.
TATGGAAAGCTTGACGCAACGGATGAGGAGGTTGTTGCAGCCGCAAAGCTTGCCAATGCGGACAGCTTCATCCGAAAGCTCCCTGACGGGTATGACACGGTGCTTACGGGTGACGGTGCCAACCTAAGTCAGGGGCAGAGGCAGCTTCTTGCCATTGCAAGGGCGGCGATAGCAGACCCTCCGGCGCTCATACTTGATGAGGCAACCAGCTCCATTGACACCAGGACGGAGAGAATCGTCCAGGAGGGCATGGACAGACTCATGAAGGGGCGTACAACATTTGTAATAGCACACAGGCTTTCAACCGTGAGAAATTCTGACTGCATCATGGTGCTTGAGCAGGGAAGAATCATAGAGCGAGGTAACCATAAGCAGCTCATGGAGCTCAAGGGAAAGTATTACGGGCTGTACACGGGAAAGATTGCGAATGCATGAGATTAATTAAGTCGGAATGAATTTCATGAATGGTTAAGTGGGGGTTGTGCATATATGCACAATCCTCACTTTAGCTTACGCCTTCTTGCCTGTTGCCTTCTTCTCCTAAGCCCCTGGTTCTGCTTCCTGATTTCCAGCATTTCAATGATTATTCCCACTGCCACCAGCACGATAATCACAAGCCATATGTTGACAACAATTGCCTTTTTGGGTGTGTAGTCGGTTGTGTACACGGTTGAAGCCGCAGGCAGGTTTGACGCAAGCTGGCTTTTGTCCACATTGACCAAAACCTTTGTCTGCCCAAGGTCATGCCCCTCAAGCTGAAATGACACGGTTGCGGAGAAATCAGCCCCGTCCGGGGTGTCATCAGGGGTCACTGTTGTTGTGACCTGGTCAAGGGTCACGTCATTAGGCAGGTCAATATATGAGGAATTCATCGTGAAGTTCAGCGTTGATGAGCCGAACACGCCTGAATTGTAGTAGCTTGAGCTGTTGAAAAGCGAGCTTATGTTGTCGCTGGACACGGCACTTTTCTTAAAGTTGTTGAAGCCGTAGTCACACAGCGCCTTGGTGTCAACATAGCGGGACGCATCATCATTTTCCTTGAATACGACACATATCAGCCTCATGTCATCCTTTTGGACAAATGTAATCAGGGTGTAGCCGGATTCGTCGGTAAAGCCAGTCTTGCCGCCCTTGAAGTATTCATAGGCATAACCGTTGTTTTTCGCCATGCCGTGCCTTTGCGTGAATGTGCGCTCCGTGCTTGTCTTGTTCGTGGCGGGCATGCGGTAGGTATCGGAATATGAGCAAATGTTCATGAAGGTTGTGTTGTCAAAGCATGCACGTCCAATCATGGCAAGGTCATATGCCGTTGTGTAATGGTCGGGGTCTGACAGCCCGTTGGCATTGTTGAAATGTGTGTTAAGGGCGCCAAGCTCCTTTGCCCTTTCATTCATGAGGCTGGCAAAATCGGGTATGGAGCCGCTTATGTACTCGCCAAGCCCGTAGGCAACCTCGTTGGCGGACTTCAGCAATATGGCGTAAAGCGCCTGTTCAACGGTAAATTCCTCGCCTTCCTTGGTGCCCGTGTTCGCTTCGTCCCATTTGTAGCTGTTGGCTGCCGCCCTTGAGAAGGTTATTGTGTCCTCCAGGGAGCAATTCTCAATTGCAAGCAGTGCGGTCATTATCTTGGTGGTGCTTGCAGGGTATGCCTTTGCGTGCGCATCCTTTTCATAGAGTATTGCACCGCTGTCAGCGTCCATCAGTATGGCGCTTTCCGCCGATATGGAGGGAGCCGCCGGCCATGGGTCGGAGGAAGCCTGTGATGTGGTTGTCGTTTCGGTGTAGCTGACAAGCCCCTGTCCTTGGTATGCAAATGTGTTGAGGGGTGCCCACAGTATCATGATGACTGTCAGCATTCCCGTTAATAATCTGTTTTTTGACATATAAACCCTCATTCCAGTGTGATTTTCACACTAACCTTAATTCTTGTAGGTTGTGCTGCCGTGTGCACCCGTATGTTGCACAAATGCTGGCAGCCACGGAATATTATAGGATATCTGCATATTTCAGGCAAGTATCATTTACATTTTTGGGAAAATCAATTACAATGTTGGAGGTTTGCCAATATGGCTTGGAAGGAATGGAGAGAGGCATGAGACTTAGGAATGTTCCCGGTGCAAGGGATGTCATGGAAGAGGATGAATATGTATTCACGGATGCTGCCGGAATGGCTGGAGGCTGGAGTGGGGTGTTTGGCAATGACAACCCCATACACATAGAGGTCGGGATGGGCAAGGGACAGTTCATAATGGAGCTGGCAGCCCGAAATCCACAGGTTAATTATGTTGGGATTGAGAAGTATTCGAGCGTGCTTGTGCGTGCCGTGGAGAAGCAGAGGGAGGCGAAGCTTCCCAATGTGAGGTTCATAAGGATGGAGGCGGAGGGGCTGTGTGAGGCATTTGGCGCAGGCGAGGTGTCCAGGATATACCTTAATTTCTCAGACCCGTGGCCAAAGGACAGGCATGCCAAGAGGAGGCTTACCTCAAGGCAGTTTTTTGAAAGGTATGACGTGGTGCTTGCGCCCGGCGGTGAGGTGCAGTTTAAGACTGACAATGTTGCGCTGTTTGACTGGTCGCTGGAGGAGATTGGACAGACCAAGTGGAGTGTGGCTGCACAGACCCATGACCTGCACGCTGACGAGGAGATGAACAGGGGCAATGTCATGACGGAATATGAGCAGCGTTTTTCGTCCATGGGCAATCCCATCTGTAAGCTGGTTGCAAGGCGCTGAGGGTGGCGGATTTTATTTCTGCGCATATAATATGGAAAGAAGGTACACCATCAATTCCCTCAACGGCAAGCGTCTGCGGGAAGAGGATTAATATGGGCAAATGTGTGACTGACAGGATATGCTTTTGGCTTTACAGGCATCCGTGCCTGGAACGGCGGATGTGCCGGTTTCGCTGCGCACTGCTTGAGGTGATTTGCGTGCTCAACAGGTGGTAGACAGGGAACGGCAAAAAAGTGGCAAAAAAATAAAAAAAGTGCTTGCATTTTTCTGGAGGTTGCTATATAATAGCTTTTGTGTTCACGACAGGGAACACGAAAAAAGGCTTCAAAAGCCCATTATAAGCGCTTCTAGCTCAGTTGGTAGAGCACCTGACTCTTAATCAGGGTGTCCAGGGTTCGAACCCCTGGAGGCGCACTTGGAAGGTCCTAAGCTACGCATAACGCTGGTTTGGGGCTTTTGTTTTATTTGTGGATGCATGGGTAGGGGAGTATATTATTTTAGTATTATTTTTATTGGTATTTTGCCGATAAACAATGAAAGGGGTTGTCAGAAGATAATATCATAAAATGGGGGATGCGGGATGAACATTATTGCGCATAATATTACGGCAATGAACGCCCAGAGGCAGTATGGCACTAATGTGAGCAATAAGCAGGCTTCGACGGAGAAGCTGTCATCAGGGTACAGGATTAACAGGGCGGCCGACGATGCCGCCGGTCTTTCAATATCTGAGAAAATGCGCTGGCAGGTAAGGGGACTTAGCAAGGGCTCGAACAACATCCAGGACGGCATAAGCCTCATGCAGGTGGCTGACGGGGCGTTGAGCGAGGTGGAGGACATGCTTCACAGGATGTCGGAGCTGTCCATCCAGGCGGCGAATGACACCAACACATCCGAGGACAGGTGTGCCATACAAAGCGAGATTGACCAGATATCAAGCGAGATTACGCGTATAGGAAAGACTACGACATTTAACACGGTGCATATATTTGACGAGGATAACACCAAGGTCAACATAGGCTCCGTGACACAGCTTGTAAGCTGTTATTCGGCGGACATAGGATACTTGTCCGAGGCATATTACATGAACGGAAAATATTATCCTGCCGCGTATATGGATTTCAGCAACCTTGATCCGAGCAACATGGTCAACATTAACGGGGGAAGCTTCGGATTTTGCTGCAGTGTGAACTGCAACGAGATATTCGACATATCACTGTACACGGATGGAACCCCGAGCAGCTGCTCCAATCTTTCGGGAAAGGTTGAACACAAGTACAGCGTTGACATAAGCGGGTGCCAGAATGGCGCGGATGTCGTGAATGCCATATACGATTACGTTGCCAATAACCTGCCGAATGGTTATTCCCCAACGGCAGCCGGCGATTTGGTGGTCAGTCATTCCAACAACCTTGCAAAGTCGGCTGACGGCACCAAGCTCATAATATACAGTAACAGTTATTCATTTTCTTCGGAGCAGTCTGCCAAGGATAAATACGTGGGTGTGAAAAACAACTCAGGCAAGATTTATTCCAATGATTTGACAGGCGTGCGTGACAGTGGCGGCGCAAGGGCATTTAACATACAGTGCAGCAGCAATGTTGGTGATTACGAGGTTATTAGGACCCATAAGATGAACGCTGAGCTGCTGGGCGTCAACAAGCTCAATGTCACCACGGAAACAACGGCACAGCGCGCGATTCAGAAGGTTGCCGATGCCGTTGACATGATATCCAGCCAGCGAAGTGAGCTGGGTGCGTACCAGAACCGTCTTGAACATTCACAGGCGAATGACAATGTCATGAAGGAAAATGTGCAGGCGGCGGAGTCCAGGATAAGGGATGCCGACATGGCAACGGAGGCTGTGGAGCTTTCCAAGAACAGCATACTGGCGCAGGTTGGTGAGGCAATGATGACACAGGCCAACCAAAGCTCACAGGGAATACTTGCATTGCTGCAGTAGCGGCAATGTGAGTATTTTTTTACAGAGTATAAAAAGTCGATAAAAATGTGTGGAAAGACATTTACCCATATTGAGCTTTTATGGTAAAATCAGCGGAGTACCAGTGTCACGGCTGATACTGTGAGAAAATGATGCATAAGAGGTAAGGAATAGGAGGATTATGGACAAGGAATTTAAACCATATGTTCCGGCGGAGAAGATAACGCCGGAATTTACCATCACATCAGTTGTCATGGGAATAATACTGGCGATTGTGTTTGGCGCGGCAAATGCATATCTGGGGCTTCGTGTGGGCATGACCGTGTCGGCATCGATTCCTGCGGCAGTCATATCCATGGGTGTGATTCGCGTGATAATGAAAAAGGATTCGATTCTTGAAAGCAACATTGTGCAGACCATTGGCTCTGCAGGTGAATCACTTGCGGCAGGTGCAATATTTACCATGCCGGTGCTGTTTTTGTGGGCAAAGGAGGGCGTGACGGAAGCGCCAAGCCTTGTCACCATAACGCTCATTGCGTTGGTGGGAGGCTTGCTTGGCGTGCTGTTCATGGTTCCGCTTCGCAATGCACTGATTGTAAAGGAGCATGGCGTGCTGCCATATCCTGAGGGCACGGCGTGTGCAGAGGTGCTGCTCGCAGGTGAGGAGGGCGGCTCAAGTGCCAAGAGCGTATTTGCAGGAATGGGACTTTCCGCGGTGTTCAAGTTCGTTGTGGATGGCCTTAAGGCGATACCCGGCGTGATTACAGTGCCGTTAAATGCGCTGAAGACGGAGTTTTCCATGGAGGTATATCCGGCGCTGCTCAGTGTGGGCTACATATGTGGTGCCAAGATATCGGCATATATGTTTGCGGGCGGAATAATCGGCTGGTTTGTGATCATCCCTGCCATTGTCACATTTGGCGGTGACACCGTGCTGTATCCGGGAACCATGTCAATTGCCGACATGTATGCTGCGGGGGGCGCAAGCTCCATATGGAGCAGCTACATCAGGTACATCGGTGCAGGTGCGGTTGCGGCAGGTGGAATCATAAGCCTTGTGAAGTCCCTACCGACAATTGTGACAACCTTTCGTGATGCGATGAAGGGATTAAAGGGAGGAAGCAAGTCAGGGGGCTTAAGGACGGAGAAGGACCTTGACATCAGGTTCATCCTTGTCGGGGTGCTGGTGCTTGCCGTTGTCATCTGGCTTCTTCCTGAGATTCCCGTGTCGCTGTTCGGGGCGCTGCTCATTGTTGTGTTTGGGTTTTTCTTTGCAACGGTGTCATCAAGGATGGTGGGGCTTGTCGGAAGCAGCAACAATCCCGTGTCAGGCATGGCGATTGCAACGCTTTTGTTCTCAACCCTCCTGCTTAAGGTGACGGGGGACAATGGAACCCATGGAATGCTGGGCGCAATATCAATTGGCTCAATTATCTGCATTGTTGCGGCAATGGCAGGTGATACCTCACAGGATTTGAAAACGGGCTACATTCTGGGGGCAACTCCGATGAAGCAGCAGATTGGTGAGATTATCGGTGTGGTTGTGTCCGCATTTACGATAGGGGGAGTGCTCATTCTCCTTGATTCCGCCTGGGGCTTTGGAAGCACGGCGCTTTCAGCTCCACAGGCAACCTTGATGAAAATGATTGTGGAGGGCGTCATGGATGGCAACCTTCCTTGGGGACTGGTGTTTATCGGGGTGTTCATTGCGGTGGCAATAGAGATTCTTGGAATCCCTGTGCTTCCTGTTGCGATTGGGCTTTACCTTCCGCTGGAGCTTTCGGCAACAATCATGGTTGGCGGTGTTGTGCGTTACGTCATTGACCGGAAGGCATCTGACAAGGACAAGAAGAATGAGGCGAATGGCGGAATTTTGTTTGCATCAGGAATGATTGCAGGTGAAGGCCTTGTGGGAATACTCCTTGCGATACTTACTGTGTTTGGGCTTGATGCAGTGATTGACATGTCAGGTTTTCTTGATACCGGGATTATCGGCGGCATAGTGCTGCTGCTCGTCATGGTGGGGCTGATATACCATGCGGGAAGCAGGCGCGGCACGAAGAATTAAAGTGAGTATTGAATGGAGGTCGACCCATGAAGAAACATGACGCCAGGTCTGCAAAAAAAGGCTCCGGCTTTAACTATCTGGATTACATTCCTGCGCATGGCACGCTTCATGGGTTTGGCATATCCCCTGACGGGGAGGTTACAATCTTCATTGAGAACAAAGGCGTGTTCAACCGCGTTGCGCAAAAGCTCTTTCACAAGCCGCCTGTCACACAGGTACACTTAGACACAATGGGAAATTTCATATGGCCGTTGATTGACGGCACGAGAACCATCTATGACATTTCCCTGCTGGTGCAGGAGCATTTTGGCGAGGCGGCGGAGCCGCTGTATGACAGGCTTGTGACCTATATGAACACGCTGAAGGTTAATGGGTTCATAACCTT
>CAYZYS010000046.1:7226-14723 GCA_964482605.1 uncultured Bacteroides sp.
CATTTCCGAATGCCAGCTTCATCACCTCGTCAGCCGTCACGAGGTTGTAATCACCGCTTACGGTGTGCTTCAGGCAGCTTGCCGCATTGGAGAATTCCACCATGCGCTGCGGGTCAAAGCCGTTCAGTATGCTGTATATGATTCCCGCGCAGTAGGCGTCCCCTGCGCCGATATAGTCAAGTATATTCATATAATATTCCTTGCTATAATAAGCCTTACCTTTAGTGTATACCATGGATTGGAGCTTAAAGGTTGTGATTGACGTCTCCGTGCGCCATACGGATGCCACCAGCCTGAATGGGAACATCTTCATCAGCTCCCTTGCTATGTATGCATTTTTTTCCTCGGAGGTGTTGGAGGCATCCATTGAGAAGATTCCCACCGCATCATCCTCGTTGGCTATGCATATGTCAACATATGGGCATATTTCAGACATGACACGGTTTGCCTTCTCGCTTGACCACAGCTTGCTCCTGTAATTCAGGTCACAGCTTACCGTGAGTCCCTTTTCCTTCGCCTTTTTGCAGGCATCCAGCGTGATTTCGGCCATGGAATCACTGATTGCAGGCGTGATTCCTGAAAAATGGAACCAGGTTGCGTCAGAAAATATTTCATCCCAGTCAAATTCATCCCTTGCCGCCAGTGCGATTGCGGAATCCTTTCGGTTGTATATGACGTTGGTTGGACGCTGGCTGGTCTTTTTTTCAAGAAAATATATCCCAATCTGGTCGCCGCCCCTTATGATATGGCTTACGTCAACACCGTACTGGCGCAGGGAATTGACCGCACTCTGTCCGATGGTGTGCTCAGGCAGCTTGGTGACGTAGCTTGTGTTAATGCCAAAATGTGACAATGATACTGCCGTGTTCGCCTCACCTCCGCCGTATACTGCCTCATATTCATGGCATTGCGTGAAGCGTTCATTGTTGTTTGGTGAAAGTCTGAGCATGATTTCGCCCAGGGTGATAATCTTGTCATTCATGATTGGTAAGGTCCTCGTTTCATATATTTTTTGAAATCACCTCATTAAGGTTAATCCTTAGTTGAATTTTACCACAACCACGCCGTTAATCCGCCTGACGGAGCCATTGTTGGGAAATGTCGGCATGTCCGCAAGCTCGCTGCTGTTGCTGATGGTGCCGTCTGCATCGTCATAGGCACTCAGCTTCAAATGCTGGTTAAGGCTGATGTAGGTTAGCAGGTGCTCCGTGGAGTACCAGTCGTACATGTCCGTCCCAATCCAGGAATAGGGCGGCAGGTCCATGGCAAATGGCCCCGTGCTTTCGTAATTCTCATTGAAAAAGTTGTCAAAGCCAATGACACACACCGGCTCGTCAACACTCCAGCCCTCAACGGAGGATAACTGTGAAATCAGTGTCAGCGCCACGCCGTCCATGCCCTTGGCGTTGTAGTACATCCGCTGGTAGAGCTGGTTGGAGGTGAGCGCCCCGTAGTAAATGATTAGGACAAGCCCAAGCAGGGCAAGCCATTGTGTGCCTAGCGCCACACATTTTGTGACCAGGGTCACACGTTTTGTGCCTAGCACCACACATTTTGTGCCCCCCCATTTTGTGACCCTGTCCATCCCCTGTGCAGCCATGGCTGTCCATTGCACGCCCCTTGTGACCACCGTTACCGCCAGCACATAGAAAATGATGTTGGAGTATCTCATCAGCACGTGTGCGCTGGATTTGTCATTCATAACCACCTCAATCATGTCAAGGAAAACGGGTGACAGCAGGGTGAGCACCACAAGAACCATGGCATTGGTGACATGGCGGTTCTTTACGAGCCTTATCAGGTTCATGAGGACAACCGCCAGGACTGCCAGTATCAGGAGTGCGTTGGCGATTACATAAAGCCTGCGGTTCACGTAATCCGTGGTAAGGAAGAAGCGGTACATTTGCCTGTAATTGTTGAGCATGCTTTTTCCAAGGAGCGATGGGGCAAAGCGGAACATCTGGTCCGTTCCCGCATAGGAGCGGAGCCCGATTCCTGACCTTGCCGTGATTATCTTCGTAAGTATGTAATAGATTACATACCCTCCTGCACATACCAGAAAATATGTCACGTATTTGAGGAACCAATTTTTAAGGCATGTATTTTCATGCATTATTTCGGCAAATGCCATTGTGAAGGCGATTGCAACAAATAGGCACAGCATGGACTGGTATGTCCCGAGTGCCAGTGCGACTAGGACTGCGGCTGCAACAAGTGCGGCAGCGGCAAGGCATGCGTGTGCCCTTGACTGGCGGTTGACGGGTTGCGCCGCCCAATGTACAAGCGATATGGAAAGCATAATGAAAAATATTGCAAAATAATATATTTCTGATATTGAAAGGTATGAAAAAAAGCAGGCATTTACCGGAAATGAGGCAAAAAGCAGGGAAATGGCAAGCACAAACACATTTTCCCTGATGGACACCACGTGAATGAGCATTGCCACTGAAAGCGCCAGAAGCAGGCATGCAAGCATTCCCTTGACCATGGGCATGTCGTAGTAGGTGGCAAGCTTTCGAAGCGGTATCCACATCCAGCGTCCGCTTGATATGTCAAAGCTGTCATTGTAGCTGAATTCATTGATTATGTCATCATGGTTGCCTGTCTTGTTGGTGAACATGAAGAGGTTGACCAGGATTCCCCCGAAAAATGTGAACATGAAGCCAAGTCTTTCCTGGATTGCCACACGGTTCCACAATTTATTGAAAAATGACTGTACTTCCATTGTAATCTCCATTCCTGCGGGATTTGGGGTTTGTGCCGTTTAACCGCACATTGGACATTATAAGGAAATTGCGGCACATTTGCAATGCCTGCTTTGAATTTTGTGCATGCACGCTGTTGTTTGGGGATTATTGTGGTATAATTATTGAAAATGTGTTTGTGAATGGAGATTACGGATGAGACTTTTGCTTGCAGAGGATGAGGAGGAGCTTGCCAATCCGCTTGTGGAGGTGCTGAAGCGCCAGAATTACGTCGTTGACCTGGTGTACAATGGGCAGGATGCCTATGACTGGGCGATTGGCTGCAAATATGACGGGATAATACTGGACATAATGATGCCAGTGAAAAATGGGCTTGAGGTGCTGCAGGAGCTGCGCGCCCTGGGGATTGACACGCCTGTGCTTTTGCTTACCGCAAGGACGGAGGTGGAGGACAGGGTGAAGGGGCTTGACCTAGGGGCGGACGATTATCTCACAAAGCCATTTGCAATGAAGGAGCTTTTGGCGAGGATTCGTGCAATGACAAGGCGTACCGCAAGCTTTGAGCCAAATGTGCTAACCTGTGGTGAGCTTTCCCTCGACAGGGGCAATTTTTCACTTGGCTGCGGCGGCAGTGAGGTCACGCTTGCGGGCAAGGAATACCAGATAATGGAGCTTCTTATGCGCAATCAGGGGCGGCTTGTGTCAACGGAGCAGTTCATGGAGCAGGTGTGGGGGTATGATACTGACAGCAACGTGAATGGCGTGTGGGTGTACATATCAAATCTCAGGAAAAAGCTGGTGCAGCTTGGAAGTCCGATGGAGATTAAGGCTGCAAGGGGACAGGGCTATAAGCTTGAGGCAAGGGGCGAATAATAATGATTTGGAAATTGCAAAAAAAATTTATCACAATAACCGCATTGTGCCTGCTGGCTGTCATGGTTGTGCTGCTTGTGGGGATTAATGCCGCCAATGTTGCACAGGTGAACAGTGATTCTGACCAGCTTCTTCGCATGCTGAGCGACAACGGCGGCAAGTTTCCTGACGAGAAGAAGCACAAGCGTCCGTTTGAGCTTGAGCTTACGCCGGAGACGCAGTTTCGCACCCGCTATTTTACCGTGAGGGCAGGTGCCAATGCGGGGGCTGACGGGAAGCCTGCCCTTGAGGTGGTGGATTCCACGCACATAGCGGCACTTACTGATGAGGAAATACTTGAATATGCGGCAGCGGTTGCGGCATCTGCGTCGGTTAAGGGGACAATGGGCAATTACAGGTACCTGGTGACCGCCAATTCTGACGGCAGCAGGTTCATAGTGTTCCTGGACTGCCAGGAGAGCATTCGCAGCATAAGGAATTTCATACTGCTGTCGGTTGTGGTCGGGCTTGTGTGCATGGTTGTGGTGACGGCGCTTGTGTGGGTATTTTCAAGGAGGGCGATTAAGCCGACAATTGATGCCGTTGAGAGGCAGAAGCAGTTCATAACGGACGCGGGACATGAGATTAAGACGCCGCTGTCAATCATACTTGCCAACACCGAGGTTCTGGAGCTGGAGCAGGGGGAAAGCCAGTGGACTTCAAGCATAAGGAACCAGGTGACAAGGCTCAATGTGCTGGTGAGGAACCTGCTGGAGTTAAGCCGTCTTGATGAGGTGACACAGGAAATGCTGGAATTTGCCGAGGTCAATGTAAGTGAGCTGCTGGAATCGGCGGTTGATGCATTTGCCGCACCAATGCAAACGCGTGGCCTGACATGCCTTGAAGGCATAGAGGCAGGCGTTGTCATCAGGGCAGACCAGCAGTGTTTAAGCCAGCTCATGTCAATACTCCTTGACAATGCCGTGAAATACGCAAGGGACAATTCACAGGTGGATGTGGAGCTTCACGCGTCGGGAAAGCGGGTTGAGCTTAGTGTGTACAATGTTTGCCAGCATGTGCCGGAGAACCTTGACCGCCTGTTTGAGCGATTTTACAGGGCGGACGAATCCAGGTCACGAAAGACGGGCGGATACGGAATCGGGCTTTCGGTGGCAAGGGGCATTGCACAGGCGCACAAGGGCAGGATATATGCAGAAGGCTGCAGGGAAGGGATAAGGTTTGTGGTTGTGTTGCCGAGAATGTAAAAACACAATTTGTTCATGTGTGTTTTAAGGTTAATTTTAGGTTTGGCGTTTATATTAGGTTCATGGAATTGAAGTTCCGTGAACCTTTTTTAATGGAGGAATCAGGCAATGGCTCAGGACATTACAACATTTAAGAGAAGGGAAATAAAATACCTTTTGGAGGAGGAGCAATATGAACAGCTCAAATCAAGGCTTCAGGAGAGGCTTGTGGCTGACAGCCACGGAAAGTCAACAATCTGCAACATTTATTATGACACTCCTGATTTCAGGTTAATACGGCAATCACTTGAGAAGCCGATGTACAAGGAGAAGCTCAGGCTGAGGAGCTATGGCGTTCCAAGCGCTGATTCACAGGTCTTTGTGGAGCTTAAGAAAAAATATGATGGAATCGTGTACAAGAGAAGGGAGACCATGACACTGGACCAGTCCAACGATTACATGGAGAGCGGCGTGGCACCTGAGAAGAAGCGCAGCCAGATAATGAAGGAAATAGACTGGTTCCGCCATTATTACAAGAATCTGGGTCCTGCGATGCACATATCCTATGACAGGGAGGCATATTACTCCAGGGAGGATTCATCACTCAGGATAACCTTTGACGAAAACATCAGGTGGAGGTGCATGAACCTCAAGCTGGATGACGGCGTTGGCGGAAAGCCAATCCTTAAAACGGGGCAGCACCTCATGGAAATCAAGGTGGGCGGCTCAATGCCGTTGTGGCTGTCGAGGCTTCTCGATGATGAGGGAATTTACCCGACCTCATTTTCCAAGTACGGCAGGGCGTACCGTGCATTGACGGCATAGCGCAAGGATGACTTCAAGGGTGCGGTTGGCGCATGCCGATGATATATAAGAAAATATAAGGAGACATTTTATGGATATTTTATTTAACTCAATTAGTACCACCGGTACATTCAACGGTGCAGGCTTTCTTGTCTGCCTGGTAACATCACTGATACTTGGGGTTGCAATTGCCGCCCTTCACATGTTCAGGAATACTTATTCCAAAAGCTTCATCATGACGCTTATCATGCTCCCTGCCATTGTCCAGGTGGTGATAATGATGGTAAATGGCAACCTTGGGACAGGCGTTGCGGTAATGGGTGCGTTTTCACTGGTAAGGTTCCGTTCGGCTCCGGGCTCTGCAAGGGAGATAGGAAGCATTTTCCTCAGTATGGCAGTGGGGCTTGCAACGGGAATGGGCTACATTGGCGTTGCGGTGCTGTTTGTGGTAATCATGGGAATTGTAAATGTTGCATTCTGCATGAGCAGCTTCGGTGAAAAGCCGCACCTTGCAAGGGAGCTTAGGATTACGATACCGGAATCCTTAGATTACACGGAGGTATTTGACGACATATTCAGGCAGTACACAAAAAGCTGCAGGCTGGTGTCCTCAAGAACCTCCAACATGGGAAGTATGTTCAAGCTTTCGTACAGCATAGAGCTTAAGGCTGCCGACCAGGAAAAGAAGATGATTGATGAGCTGAGGTGCCGCAATGGCAATCTTGAGATAATGTGTAGCCAGGTTACTGCTGCGACAAAGGAGGAATTGTAATGATGAGGAGACAGTGGATTCGTGCTGTCGCGGGAATCTGTGCATGCATGCTGGTGGCCGCAAGCCTTGGCGGATGCAATTTCAGCGGTGCCGCCAAGTCTGACGGTGAGGGCAATTCCGCCACCATAACGGAAGAAAGCCTGGCGTCGGTTGCCACTGAGCTTGGAAGTGATGCAGTGGTGTCTGAGGATGGAAAAACACTCACGCTGACGGATTCGGATGTGGATGTTAAGTTTACCGATAGGGACACAAGCGGTGAGTACGATGAAAGCGCTGCATGCCGCATAACATTTAACGGGACGACGGCAACGGTCAGCGGAAGCGGGGCAACTGCCAAGGATGGCGTTGTGACAATCAGCGGTGCGGGAACTTATGTAATCAGTGGTACGGCAAGTGAGGGACAGCTTGTGGTGGATGCCACCAAGGATGACAAGATTCAGCTTGTGCTGGACAACGCATCCATTGCCTGTGACAAGAGTGCCGCAATATATGTGAAAAAGGCGGATAAGGTGTTTGTCACGCTTAAGGCGGGAACGAGCAATACCCTGTCGGGCGGCAGCGAGTACCAGCAGACTGACGACAACACGGTGGACGGCGTCATTTTCTCAAAAAGCGATTTGACAATTAATGGAAGCGGGGCACTTGCCATCAATGCAAATTACAAGCACGGCGTGGTGAGCAAGGACACTCTGTGCGTGACGGGTGGCACGATTAATGTGAAGTCCGTTGGAACATGCCTTACCGGCAAGGATGGAATCAAGATTGCGGGCGGAACATTCACGCTTGATTCCCAAAACAAGGGGATGAAGGCGGAAAATGAGGATGACTCAAGGCTTGGGAACCTCTATATTGCAGGCGGCACATTTACAATCAAATCGGAGGATGATGCGCTGCATGCTGTGGGCAGCCTTGTGATTGACGGCGGTACATTCACAATTGATGCGGGTGATGACGGAATCCATTCCGAGGCGGACACAATCATCAATGCGGGTGACATTAACATAACCAACAGCTACGAGGGTCTTGAGGGCAAGAGGGTGACAATCACCGGAGGCAAGGTGGCGCTTGTGGCAAGTGATGACGGCATTAATGCGGCTGACGGCAGCAGTACGGGCTTTGG
>CAYZYS010000046.1:14823-16261 GCA_964482605.1 uncultured Bacteroides sp.
TTGTGGCAAGTGATGACGGCATTAATGCGGCTGACGGCAGCAGTACGGGCTTTGGCGGCGGCTTTGGTGGCGGATTCGGCAAGGGCGGTTTTGGCAAGGGCAGTGCTGATAATGGTGGAAGCACTTCTGGCGCTTCATCGGACAGTTCTGATGTGTATATCAAGATAACCGGGGGCGAGGTTTACGTAAATGCTTCGGGTGACGGGCTTGATTCCAATGATACCCTTGAGATAACGGGGGGAACAATCTATGTGAGCGGGCCTACCAGCAATAATGATGGCGCAATTGACTATGAGACCACCGGGACAATCTCAGGTGGAACGATAATTGCGGTTGGTTCAACGGGCATGGCTGAGGGCTTTAGTGATTCCTCAACGCAGTGTTCGCTCCAGGTTGGCCTTAATGGCACGCAGGCAGCGGGAAGCAAGGTGGAGCTTAAGGATTCCTCTGGTAAGGTGCTGGTGTCCTTTACACCTGAGAAGGCATATGGAAATGTGGTGGTGAGCACTCCTGACATGAAGCAGGGAGAGGAGTATACCCTTGTGACAGGTGAGACGGAAACCAAGGTTACGTTGTCGGGAGTCGTGACCACCAGCGGCAATGGCGGCGGATTCGGAAGCGGCGGCTTTGGCGGCGGACGTGGCGGCATGAAGAATGACCGCATGGATGGCAGCCAGCAGGGGCAGGACGGACAGAATGGACAGGGTGGACAGATGCCGGAGATGCCAAGCGGGATGGATAACGGGCAGAATGGACAAAATGGACAGAATGGACAGAATGGACAGGTGCCGGAGATGCCGGGTGGAATGCAGGACGGGAATAATGGGAACAACGGAATGCAGGATGGGAACAATGGAATGCAGGACGGCAATGGGATACAGAATGGGAGTAAGAAGAAGTAGGGGGATATAAAGAGAAGGAGTAGTCAATAAAATAAAAAAATAATAAATAAAAATGGTTGCCCACACATAATTTCCTTGCAGGCACGCTCTCGCTAAGCTGCAGACGCAGCGGTACTAGGTTTGCACAATACGCAAACCAAGTGCCGGCGCCTGCAGATTGCCTGCCGGAGATTATGTTGTGGGCAACCGTTATGTTGTTAAGTTGGTGTTAATATGATTATGTGTGCATACGGTTGTCATGTTGTGGGCAACCGTTCGTTGTTACATTGATATTAACATGATTGTATCTGCATACGGTTGTCACGTTGCATTTTTACTCGATTACGTGTATCCATCCCTTTGGAGCTTCGATGCGTCCCATCTGGATTCCTGTGAGGGTGTCATAGAGCTTCTTGGTGACAGGTCCCATGTCGTCCATACCGCTTGGCAGGCAGATTTCCTTGCCGTGGTCAACAATCTTGCCGACAGGTGAGATTACTGCTGCCGTTCCGCAAAGGCCGCATTCTGCGAATTCTTTTACTTCCTCGATCGGAACT
>CAYZYS010000047.1:0-2851 GCA_964482605.1 uncultured Bacteroides sp.
TTCATGACACATTGGCGATATATGGACGCATGAAACGGCATTATTATGATGTGTAGATTAATTCATTAAGGCGTGGGGATGTGGACATTTCCGCGCCTTAATGCTATAATTACGGTAAGTGTGCTTATTAGAGGAGTGAATTGGTGGAACGATGAAGCTTATTATACAGATACCCTGTTACAATGAGGCAGAGACCCTGGAGGTTACGCTTAATGACCTTCCGAGGCATATTGATGGCATAGATGAGATTGAATACCTGATTATAGATGATGGCAGCACGGACAATACCGCAGAGGTTGCCAGGAACTGGGGCGTGCATTACGTTGTGCGGTTCCGCAGGAACAAGGGGCTTGCAAAGGGCTTCATGGCGGGGCTTGACGCATGCCTTCGCAACGGTGCGGACATAATCGTCAACACGGATGCTGACAACCAGTATTCCGGTGCGGACATTGAGACGCTTGTAAGGCCCATTATCGAGGGCCGGGCGCATGTGGTGATTGGCGAAAGGCCAATAGATGAAACGGAGCATTTTTCACCGCTTAAGAAGAAGCTGCAGCATTTTGGAAGCTGGGTTGTGAGAAAGGCGTCCAAGACGGATGTGCCGGATGCGCCGTCGGGCTTCCGTGCGTACAGCAGGGATGCCGCCCTTAGGATAAATGTAATCAATGATTATACATATACCTTGGAGACCATTGTGCAGGCGGGGCGTGACAAGATGGCGGTACAGTCGGTGCCAATCCATACGAACCCGGAGCTCAGGGAGTCTAGGCTGTTTAACAGCATGTGGGGCTACATCAAGAAGTCAATGCTCACCATTATGAGGGCGTACCTCATGTACAGGCCGTTGTTCTTCTTCATGTGTCTTGGGGGTGCAATATCCTCAGTGGGGCTTGCACTGTTCATAAGGTTCCTGGTGTTTTATTTCAATGGGGATGGTTCAGGTCATGTGCAGTCATTGATATTTGCCAGCATGATGATTATAATCGGCTTCCAGACGGTTGTTGTGGGGCTGCTTGGGGACATAATCGCAGCCAACCGAAAGATACTTCAGGATGTGCAGTACCATATGCGAAAGCTTGATTATGACAGGGAGAGCAAGAAGAAGCCCGTGTACGAGACATCAGACCTAAAGCCAGTGTCAGGGGAAGGTGAGGATGAAAAGATTATTCGTTACCACAAAGAACCTTGATTACATAAGAAATGTGCAGGAAATCAAGCTGCTGGGGGAGCCTGACATAATCGGCAGCAGGGCAGGAAGCTATCCAGGGCGCCTTATCAGCGTGTATTGGCGCTTATTTACCGTAAACCTTAAGGATTATGACGAGGTGTTCATCGGTTTTGCGCCGCAGCTTGTGGTTCCGTTTTTTTGGTGGAAGCTTAAAAGGTTTAAGCGTCATGGAAGGCTTAAGATGGATTTTTTCATATCCATGTATGACACCTTTGTGTGCGACAGGAAAAGCTTCAGGGAAGGTTCGCCTGCTGCAGGGCTTTTGCACCGGATTGATGAAAGGACGCTTGCCATTGCCGATGCGGTGGTGGTGGACACAAGGGCGCATGGGAATTATTTTGTGCGGGAATTTGGCGTGGACATGGACAAGCTTGAAGTGCTTTACCTTCAGGCGGACGAGGGCATTTACCATCCTATGGAGAGAGGCATGCGCACTGACACCAGGAAGGTCGTGCTTTACTTTGGCAGCATACTGCCCCTGCAGGGGGTTGATGTGGTGCTGGATGCCATAAGGCTGATGGAAAATGACCCTGATTACAGGTTTGTGATGGTGGGTCCAATAAAGGACAAGGACAGGGTCATTGCAGACAATGTGACATATTATGAGTGGTTGTCCCAGGAGGAGCTTGCGAGAAGCATCGCTGACGCAGACATTTGCCTTGCGGGACATTTTAATTCCAACATAGAAAAGGCGGCAAGGACGATACCTGGCAAGGCGTATATATACCAGGCGATGGAAAGGCCAATGGTGCTTGGGGACAATCCCGCCAACAGGGAGTTGTTTTGTGAGACGGAGGGGAAAATTGCATTCTGTGAGATGGGGAATGCCAGGTCCTTGGTGGAAGCAATAAAGAGGCTGGGATGAAGAATCAGCCTGATGTGCTGAAAATATGGCACAACATGGTGCGATGGAGGGAAGTTAATGTCTGCGAAACAGGGGAAAACAGTAATTGTTTCAAAACATGTGTGGCATTGGGAATGGCTTGCCTTAGGGCTTGTTGGTTTGTTTGTGTTTTCGTCTCATATTTACCAGGACTTTTGGGAGACCATGCGCCACGGCATGGTGGTGTGGGATGCGCTGTTTGACGGAAGGCTTTTGGATTTTTATGCTTATTGCGGAGGTAATAGCGGCGGAATAAGCTGTGGAAGCGATACCTTTTCCACGGTTATGGAAGCAAGGTATGATTTTACGATATATTTAATATTTGCAATATGGAATTTTCCGTTGTGGCTTATTGAGCATTTTAGCGGTGTCAACATACAGAACAGCTTGGTGGCGATGTTTTATGCAAAGAGTATGCTTCTTGTTGCGGCGGGGATTACGGGATATTTTGTCGTCAGGATAACAAGGCTGGTCACGGAGACGGATGTGGAAGAGTCCGGACTGCTTATATCATATTTTTCATCATCTGCGTTGATGGCAAATATTCTCATCGTGGGACAGTGTGATGTACTTTCGCTCATATTCATACTTGCGGGAGTGTATTATTACCTGAAAAATGACGGCAAAAGATTTTTGCTTTTTTTCACAATTGCTGTGAGTATGAAATATTTTGCACTGATGTATTTGCTGCCATTGCTGTGCATTAAGGAGAAGAATTTGCTGAAGATTGCCGGAAAGGC
>CAYZYS010000047.1:2951-15674 GCA_964482605.1 uncultured Bacteroides sp.
TCTGGCGCTTAAGCTGGTTGAATACAGGATATTTGGGGTTCCGGTGTATTGCGTTCTGTACCTGCTTTTGCTTTTGTATTGCTATTTTAGCCGTGTGCAGTCTGATGCGAGGTGGTTTAGGCAGACACTTTTTGTTGGGTTTGTGACATATGTGCTGCTATACATCGCCGCACCTGCATATCCTTATTGGGTTGTTTTGGCAATTCCGTTTATGACGATGCTGGTTCACACCAGCGGTGGCTTATACGGGCTGGATACGCTTCTTTCTGAGCTGTTTGAGGACTCGCTTTTGTTGTATTCGTATGTGTATTACCATTGGTGCTACAGTTCGGAAAGTGTTGTAAGAGGTGTTACATATAGTATTTTGGGTAGCAGGCATCCATTTCCGGTGAATATGGGGACGTATATTTCTGATTTATGGAATGCAATTTTTGGATGGGATGTGACCATAATGCTGAGAATTGTTTTTACGGTTTTCGGGTGTGCCATGATTGCCGTCAATGTGCCGCGTGAACAGGGACTTTCAAGGCTTGAATACAAGTATAATTCTTTGTATGTGAGGCTGAAGATGTTTGCAGGATTGGTATTGATATTGATTCCCATCAGTGTTTACATAGGTGTGGCGCTTTTTAAACCGTCGGTGTGAGATGGACTGCCTGATGCTGAGCGAAATGGAGACTTGCGTGAATAATAACAATGAATGTCATATAGGTGCCGGGATTGTGACGTACAATCCTGATTTGTGCAGGCTTAAGGAAAATTTGGATGCCATCCTTGCGCAGGTTGAGGGGCTTGTCATTGTTGACAACGGATCTGACAACGTGGAGGACATATGCGGCCTTGTGGAGGGCAGGCAGGACATCACCGTCATATGGAATGAGAAAAACTGCGGCATTGCCAGGGCGTTGAACCAGGTGGTGAAACATGCCGATAACATGGGCTGGCAGTGGGTGCTCACCGCAGACCAGGATTCCGTCATGATGGAGGGACTTGTTGACAATTACAGGGGCTACATGGGCTTTGAGAAAATTGGAATGATGACCTGCCTTTTTCTTGACAGGAATTTTGGGATACAGCAGGAGCATGAGTTTGAGGGTGAATACAGATTTGCGGAAAGATGCATAACCTCAGGCTGCCTTACCAATGTGGCAGCGGTCAGGGAGGTTGGCGGCTTTGACGAGGCAATGTTCATAGATTATGTGGATTTTGACATGTGTTACACCCTGCGTGAGCATGGGTACCGCATATTGCAGAGCCATTTCCGCGGTGTGCTGCATGAGCTTGGGAGCAAAGGTGAAAGGAAGTTTTTCTTTGGCAGGGAGGTCATTGTCACCAACCATTCGCCGGCAAGGAGATATTATTATTCGCGGAATGTGGTTTATTTCATCAGGAAGCACAGAGGACACGTTAATGCCCTGCGGTATTACATAAAGCTCTACGGGCGGCTTGGGGTGGTAATTGTGTATGAGAAGAATAAATGCAGCAAGCTAAGGCAGGGGTTCAGGGGTATTGTGGATGGATACAGGATGCCGTTACCGTAAGCACACATTTGTGATATGTGCGTACAAGGAAAGTGAATATCTGGAGGAGTGCATTCAGTCCGTGATGAACCAGAGCTACCCGTCCAGGGTGATTGTGGCGACCTCAACGCCGAATGACCATATACGCGGACTGGTGCATAAATACGGGCTTAACCTGTACATCAACGGTGGCGTGACAGGGATTGCGGGGGACTGGAATTTTGCGCTTGGCTGTGCCTCAACGCCGTATGTGACGATTGCCCACCAGGATGACATTTATCTTAAGGATTATGCCAGGGACATGGTAAATGCGCTTGATTCACAGGACGCACCATTGATGGGCTTCACTGACTATGGTGAGCTGAGGAATGGCAGCATGGTGACTGATGTAAGGCTGCTGAGGATTAAGAAGGTGCTGCTTTTTCCGTTGCGAAGCAGGCGGCTGCAGAGGAGCCGCTTTGTCAGGCGGCGAAGCCTTTCGTTTGGGAGTGCCATATGCTGTCCATCAGTGTGCTATGTGAAGGACAGGCTGCCTGACCCAGTGTTTCTGGAGCATTTTCGTGCGTCAATTGACTGGCAGACGTGGGAGCGTGTATCAAGGCTTGACGGTAGCTTTGTGTATGTTCCAAGATGTCTCATGGGGCACAGGATTCACGCAGGCTCCGAGACAAGTGCTGCAATCAGGGACCATGTAAGGACAGCCGAGGATTATGAAATGTTCAGGAAATTCTGGCCTGTGCCGTTTGCAAGGCTGTTATCAAGGCAGTATGCCAAAAGTGAGGATTCCAATGAGATTAGCGATAGTGACGCTGGCTAAGATGCCTGCCAGTATGGGGCGGTATTACAATGCGCAGGATGTAGGGCTTGCGAGGGCGCTCGCCGTAAGGCTTGCTGAACAGTCCGCCGCTGCTGTTGACGGGGGCGTCAATGCACATGCATATGTGGACGTGTACAATTTTGTGGAAAGTCTGGATGGGGCAGGTGCGCCGGCGGGGCGAACCGGCAGCTTGGCGGAAAGCGTCAGTGACCTTGGGGATGGGGTGCTGCTTCACCGCATACAGTGCGCTTTTTTAGGGGTGCATTCCCTGTGCAGGGAGGATTTTTTCCTGCCTGATTGTGACGGTGCCATAGTGTTTTCCGATAATCAGGCGAACTTTGGTTATATTAGGAGGCTTTGCCGCAGGCGTGGGATTTTCTGCCTGCCATATGTCGGTGTGCTGGGGAGCAACAGCGGCAATGCAGTGAAAAGCCTGATAATGAATATCCTTACTAATAATGTAAAATATTATAGAAAAATGAAAACGCTGGCAAAGACACCGGGCGTGGCTGGGATGCTCAGGGAGCAAGGCGTGGACAATGTCGTGCTTGCACCGGTTTGCCTGAATGGGGATATGTTAAGGCAAGATTATGCCAGCCATGACAGGGAGGGACTTAAGTCAGGGCTTGGCATATCGGGCAGGGCAATTCTTTTTGTGGGAAGGCTCTGCCAGGAGAAGCACCCGCTGGAGATGCTTGGCATATATGAGAGGCTGCTTGATTTGGGAAATGACATATCGCTGGTCATGATTGGAAGGGGTGAGCTTGAAGGGCAGGTTCGTGACAGAATTGGCGAAATCAGGGACAGGCATCCTGACAAGGTAGTGATTACCCTGATTGACAAGGTGGACAACAGCAGGATGTGGGAGTATTACCGAAGCTGTGCCTGTATGGTCAACTTAAATGACCATGAGATATTTGGGATGTCCATACTTGAGGCAATGTATTATGAGCTTCCCGTGGTTGCCATAAAGGCACCGGGGCCTGGGTTCATCATGAATGGATGCGGTAACGAAGAATCAGGAAGCCTTGGGCTTTTGTGCGATGATTATGACCAGATTGTGCAGGCATTGGGGAATATCGGGACTGAGGACGTGGCAGCGGTGGATGTCCGTGCAGCACACGCACACATTGTCAATGATTTCATGTGGGACAGGACGGCAGAAATCATTTTGGGAGAAATAAAGTGAACTTAAAAGCATTGAAATATTTCATTTTGGGGTTGATTTTAATGAATATCATTGGGCTGGGGCATGAAACGGTGCTTGCACAGGATATTGACCTTGGCACGGGTATTCTTGATAATCCCGTTGGGGCTTCAAGTGAAGATGCTGACTGGCAGGGGGATTATGTGTATTATGGCACATATGACGGAAAGCCTGTAATGTACAGGGTGCTTGACAGCGACAGCCTGGCATATGGTGCCTCATCGGTGCTGCTTGATTGTGACAGTGTGCTCACTACCTGTCATGACGCAGGCATTGTGTATGACGAGAAGTGCAATAGGTGGCTTGAGAGTGACATCAGGGTGTATCTTAATACGGAATTTCTGGCTAATAATTTTTCGCTTCAGGAGCAGGAGGCAATGCTGCAGGGTAACGGTGGTGGCGGAGCCGTGTCACGTCTGTACGGGGAGTGCGACTGGGCGTGGGAGGGGACACCGCTTGGGGCTGACAGGCTGTTCCTGCTGGACGTTTCCGATGTGCTTAATGAGAAATACGGTTACTGTCCGGCAACGGGATATTCCTATGATTCTGAAACAGGGTTTGAAACAATAGGAGTTGTGAAAAACAGGAAAAAGACAGGTGGTTGTATGGCGTGGTGGCTCCGTTCAACCAATGATTACAAGGATTCCCTTGGCAGTTATGTCAACTGGAACGGGGCTGTGGATTATGGACCGGTTGACTGCGGCGTGATTGGCATAAGCCCTGCACTTGCCGTGGATAATTCATCGGTGCTGTTTACAAGTCTGGTGGGGTATGACAAGTCCAGGGTGTCACAGGTCAGGAAGGAAACAGAAAATGCAGTGGGGAGCAAGTGGAAGTTTACGCTGTTGGACAATTACCAGTTGTTTAACGTGGATTATGTAAGGGTAAGCGGACGGAGCGTGAATGTGGGCTACACCTATGGCTATGGCGGCATTTCAACCTCCGCCAGCCAGATAAGCATAATGGTGACGGATGGGAATTATGGTGACAATAATGCTTCAATGGTGTATTATGGGAAAGTCGGGGACATCAAGGATGGCAAGGTTACATTTACATTGCCGGAGGAGTTTGGGACTGCCGGGGACTGGAAGGTGTACTTGTTTTCGGAATGTGTCAACGATGGAGGGCTGACTGATTATGCGTCGGCTCCCGTTGAGATAGATATTGGCAATGCTGGTTCAGGCATTGCGCCATGGCTTTTGGCAGCGGTGGCTGGGCTTGCAGCCCTTGTACTGGCGTTTTTTGCCGTCAGGACGGGGGTAACTAAGGCAGGACATTAATTGCAATGCCACGACATCAAGGAGGTTACAAAAGTGAAGGCACCGGTTATTGTATTTGCGTATAACAGAAAAGAACATTTGGAAAAGACCCTGGCGGCATTGGAGGCAAACCAGGGTGCAAGGGAAACTGACCTGTTTGTGTACATTGACGCACCCAGGGAGTCTGACAGGGATGTGGACAAGAACAGGGAAGTGTTTGAATTTATCAAGGGCTTCAGGGAAAGGGTCAGGGAGGACAAGGCATTTAACTCCATTACGGTTGTTCCTGCCATTCGCCACAAGGGACTTGCCAATTCAGTGATTGGCGGCGTAACAGAGGTGATTAACAGGTATGGCAGGGTAATTGTGGTTGAGGATGACATTGTCACATCGCCTTATTTCCTCAAGTTCATGAATGAAGCGCTGGATTACTATGACAGCGCGAAAAAGGTCTGGTCGATTTCGGGCTACACGCTGCCGCTTCCTGCGTTGGAGGATTACAGCGGGGACGTGTATGCATTTTACCGCTGCTGTAGCTGGGGCTGGGCAACCTGGAAGGACCGCTGGGCAAAGAATGACTGGGAGGTCAAAAGCTTCAAGTCATTTGACAGGGATTACAAAAAGCGCAGGAGGTTCAACAGGGGCGGCAGGGATTTGTCATTTCAGCTCGACAGGCAGATGCTTGGGTGGATTGATTCCTGGGCAATAAGGTGGGGCTACAATGAATATGTAAATGACTGCGTGACCATATACCCGACTAAATCCTATGTTGACAACAGGGGCTTTGACGGGACGGGGACGCACTTTGGGCAGGCGAGCAGCAATTATGACACCAGCATCAGGGGCGGTGAGACATTTACGCTGACATTGCCTGCGGTTGACAAAAAGCTTGCAAGGCAGTTTCAGGACAGGTACTCCGAGAACCACCTCAAGGCGTGGATTAAGGAGGTTGCGTACTGCCTCGGAATATACAAGGTGAAGTAAAAGCCCATGGGGAACCGCAATAATTGACATAACAAATAAGGATTGGATATTATGACATGAAGCTGGTTGGTAGTTTGTTGAAAAATAAAAAGCTCATATGGGAGCTGTCGAAGAATGATTTCAGAACCAAGTATGCAGGCTCCTACCTTGGGATTATATGGGCGTTTGTGCAGCCCGTGATAACCATATTGGTGTATTGGTTTGTGTTCCAAGTGGGCTTTCGGCAGTCGCAGGCGACGGAATATCCCTATGTGCTTGTGCTTGTCACTGGAATCATCCCATGGTTTTTCTTTGCGGACGGGCTGAATGGCGGCAGCAGCGCACTGCTTGAATATAATTACCTTGTGAAGAAAATAGTGTTCAACATTGACATTCTCCCGGTGATTAAGATTATGTCAGCGCTGTTTGTCCATGGCTTTTTTGTGCTGTTCACCCTGATTTTGACAATTTGCTACGGCTATTATCCAAGTATTTGTACATTACAGGTATTATATTATAGTCTATGCACTTTTGTGCTGGTGCTGGGGCTGTCTTATCTCACAAGTGCCATAGCTGTTTTTTTCCGTGACATAATGCAGATTATAAGCATAATCCTCCAGGTGGGCATCTGGATGACCCCAATCATGTGGGATGTGGCGACCATCCCCGCAAGGTGGCGGTGGGTGTTCAGGCTGAATCCGTTGTTTTACGTGGTCAATGGGTACAGGGAGGCATTGCTGTATCACAGGTGGTTTTGGGAGGATTTGGCATGGACGGCGTATTTCTGGGTGTTTGCAGTGGTGGTGTTTGCACTTGGGACGGCGGTTTTCAGAAGGTTGAGGCCGCATTTTGCGGATATATTGTAAATGGGTATGGTCCAGGAGGATGGTCAGGTGGCGGAGATTGCGATTTCTGTTGAGAATCTCAGCAAAGTGTATAAAATATATGACAGCAAGGGCGACAGGGTCAGGGATGCCCTTGGGCTTACAGGGAAGAAGCTGTACAGGGAGCATTATGCCCTCAGGGATGTGTCACTGCAGGTCAGGAAGGGTGAGACTCTCGGCATAATCGGAACCAATGGCTCAGGAAAGTCAACCATCCTCAAGATTATAACGGGGCTTCTGTCCCCAACCGTGGGAAATGTTTCAATAGACGGGAGAATTTCAGCATTGCTTGAGCTTGGGGCAGGCTTTAACATGGAGTACACGGGTATTGAAAATGTGTACCTCAACGGTACAATGATTGGCTTCTCAAGGGAGGAGATTGACGAAAGGCTGCAGCAGATTCTCGATTTTGCGGATATTGGCGATTTTGTCAATCAGCCTGTCAAGACCTATTCAAGCGGTATGTTTGTGCGCCTTGCGTTTGCGGTTGCAATCAACATTGACCCTGAGATTCTCATAGTGGATGAGGCATTGTCCGTGGGGGATGTGTTTTTCCAGGCAAAATGCTATCACAAGTTTGAGGAATTTAAGGAAAAGGGAAAGACAATCCTTTTTGTGAGCCACGATTTAAGCAGCATAGCACAGTATTGTGACAGGGTGGTGCTTCTCAACAAGGGCGTCAAGGTTGGGGAGGGCACGCCCAAGGAAATGATTAACCGTTACAAGAAGATTCTTGTGGGGCAGGATGGCGGTGCTGCGCCTGCTGGTGATGGCGCTGGTGCCATGGCAATGCAGGGCGCTGCTGACATGGATGGCGCTGGTGATGACAAGGGCGGGAAGGACGTTCCCTGGAGTTCACATTTTGAATTAAATCCTGATGTGAATGAATATGGAAACCGTAAGGCTGAGATTGTGGATTTCGGGCTTATGGATAATGAGGGGCTGTGGTCGGGAAACCTTGAGAAGGGCGAGCAGTTTGCAATTAAGTACAGGGTCAGGTTCAATGAAAATGTGTCAGACCCCATATTTACCTATACAATCAAGGATTTAAAGGGTAATTCCATAACGGGAAGCAACACAATGTATGAGAAGGTTAATTTTGGCACTGTGATGGCGGGCGAGGAGAGGACAATCTGCTTCACCCAGCTCATGAACCTGCAGGGCGGGGAGTATCTTCTGTCCATTAGCTGCACGGGGTATTCCGGAGGTGATTTCGTGGTGTACCACAGGCTGTATGACGTGCTTAATTTTACCGTGGTATCGGATAAGAATACTGTGGGGTATTACGATATGTTTTCAAGGGTCACGGTGCAGTGATGGATTGTGTGAACATTGGTATGGAATGAAGTATTTGGCAGGTGGTACATGGCAGGGTATGTGGAGCTTTCCAATCGCATATATGACAGACTGGAGGAGGCTTTCAACAAGGTTGGGGGTCCTGATTATGGTGCCTGCATGATGGATGGCGTTGACGGCGGTGAGCTGGTTGAGTACCTGTCACATATGAGGGCAAATTGCCTTGTGCCCTTCATCAGGGACAACGTGGCCTCGATTCTTGAGGTTGGCTCAGGCGTTGGCGAGCTGTCATGGTTTCTTGCGGCTCATGCAGGGAAGCTGGTTTGCCTTGAGGAGGATGAAAAAAAGAGGCGGCTTGCCAGGCTCAGGAATAAAACGCTGTCCAACGTGGAATACGCGGGGAGTCTTGATGAGGTAAATGAAAAGGCTGCCGGTGGCTTTGACATAATTACCCTTGCAGGCGGCGTGGCACAGGTGGATTTGGAGCTTCTCGCAAGGCTTGGGGCGCTCGTCCGGAAGGGCGGCAGGATTATATGGGTGTGTGACAACAGGTATGGTTTGGATAATTTTGCAAATGTCCCTGAAAATGTGGTAAGCGCAGGCATGACGCTTGAACAATGTGAAAGTCTCATTGCCGGGGCAGGTTTTACCACAGACGGCAGGGCATCCAGGTTTTACCTGTGGCCGGACAGGCTGTATACTCTGGCCGTGTATTCTGATAAAAGGCTTCCGTACAAGGGGGAGCTGGTTGACATATACCGTAATTTTGGGAAGCCTGAGAGGAAGAATTTTGCAAAGGCACCCATGTGGAATCAGATTATACAGGATGGCAAATTTCCTGAGTATGCCAATTCCTACGTGTATGTTTTGACAAAGTGCGGGGAAGCTGGCAGTGCCCTCCCTGATTACGTGAAGCTTTCCAATGACAGGGCGGTTGACAAGAGGATAATCACCGAGCTAAAAGGAGGCCATGTGTATAAATGCGCCGTCAATGCAGAGTCGGTGGGGCACATACAGGCACTTGCCGCCAGTTATGAAAATCTCTCAAGGCGTTACGCACATTTTCCCGATTGGACAGTCAGGTTCAACAGAATTGCCAATATGGCGGAGGACAGCGTGGAGCTGGAATTCCTGCGTGGAAGCACACTGGAGGACGCCATACTGGGTGCGTTGGCGAAGCAGGATGAAATGCTTGCCACGGAATATGTAAAAAAATACGCAGATGTGATAAGATATAATGTACAGTACAACATATGGGACATTGACATGATATTCAAGAACATCATCATAGACAGTCAAAATGCCTGGAATGTGCTGGATTATGAGTGGACGGTGGAGGATGGCAGGGATTTGTCGGACTTCATAATACAAAGGGCGGTGCATTACTTCCTTGTCGATAATTCGTCAGCCGCACGGTCAGGGGTGGATTGGTATGGGGCGGCAGGGGTGCAGGCACCTGTGCTTACGTCCAACTGCTATGAACAGGATGTCATAGAGGAGAGGAAATTTCAGGAATATGTCAGGGGCAATCATATGACCCTGTCGCAGATGTATGCAAGGTCAGGAAAGCCTGTGTGGGATTGTGGCTTTGAGTTTTCCGAGGCGATGGAAAGACTTTCTGCGGAGCGTCTTGAGGTTGAGGATTACCCGTACAGGGATATGAGGGACGGAGAGCTGCACAAGGTGACGGTTGACCTTGGCGGGGAGGGCATATTTGTGCTTCATCCCGCACAGTGCTGCTGCTTTGTGTATGTGAAGTCAGGCACAAGGTGTATTGGACATAACGGCTTAAAGGTGGGACGACGCCTGTATGTGATGGATGTGGATATGCCGTGCATGAGGTTTCGCATGTGTGACGGTGCGGCTGCCGGGGCGCAGGAACATGGCGCTGGGGCTGCATATGTGGAGCTGTATGTGCTTGCCCTGAAGGACAGCCCTGTGTTTCATGCAGTTGCGGCATCGCTGCGCAGGCTGTTAAGACCTGCGGGCACGCTTGCGGCATGGGTGAGGAAAAGGCTTAAAAAAATGTGTGGAAATGGGGACTGATATGAGCCGTCATGTAATAAAAAAGGGAATGGCATATTTTAAGAGAAATGGTTTTAAGAAGGCGTGCAAGAGAACGGTGTATTTCTTCACGGAGAAGAATTCATATAAAAGGCTTTTGAAAAAGCTCGCCCCAACAGAGGAGGAGCTGGAGCGCCAGAGAAATGAGAAATTTCCTTATATGCCAAAGGTAAGCATTATCATACCTATGTACGACACCCCCATAAGGTTTTTCAGGGAGCTGGTGGAGTGCGTACAGGCACAGAGCTATTCAAACTGGGAGCTGTGCCTGGCGGATGGAACGGGAAGGGACACGGAAAGCGGTGCATTTGCAAGGCTGTGTGCCAATGATGATAAAAGAATCGTTTACAGGCTGCTTGAATCCAACGAGGGGATTTCAGGGAACACCAACAGGGCATTGGAGCTTGCAACGGGGGATTTCGTGGCGTTGATGGACCATGATGATTTGATAACCCGTGATGCCCTTTATTATCTTGTGAAGGCAGTGAATGATGACCCCCTGGCGGACAGTGTGTATTCGGATGAGGACAAGATGGACATGGAGGGGGGCAGGCTGTTTGAGCCCCATTTTAAGCCGGACTTTAACATTGATTACCTGAGGGGTTGTAATTACATATGTCACATATTCATGACAAGGACGTCAATTGCCAGGGAAATAGGCGGGTTTCGCAGTGAGTATGACGGGGCGCAGGATTTTGACTTCATATTCAGGTGTACTGAAAAATCAAGGCATGTGGCGCATGTGCCAAGGGTGATATACCACTGGAGGTGCCATGTCAATTCCACGGCGGCAGTGCCGGAGAGCAAGCTTTATGCATATGATGCGGGGGTTGCTTCCATAACGGGGCACATGGAGAGGCTGGGGCTTCCAATGAAGGCGGCAATGGGACATTCCTTTGGGTATTACAGTGTTGTATCGCAAAATCAGGAGAGGCCGGGTGTTGTGGCAGTGGTACATGGGGATGGTGATGAAAGGCGCAGAGTGAAGGACAGGCTTTCCAACCTCACCTACCCAATCAGGCAATGGATTAACTGTGATGACACCCCTGCCGCAATCAATGCGGCAGTTGACAGTGCGGCAAGTGATTACGTGCTGCTTGTGGATTCAAGGGTGGATTGTGTCAGTGATGATGCCGTGGAATCGCTGCTTGGCTATGCAATCCGTCAGGATGTGGTTGGTGCAGGTGCAAGGGTGCTTGACAGGACGGAAAAGGTCTACCACACATTTTTCATAATGGGAATCAAGAGGGGAAGTGTGGGACAGGCGTTTCGTGAGCTTGATGCGGATAATGCGGGATATTACATGAGGGCAATCATGCCGCAGGATGTAAGCGGTGTTGGAATGTATTTCATGCTGATTAAAAGGAGCGCATGGGAGCAGGCAGGCGGCCTGAATGAAGACCAGCCATTGCTGTACGGGAGTGCTGACCTGTGCCTCAGGATTCGTGGCTTGAAAAATGGGGTTGACAAGGAGAATCCGGGTGATGTGAATGCCATGACGCAGGACGGAGCCAAGTTTGTGTATGTTCCGCAGGCAGTGGTACACATTGATGACATTGCGGATGACAGGGAGCACAGCGACCTGGAGGAGAAGGCATTTGCCGAACGGTGGCGGGGGCTGGCTAAACATACCGATATGTATTATAATGTGAATTTGACCAGGAGGGACACTAATTTTGCCATATTAAGCTCCATGGAGCTTAAGGGGGAGGATTTGTAGTGAGGTTGAGAAATTAGGCATGAAAGCAGAGGAATGGAGATTAAAATGAAGGATAATGTGCTTTATGTGGTTGTGCCATGCTATAACGAGGAGGAGGTGCTTCCGGAGACATCGAAAAGGCTTAAGGAGAAAATGACGAGCCTCATTGAAAAGGGTGTGATATCTGACAAAAGCCGGGTGTGCCTGGTAAATGATGGCTCCAAGGATTCAACCTGGAGCATTATACAAAAGCTTCATGAGGAGGATGTGCTGTTTTCGGGCATTAACCTAAGCCGCAACAGGGGACACCAGAATGCCCTTCTTGCCGGGCTCATGACGGTAAAGGATGTTGCTGACGTGGCAATTTCCATGGATGCGGACCTTCAGGATGACATCAATGCGATGGATGCAATGCTTGAAAAGTACCACAATGGTTGTGACATTGTGTACGGTGTGAGAAGCAAGAGGGCAACTGACACTGCATTTAAGAGGATGACCGCTGAGGGCTTCTACAAGATGATGAACTGGATGGGGGCCAATACGGTGTACAACCATGCGGATTACCGCCTTATGAGCAAAAGGGCGCTGGAGGGGCTTGCGCAGTTCAAGGAGGTTAATCTGTTCCTCCGTGGAATTGTACCCATGATTGGTTATCCGACTGATGTTGTGTATTATGAGAGAAGTGAGCGCTTTGCAGGGGAGAGCAAGTATCCGTTGAAGAAGATGCTTTCATTTGCCATGGAGGGAATCACATCTTTAAGTGACAAGCCAATCAAAATGATAACGGGGCTTGGCGTTTTTGTGTTCCTCATGAGCATTGTGATACTGATATACAGCCTTGTGAGGCATTTCACGGGGGGGACGATAGTGGGCTGGACCACCATCGTGGCTTCCATATGGGCAATAGGGGGGCTGATATTGTTGTCACTTGGTGTCATAGGTGAGTATATCGGTAAGATATATATGGAGACCAAGGAAAGACCGAGGTTCATCATTGAGCAGTTTCTTGATGGA
>CAYZYS010000048.1:0-6373 GCA_964482605.1 uncultured Bacteroides sp.
TCCTAAGGTGTGAGTGCCCTAGGTCAGACTGCTGCCATTAGGCAGCGTATGCTAATTCGTCATTAGCGTTTATTTTTAATTTGCGATTTGACGCATCGCCTGCGGATAGCTTCACCAGCTTCAGAACCCCTGTCGAAGCCTTTACTACCCCTTGTTGAACACAAGGTTCCATAAAGATGGTAGTAGTTTAACGCATTCGGATGTGTAAGTCAAGAGGTTTCTTGTGACGGATAAGAGTGTTATAATGGGCGCAGGTGATTTGTAATGTAATGATGGCTGTATTGGGGGATTGCAATGAGGTCAGTGGGAATTGTCGCGGAATATAATCCGTTTCACAGGGGACACGAATACCAGCTTCGGTCTGCGCTTGACGCTGCCGGCGCACAGGTTGCCGTTGTGGTCATGAGTGGCGATTTTGTCCAGCGTGGCGAGCCTGCCATCGTGGATAAATACACAAGGACAAGGATGGCACTTGACGGGGGCGCTAACCTGGTGCTTGAGCTTCCCTTTAAATATGCGGTGGCAAGCGCCGAGAATTTTGCGTTTGGTGCGGTGGGGGTGTTGCATTTCCTTGGGGTTGACGCACTTTGCTTTGGAAGCGAGGGCGGTGACGTTGAAGCCCTTGGGAAGGTGGCGGGGCTCATCCTTGAAGAGCCACCTGAATATAAATCAATTTTGAAAAAAGCCCTCAGTGAAGGGAAGACTTATCCGCAAGGCGTGGCATATGCCTGTGAAATGCTGCTTGGGGATGAAGGAAATGTGCTGGCTCGGCCCAATGACCTTTTGGGCGTGGAGTACATCAAGGCGCTCAGGCGGCTGGGGTCGGGCATGGAGGTGTACGCCGTGAAGAGGCTTGGCGCAGGGCATAACCAGAAGGAGGCACATGAGAACCAGGTTTATTCTTCCGCAACCGCAATCAGGGGGCTTGCCCTGCAGGGAAGGATGAATGAGGCGGCTGCGTTCATGCCTCAATCATCCGGAGAAATGCTGTGTGACTTTGCATCCGGCGGCAGGCTTGCATCAATTGATGATTTCTCGGAGCTTTTGAATTACAGGATTTATTCCATAATGCGAGAGGACTCGTCACTTTTGATGAATTACGCTGATGTGGGCGAGCCGCTCGCCAACAGGCTTTCGGCGATATATGGCGGTGAATGTTTTGATGGCACCGTAAGCTGCCTTATTGACCGGCTCAAGACGAGAAATGTGACACGTTCAAGAATCAGCAGGGCTCTGCTTCATATTTTGCTGGATGTGTATGTGGATTCATACCAGTCAATGTCACCGTATGCAAGGGTGCTGGGGTTTGACCCCAAAGGCAGGGAGTTTCTGGGGTCAATCAGGGGCAAATGCCAAATGCCAGTCATAACCAAGGCGGCGGATGGCGATGGATTCCTTGGGCATGACATATATGCCTCCAGGATTTACAATATGGTCATGAAGGAAAAACACGGCGTGGCAATCACGGATGATTACAGGATGCAGCCCATAATAAAAAATGCTTGATTGTTCCGTTAAAATCAAGTATACTGTAGAAGTTGCCGTATGGCGATGTGAATTAAAAGCAGGTTTTCATTTAGAGGCGGTTGAAGGTGTCTAATTTAGTCAACATTGGTTTTGGCAACATAATTAATGCGGAACGAATTGTTACCATGGTAACACCGGATTCTGCCCCGGCAAAGAGAATCATACAGAATGCCAAGGAATCGGGGAAAATCGTGGATGCGACGCAGGGCAGGAGAACCAGGACCGTCATTGTGACGGATGCGGACATGGTTGTGCTTTCATCCCTGCTGCCGGAGACGATTGTGAGCCGGGTTAATATGTCTGTTGATGAGGAATGATTAAGGCGATTGTGCTGAAAGGAGAATGTGGTGATGATACATCCATCATATGCGGATTTGATGAACGTGGTTAACAGTGATGTGGAGGAGGGCGAGCAGCCGGTGGTGCAGAGCCGTTATTCAATCGTGCTTGCCACATCCAAGAGGGCACGGGAGATTATAGCAGGTGATGAGCCACTTGTGGATAACTACAAGGGCAAGAAGCCGTTGTCCATAGCTGTACAGGAGCTCTATGAGGGCAAGGTTAAGATTGTTGCCGAGGATGAGTCGCAGACCGAGACCGAGGAACAGCTTAAGTAAGAATAATGGCAAGTGCGTGGCATTGCCAACCGTGTCTTTTTGCCAGGGTGGCAATGGCGAAAAATGCCTGTCAAAAAAAGATGTTAAAAAAATAAAAAAAGTGCTTGCAATTTAAAAATGCTTATGTTATATTAGTCAAGCGATATGCGTAAGGCCAATTGGTCAAGCGGTTAAGACGCCGCCCTCTCACGGCGGAAACAGGGGTTCGATTCCCCTATTGGCTACTGAATCCCTTGGGAATTATCCCAAGGGATTTCTGTTATCTGCGCATATGCGCAGGGAATTTACATGCCCGTGGCATATGGGCGTTGATGGCATCCGGGAATCTGTTCATGCACTGCCGGGCGTGGCCGCCATTGAAAAAGGCAGTGCGGAAAATGAGGACATATATGTTTACAAGGATTTTTGGCGGTTTTTTGATGGCACTTGCAGACAGCGTTCCGGGCGTGTCAGGCGGAACCATAGCATTTCTCATCGGCATTTATGATGAATTCATCACTTCCCTGAACAACATACTTTCAAGGGACAGGGAAAAGCGCAGGGCGGCAATTTTGTTCCTGCTCAAGATGGGTTCGGGATGGATTGTGGGCATGGTGCTTGCGGCACTTGTGATAACGGGGATATTTGAGAGCCACATATATGCTGTAAGCTCGTTGTTTCTTGGCTTTGTGCTTTTTGCCATTCCGATAATAATTTCGGAGGAAAGGGAATCCTTTGCCGGGAAATATTACAATGTGGTGTTCACTGTTGTTGGCGCTGCGCTGGTGGCAGCCATAACCTATTACAGCCAGACGGGCATAATAAGCGGTGGCGTTGACCTTTCCTGGGGAAGCTTCGGATTCGGGATAGGCGTGTATGTGTTCATAGCCGCCATGTGTGCGATATCGGCAATGGTTCTTCCGGGCATATCGGGCTCAACGCTCCTTTTGGTGTTTGGGCTGTACCAGCCGGTGATGTCGGCGATAAAGGGCTTCATCAAGCTTGATTTTTCATATTTTGTGGGACTTGTCATATTCGGGCTTGGCGTGATAGCGGGAATCCTCACCATAGTGAAGGTTTTAAGGTATGGGCTTGAAAAGAGGAGAAGCGCAATGATGTATTTCATCATTGGAATGATGCTTGGCTCACTGTATGCCATTGTGATGGGGCCAACGTCCCTCAAGGACAATCCGCAGCCGGCCATGACGCTGTCGACCTTTCACTGGGTTCCGTTCATAATCGGTGGCGCGGTAATCATCGGGCTTCAGGTGATGAAGGTGGTCATGGGCAAAAGGTCAGGGACGGATGTTAAGTAAAGCAAAAAATGTGCATTATTTCAAGAAAAATGCTTGATTTTATGAGATTTATGTGGTAGTATTGCATTGTTGTTAAGGAGTGGGCGCAAGTCCACTCTTTGCTTTTGTGGTGACAATGAAATTCGGCTGGGTGCATTTGCACTTATGAAAGGGAAAGATGTCGAGGAGAGAGGATTACGAGAAAAGGACGGAGGAGCTGATTGCTCCGGTTATTGCGTCGCATGGCTTTGAGCTGGTTGACGTGGAGTACGTGAAGGAGGGGGCGGAATACTACCTTCGCGTGTACATTGACAAGGAGGGCGGAATCACGGTGGATGACTGCGAGGTGGTAAGCCGTGAGTTTAATGTGGTCCTTGACAGGGAAGACTACATTGACCAGCAGTATATATTTGAGGTTAGCTCACCTGGGCTTCTGCGCCCGCTGAAGAAGGACAAGGATTATGAAAGGAACCTTGGCAGGCTGCTTGAGGCAAGGCTGTTTGCACCCGTTAATGGTGTCAGGGAATTTGAGGGTGAGCTTGAGTCCTATGACAAGGAGACGGCGACATTCATACTTGAGGATGATTCAAGGGTAACCGTGAAAAGGACGGAGCTTTCACTGCTGAGGCCTGCCATTGACTTTTGATGGCGGTATTTAATTGCGAAACTTATAAATGTAGGTGTGACATATAGGAGGATAATGGAAAAATGAACAAGGAATTGATTGAGGCTCTTGATGCTTTGGAGAAGGAGAAGGACATCAGCAAGGACGTGCTGATAGAGGCAATTGAAAATTCGCTCATCCAGGGCTGTAAGCAGCAGTTTGAGAAGGCTGACAACGTGAAGGTGAAGGTTGACAGGGAGACGGGGGATTTCTTCGTGTATGCCGAGAAGACGGTTGTCGAGGAGGTAGAGGACGCTGTTGAGCAGATATCACTTGGCGATGCCATCAAGATTAATTCGGGGGCATCAATCGGCGATATTGTGAATGTTGAGATTAAGTCCAAGGAATTTAGCCGCATTGCCGCAAAGAAGGCAAAGGACATAATTCTCCAGAAGATTCGTGAGGAGGAGAAAAGGTCTGTATACAATGAATACAGCACCAAGCAGGATGAGATTGTCACGGGCGTTGTCCAGAGGATTAACGGTGACAGGATAAGCGTCAACCTCGGAAGGATGGACACGGTGCTCCTGCCTAAGGACCAGGTTCCGGGCGAGGTGTTCATGCCAACGGAGAGGATCAAGTTGCTGGTGACAAGCGTTAATGACAATGAAAAGGGCGTCATGGTCAGGGTTTCAAGGAACCACCCGAATCTTGTGAGGAGATTGTTTGAATCCGAGGTAACAGAGGTGAGGGACGGAACGGTTGAGATTAAGGAGATTGTGCGTGAGGCAGGTTCAAGAACCAAGATGGCAGTGTACTCCAACAATCCTGATGTTGACCCTGTCGGGGCATGCGTGGGCATGAATGGCGCAAGGGTCAATGCCATTGTCAGTGAGCTTAGGGGCGAGAAGATTGACATAATCAACTGGAGCGCCAATTCTGCGGAGCTTATTGAAAATGCACTGAGCCCTGCCAAGGTTATTTCCGTTATTGCTGATGATGATGCCAAGACCGCACAGGTTGTGGTGCCTGATTACCAGCTTTCACTTGCGATTGGCAAGGAGGGGCAGAACGCAAGGCTTGCGGCGCGCCTGACGCATTTCAAGATTGACATAAAGAGCGAGACACAGGCAACTGAAAGCGGGCTTTACAACGGACAGTACACTGAAGGTGATTACAGTGGCGAGGATTACGGCAGTGACGAGTATGGCAGCAATGAGGTGTTTGAAGACGGCGCATATGACGGGGAAGCCTATAACCAGTATGAGGAGTGATTGCGGATGGCGTTGAAGAAGGTACCGCAAAGACAGTGCGTTGGCTGTCAGATGATGAAGAACAAGAAGGACATGATTCGTGTGCTTCACACCGCTGAGGGTGAATTTGTCCTTGATTTCACAGGAAAGAAAAGCGGACGTGGCGCATATATATGTCCTGATGCCGACTGCCTTGCAAAGGCTGTCAGGTCGCATGGACTTGAGCGTTCATTTAAACAGGCGATTCCCGTGGAGGTTTACGAAAATCTGCGGAAGGAGTTGGTGAATGGTGGAGAAGGATAAGGTTCTTTCGCTGCTGGGGCTGGCAAAGCGGGCAGGAAGGCTTGGCTGTGGTGAGTTCTCGGTGGAACGTGGCGTGAAGCGTGGCGAGGCAGGGGTCGTGATTGTGGCTGAGGATGCTTCATTTAACACTCATAAAAAGTTTATCAACATGTGTACATTCTATCAGGTGCCTTGCTATCTGTATGGAACCAAGGAAGGACTTGGACATGCGCTTGGGAAGGACATTCAGGCGTCAGTTGCCGTGCTGGATGATGGATTTGCAGATGCTGTGGTGAAATTAATGAACCAGGCAGGTGTGATGCCCAGGGTTTCGGATAATGTAAATGATGACGTTGATGGAATGTAGGGAAGGTGATTATTGTATATGAGAATTTATGAATTTGCCAAAGAGATTAATGTCCAGAACAATGACATACTGGACGTTTTGAAGAAAATTGACGCGGATAAGAAGTACACTGCATCCAGCGGGATAAAGGATGAGGACATCCCAAGGATTAAGAAGGGTCTTGCACAGGCTGGGAAGTATTCTGATGGCGCTGCATCCGGTTCTGCCAATAAGCAGCAGGAGCAGGCGGCAGCAAAGCCGGCACAGCAGGCAGCCAATCAGGAAGCCCGTCCGTCAAGGGATGCTGCAAGGGATAATGACAGGCAGGGTCAGGGTGGTGCGCAGCCACAGGGCAATGCTGGTCAGGCAAGGCAGGCACAGAACAACGGACAGGGTCAGGATGGCAGAAAGCCGCATATAACGCAGGTGTTCAATCCGCAGAACAGTGAGAGGAACCGTGACAACCGTGG
>CAYZYS010000048.1:6613-15387 GCA_964482605.1 uncultured Bacteroides sp.
CCAGGGAGGCTTCAACGGAGGAAACCGCGACAACCGCCAGGGAGGCTTCAACGGAGGAAACCGCGACAACCGCCAGGGAGGCTTCAACGGAAATGGCGGGAACCGCGACAACCGTCAGGGAGGCTTCAACGGAGGAAACCGCGACAACCGCCAGGGAGGCTTTAACGGAGGGAACCGCGATAACCGCCAGGGAGGTTTCGGAGGAAACCGTGGCAATGGACAGGGCGGCTTCGGAGGAAACCGCGGCAACGGACAGGGCGGCTTCGGAGGAAACCGTGGCAATGGACAGGGCAGTTTTGGCGGCAGAAGGGATGACTTCAGACGTGACGGCGGCTCTGAGAAGTTTGATTTTGAGCAGAAGGACAGCCGCAGGGCTGACAACCGCAGGAATGACTATGACCACAAGGAGCAGAAGGACAGCGAATCAAGGGAGAACCAGAAGTTTGCAAACCAGAAGAAGAATGTGGTTAAGCAGCATGAGAAGGAGGAGGTCATCAAGAACCTTGTCCTTCCTGACAAGATAACCATCAAGGAGCTTGCGGACAAGATGAAGGTACAGCCTTCGGTGGTTGTCAAGAAGCTTTTCCTGCAGGGCAAGGTTGTTACCATCAACGAGGAAGTTGATTATGACACGGCTGAGGAGATTGCACTTGAGTTCAACTGCCTCTGCGAGCATGAGAAGAAGGTGGATTTGATTGCCGAGCTTCTCAAGGAAGAGGAAGAGGATGAAAGCACAATGGTTACAAGACCGCCTGTTGTGTGCGTAATGGGTCATGTTGACCACGGTAAGACATCCCTTCTGGACGCAATCCGTTCAACCAATGTGACATCAAAGGAGTCAGGCGGAATCACGCAGAAGATTGGTGCCTATACGGTTGAGATTAACGGACAGAAGATTACATTCCTCGATACACCGGGACATGAGGCGTTCACAGCAATGCGCATGAGGGGTGCCCAGTCCACGGACATTGCAATACTCGTTGTTGCCGCTGATGATGGCGTGATGCCGCAGACGATTGAGGCAATCAACCACGCAAAGGCTGCGGGGATTGACATCATCGTTGCAATCAATAAGATAGATAAGCCTAATGCCAACATTGACAGGGTTAAGCAGGAGCTCACGGAGTATGAGCTGGTTGCGGAGGATTGGGGCGGCAGCACAATATTCTGTCCTGTTTCGGCACATACTAAGGAGGGCATAGACAACCTTCTTGAAATGATTCTGCTTGACGCTGAGGTGCTTGAGCTCAAGGCAAACCCTAAGCGCAAGGCAAGGGGACTTGTGATTGAGGCACTGCTTGACAAGGGCAGGGGTCCGGTTGCCAACATCCTTGTGCAGAAGGGTACGCTAAGGGTAGGTGACACCGTGGCTGCAGGCTCATGCTATGGTAAAATCAGGGCAATGACGGATGACAAGGGCAACCGTGTCAAGGAGGCAGGCCCTTCAACGCCTGTTGAGGTGCTTGGCCTCAATGATGTTCCAAATGCAGGCGAGATACTTGTGGCAACTGAGAATGACAAGGAAGCCAGGAACTTTGCTGATACATTTATCAGGGCAGGACGTGAGAAGCTCCTCGACGATACAAAGTCACGCATGTCCCTGGATGACCTGTTCAGCCAGATTCAGGCGGGCAATGTTAAGGAGCTTAACATAATTGTCAAGGCTGACGTACAGGGCTCTGTCGAGGCAGTGAAGTCAAGTCTTCTCAAGCTGTCAAATGATGAGGTTGTGGTAAAGATAATCCACGGTGGTGTCGGCAACATCAATGAATCAGATGTCAGCCTTGCCTCGGCATCCAATGCCATCATCATCGGCTTCAACGTAAAGCCTGACAATCAGGCGCAGGCGGTTGCAGACCATGAGAAGGTTGACATAAGGCTTTACAAGGTCATCTACAATGCGATTGAGGATGTGGAGGCTGCCCTCAAGGGTATGCTTGAGCCAAAGTATGAGGAGAAGGTGACAGGACACATTGTTGTGCGCCAGCTCTACAAGGCTTCAGCCATCGGCGTGATTGCAGGCTCATACGTGACAGACGGATATGTGACGAAAAATGCATCAGTGAGGCTTTCACGCGGTGATGAGGTTCTTTATGATGGGCCGCTTGCATCCCTTAAGCGCTTCAAGGATGATGTGAAGGAAGTAAAGGAAGGCTATGAGTGCGGCATCGTACTGGAGAAGTTCAACAACATCCAGGAGGATGACGTGATGGAGGCCTATGAGATGGTGGAGGTGCCGCGCTAGTTTCTGCGGCACCACGGAATATGGGATAGTGTGGTAATTATGCGTAAAAATAGTATCAAAAATACCCGTATTAACGGGGAGGTCCAAAGGGAGCTGAGCAATATAATCCGCAACGGGATTAAGGACCCAAGAATCAGCCCGATGACCTCGGTTGTAACGGTGGAGGTTGCCCCTGACTTAAAGACCTGCAAGGCGTACATCAGCGTCCTTGGGGATGAGAAGGAGCAGCAGGACACAATGGCGGGACTTAAGAGTGCGGAAGGGTTTGTTAGGCGTGAGCTTGCCCATACCGTCAACCTAAGGAACACACCGGAGATTAGGTTCATTCTTGACCAGTCCATTGAGTACGGTGTGCGTATGTCAAAGCTGATAGATGAGGTTACTGCGGAGCTTCCGAAGGAAGATTTGTGATGCCGTCCGCAGTGAAGTGTGGTTTTGCCTTTGTATGGATTGGGATAGAGGATTATGTTGAAAATCAAAGATATTCTTGACGGAGTTAAAAGTGTCGGAATAACAGGACATGTGCGTCCTGACGGGGATTGTGTCGGGGCGTGCCTGGGACTGTACAATTACATCGTGGACAACCTGCCACAGGTAAGTGTGAAGGTATTCCTTGAGAAGCCGGGGGAGGAGTTTGGATTTATCAGGGGGATTGACAAGGTGTGCAGCGAATCCACGGATGAGCGGTTTGACGTGTTCTTCGTGCTGGACTGCTCAAATGCGGACAGGTTTGAGCCTTTCCGCAGGCTGTTTGACAACGCCGCAAGGAGGGTGTGCATTGACCACCACCTGAGCAATGACCTGGCTGTTGATGAGGCGCTTGTGGTTCCTGATGCAAGCTCGACATGTGAGGTTCTTTACGGCATGCTGGAGGATGATGCGATTGGCAGGGAGACTGCCGAATGCATTTACACGGGGATTGTCCATGACACCGGTGTGTTTAAATATGGGTGTACTTCCCCGGTGACAATGAACATTGCCGGAAGGATGATGGACAAGGGAATCAGCTATACGGAAATAATTGACAACAGCTTTTACCGCAAGAGCTACGTCCAGAACCAGATTCTTGGAAGGGCACTCCTTGAGAGCATATTGTTTTATGATGGAAAATGCATTTTCTCCGCTGTAAGCAGGAAGGAAATGGAATTTTACGGAATTGACGGCAAAGGTCTTGGCGGCATAATAGAGCAGCTTCGGCTTACGGAAGGGGTCGAGGTTGCGATATTCATGTATGAAATAGGTGTCAGTGAGTACAAGGTAAGCCTGCGCTCAAAGAATTACGTGGATGTGTGCCAGATTGCCACCTATTTTGGGGGCGGGGGACATGCCAGGGCGGCGGGCTGCACAATGCAGGGAACCGTGCATGACATAATCAATAATCTGGGGGCAAGGCTTGAGCTTCAGATGGGAAAGTAAAAAAATTATCTATGGTGACGTATGATTAATGGAGTCATTAACATTTACAAGGAAAAGGGCTTTACATCACATGACGTGGTGGCAAAGCTCAGGGGAATCCTGAACCAGAAAAGGATTGGACATACGGGTACGCTTGACCCTGATGCAGAGGGGGTGCTTCCGATATGCCTTGGAAAGGCGACGGGCGTGTGCGGGATGCTGACGGATCAGGACAAGGCATATGAGGCAGTGATGCTGCTTGGAACCACAACTGACACACAGGATGTAACCGGTACGGTCATAAGGAAGGAAAAGCCGGAGGAAGAGCTTGACAGGATACTTGCCGTGATTCAGGGCTTTGTGGGCGAACAGTCACAGATTCCGCCCATGTATTCCGCCGTCAGGCACAACGGCAAGAGGCTGTATGAGCTTGCAAGGCAGGGTGTTGAGGTTGAAAGGGCGCCAAGGAGCATTAATGTCCGTTCCATCAGGGTTCATGAATATGATGAAGAAATGCATACGGTGAGGATGACTATTACATGCTCTAAAGGTACATATATTAGGACATTGTGCAATGACATGGGTGAAAGGCTTGGATGTGGTGCCTGCATGGCAGCGCTTAAGAGAATCAGGGTGGGCAGCCTTGGGCTTGACACAGCAATCACCCTTGGGCAGGCGGCGGCAAGAAATCTGCTTGGGACGCTTGATGGCTGCATAATTCCTGTGGATTCGCTGTTTGGAAGCTATGCGGGCGTTACCGTGGCACCTGTGCTGGATGTGGCGCTCCACAATGGCAACCCCGTCCCGATGGAGGCGGAGGCGCTGTGTGTGCAGGGGGATGCGCAGATATCCGATGGTGACAGCCTGAGGGTATATGATTCGAAAAATGCGTTTGTGGGGATATACAGGTGTGATAATTACCTGTTGCGCCCCGTGAAGATGTTTTATGATGCGGATGGGGAAAATGCTTGATGCGGGGGTGATGCCTGGATGCAATACATTCATAGTGACGATTTCAGGGTTGAACAGCGTACCGTGGTGACCCTTGGCAAATTTGACGGGGTGCATCGGGGACACCAGAGGCTTTTGGAGATTGTGAAGGATGAGTCCGGAAAGAGAAATGCAGGTGCGGTAGTATTTACCTTTGACCATTTCCCGCCAAGCATATTTCCGGTGAACCAGAAGTACATAATGACCAACCTTGAGAGGAAAAACACAATCAGGGAATTTCAGCCGGAATATCTCATTGAATACCCGTTCACAAGGGAATTCATGAATACGGAGCCGGAGGATTTTGTGAGGGATGTGCTGGTTGGGCGGCTTAATGTCTCATGCGTCGTGGTGGGGACTGACTTTACCTTTGGGCGTGAGAGGCGTGGGACACCGCAGGTGCTTGAGGAGCTTGGTGGCACATACGGCTTTGACACAATCATTGTTGAGAAGGAACGCTACGAGGACAGGGACATAAGCAGCACATACATACGCGAGGAGCTTTGCGTGGGGCATATGGAGACCGTGAACATGCTCATGGGAAGGCCGTACAGCGTCAACGGGATAGTTGCAGGCGGCAACCAGCTTGGGCGGAGCATGGGGCTTCCGACAATCAACATTTATCCACCGATTGACAAGCTTCTTCCGCCAAACGGGGTCTATGCCTCGGTGACGCACGTGGGTGGGGACATGATACGCGGTGTCACAAATGTGGGCGTGAAGCCAACGGTGTCTGACACTGGGGAAGTGAGCGTTGAAACCTTTTTGTTTGATTTTGACGGTGAGCTTTACGGCAAAAAGGCAAGCGTGGATTTGAGGCATTTCCAGAGGCCTGAGACAAGGTTTGAGAGCCAGGAGCTTTTGAGGAAGCAGATAATGAGCGACGTTGAATTTGCAAGGGAGCTGTTTTTGTTGTAAAAATCACTTGAAATACCGCAACTACTGTGATAAACTGACAAGGTATGTTGTGTAACCGACATTCGGGTTTTGGATACTCCAACCGAACCTTGATGTCAGGCGTTATCATTAATATTTATTTTAAGGAGGGAATCATCATGATTTCAAAGGAAAAGAAGACAGAGCTTATCGCAGCTTATGGAAGGACACCGCAGGACACCGGTTCACCGGAGGTTCAGGTTGCCATCCTCACAGAGAGAATCAATGAACTGACAGAACACCTTAAGGTCAATCCTAAGGATCACCACTCAAGAAGGGGACTTCTTAAGATGGTTGGTAAGAGAAGAGGCTTGCTTGAGTACCTCAAGAAGGATAATATTGAAGCTTACCGTACTTTGATTGAGCGTCTGGGTCTTAGAAAGTAATTATTCATTCAATGGAGGCGGGAATTTATTTTCCGCCTCTTATGTTTTTTAGCGGCTTAATTAATATTCAGGTTGTCAGGCAGGAGATAACACCGAGACCACTGAAATGCCCACTTGGGACAAGCGGTTGTTTCAGTTGTTTCGGAGATTCTGCCTACAATAATAAATGTGGCACTTGCCACGGATTGGAGAAAATTTATGAGAAGCTTTACACTTGAACTGGCCGGCAGAACCCTCAGGGTTGACACCGGAAGGGTGTGTGCACAGGCCAATGGTGCTGCGCTCATGCAGTATGGCGACACGGTTGTGCTGTCAACTGCAACTGCATCAAAGGAGCCGAGGGAGGGGATTGATTTCTTCCCGCTGAGCGTTGAATTTGAGGAGAAAATGTATGCGGTAGGCAAGATTCCCGGCGGCTTTAACAAGCGCGAGGGCAAGGCAAGCGAGAATGCAATCCTTACCTCACGCGTGATTGACAGGCCGATGCGTCCGTTGTTTCCAAAGGATTACCGCAATGATGTCACACTGAACAACATGGTTATGTCTGTTGACCCTGAGTGCCGTCCTGAGCTGGTTGCCATGATTGGTGCATCGATAGCCACATGCATATCCGACATCCCATTTGACGGGCCATGTGCAATGACACAGGTTGGGCTTGTCGGAGGTGAGTTTGTCATCAACCCTTCACAGACACAGTGGAAGGAGGGAGACCTTCAGCTTACCGTTGCATCGACAAAGCAGAAGGTAATCATGATTGAGGCAGGTGCCAAGGAGATTCCGGAGGCAAAGATGCTTGAGGCAATCTACATGGCACATGACGTGAACCAGACAATCATTGAGTTCATTGAGAAAATTGTCGCAGAGGTTGGAAAGCCAAAGCATACATATGAAAGCTGTGCGATTCCTGCTGAGATGTTCGAGGCAATGAAGCAGGTTGTGTCCCCTGCCGAGATGGAGGAGGCAGTATTTTCCGATGATAAGCAGACAAGGGATAAGAACATTGATGCCGTGACCGAGAAGATGAAGGAGGCATTTGCAGACAATGAGGAGTACCTTGCGGTTCTTGGCGAGGCTGTTTACCAGTACCAGAAGAAGACCGTCCGCAAGATGATTCTGAAGGACCACAAGAGACCTGACGGACGTGCAATTGACCAGATTCGCCCATTGTCCGCAGAGGTTGACCTTATTCCAAGGGTACATGGCTCCGCAATGTTTACAAGGGGTCAGACACAGATATGTGACATCGTTACACTTGCGCCTTTGTCAGAGGCACAGAAGGTTGACGGGCTTGATGACAATGTAACTGAGAAGCGTTACATTCACCAGTATAATTTCCCGTCCTATTCAGTTGGCGAGACAAAGCCTTCAAGGGGACCTGGACGCCGTGAGATTGGACATGGTGCATTGGCTGAGCGTGCGCTTCTTCCTGTGCTCCCAACGGAGGAGGAATTTCCGTATGCCATCCGTGCAGTCTCAGAGACATTTGAGTCAAATGGTTCAACATCCATGGCTTCAACCTGTGCATCCTGTATGTCACTTATGGCTGCGGGTGTGCCAATCAAGAGGATGGTTGCAGGTATTTCCTGCGGTCTTGTGACAGGTGACACGGATGATGATTACATTGTGCTTACCGACATCCAGGGACTTGAGGATTTCTTTGGCGACATGGACTTTAAGGTGACGGGTACGACAGAGGGTATCACGGCAATCCAGATGGACATTAAGATTCACGGTCTTACAAGGCCTATCGTTGAGGAGGCAATCAGGAGGACGAGGGAAGCAAGGCTTTTCATCATGGATACCTGCATGAAGCCTGCAATTGACAAGCCTAGGGAAACTGTCGGTGAGTATGCCCCTAAGATTATCCAGACCAAGATTGACCCTGCCAAGATTGGCGATGTTGTAGGCCAGCGCGGAAAGACAATCAATGCAATCATTGAGGAGACCGGAGTTAAGATTGACATCAATGATGATGGCTTTGTTTCAATCTGCGGTGTTGAAAATGAGGGTATGCAGAAGGCGCTCAAGTACATTGAGACAATAGTGACTGATTTCGAGGCAGGACAGGTATTTACAGGCAAGGTTGTAAGCATCAAGGAATTCGGTGCATTCATTGAGTTTGCACCTGGCAAGGAGGGCATGGTACACATATCCAAGATTGCCAAGGAGAGAATCAACCGTGTCGAGGATGTGCTGACGCTTGGTGACACGGTTCGCTGCGTATGCACAGGTAAGGACAAGCTTGGCAGGATAGGGTTCAGCATTAAGGACTGCCCTGCTGAATAATGTGAAAAACCATATAAAGGAGTGTAGATATGTTTGATGAGAATTGCGCTTATTGCGCTGAAGGAGAGCTTGTTGCCAAGTTTGGCATCAAGATTTGTGAGCTTGAGACCTCAAAGGTATATCTTTTCAAGGAGCAGAGCCATCCGGGCCGCTGCATAGTTGCACATAAGAAGCATGTTGGAGACATGAACGAGCTCACGGCAGAGGAGAGGGCTGCTTACTTTGAGGATGTGGCAAGGGTTGCAAGGGCAATCATGGCTGCATTCCATCCGGACAAGGTTAATTATGGTGCATACGGTGATACAGGACACCACCTGCATTTCCACCTTACGCCTAAGTACAAGGATGAGTTTGAGTGGGGCGGCGTGTTCCTCATGAACCCGGACAGAAAGTACCTTGAGGAAGCAGAATACGCAGATATGATTGAGAAAATCAAGGCTAACTTAAAGTAATACAGAAAGGATTTTTACATATGTCAGGACATTCAAAATTTGCCAACATCGCCCATAAGAAGGCTGCCAATGATGCCGCAAAGG
>CAYZYS010000049.1:0-15307 GCA_964482605.1 uncultured Bacteroides sp.
TATATGAAAACAACAGTGGAATATTCGTGAAAAAACGGATTTGGCAAAAATGCCACGATACGAAAAAGACCCCGAAGACAATCTCCGGAGTCCAATCTGTTAATTAATTATACTTGCGCTTTCTAGCTGCCTCTGACTTCTTCTTACGTCTTACGCTCGGCTTCTCGTAATGCTCTCTCTTACGAATCTCCTGCTGAATGCCTGCTTTAGCACAGTTTCTCTTGAATCTGCGTAATGCGCTATCTAAAGTCTCGTTCTCTTTAACGATTACGTTCGACATCGATTGCCCTAACCACCCTTCTGATGCTTAATTATGTGTAAATGTGCGTAACACGCTCAATCGCACATCCAATAGTATACCATATTATTTCCAATAGTCAAGAAAAAATTACAAAATCTTTTGCAAAAATCCCCTAAATGATTTCAGAACTCACGCCTGCAGAGATTCCTGTAAAAGCAGCTCCTGTTTCCCGTATGGCATGCAGCCCACACCTGGCGCACACTTGCAAGGAGCGTGTCATTGTCACAGTCATACTCAATGGAATGCACATACTGGTAATGCCCTGATGTCTCGCCCTTAATCCAAAGCTCGCCGCGGCTCCTGCTGTAATACGTCATCCTTCCGGTTGCCATCGTCATCTCAAGCGACTCACGGTTCATGTAGGCAAGCATGAGCACCTGATTGTTGGCATAATCCTGTACAACAACCGGAATCAGCCCACGCTGGTCATACTTAAGCTCCCCAAGGTCAATGCTCGGCCTTAGGACATTCATCTCAATCCCCGCATCATGAATTGCATTTTTTGCCTCCATGAAAGGAAAATCAACGCTGCTTATGACAGGCCCCGTTACCGCCATTACGGCAGTCTTCTCAAGGGTATCGATGATATCATTGCCACCCTTGCTCACATCAAGCTCCACAATAAGCGGAAAATCCGTGTTGAAGCGTGAAAGGTCACTGCTTTCCGTCAATATGCCCCACCTGTCAATCTCAAAGGAATCATCATCCACGGAAAAATTCCTGTAATCGCCCTGCCCGTCATCAAGAAGCAGGAAACGGCTCACGCCCCTTGCGAAAAGCTCAGCGGAATACACTGAAAACTCCTCCTCATCCCCACAGTCACACGCCGCATATACAGGAATGTCAACATTTTCAACAATGCCGCTTATGGCTTCAAGCGTCTCCTCCCTGTCTTCCTTGCCGTCCATGACAACAGCTATTATCGCATCCGCCCCATTGTCATCAAAGCACTGTGCAAGCTCAACCGGTGACTTGTCAAGTGCAATCGACACCTTGCAAAGCCTTGTCACATATGCCTTGCCGCCCTTCAGGAACATACTTGGAATTAACTTCTTCAATCTAATCACCCCTCAAACTCGGCAACCGCCTCTTTTAAATCAACCTTCTTTTCATATATTGCCTTGCCTATTATCGCACCGTGGATTCCGGCCTCGTTAATCCTCCTCAAATCCTCAATGCAGGATACCCCGCCCGATGCAATGATGTCAAGCCCCGTCTCATCCGACAGCACCTTGGTCTGCTCCACATTAGGGCCTTTAAGCATGCCATCCTTGGATATGTCAGTATAAATGATTGTACCAACGCCAAGCTCCTTCATGGCTAGTGCCATGGAAAGCGCCGTTTTGTCACTCAGCCTCTCCCAGCCCTCAACGGCAACGAAGCCATCCTTGGCATCAATCCCGACCACAATGTGCTCTGCGCCGAACCTGTCAATCGCCTCCCTGATGAAATCAGGGCTTTCAACTGCCTTTGTGCCGATAATAGCACGGTACACCCCAAGGTCAAGAACCTCCTGTATGTTGTCAAGGGTTCTTATGCCGCCGCCAAGCTCAATTGGAATGTCAACACTTGACGCAATCCTCCTTATCGTGTCCGCATTGACGGAACGCCCCTTCAATGCGCCGTCCAGGTCAACCACGTGGATGAAGCCCGCGCCATCCGCCTGAAACCTTTCCGCAACCTTACATGGTTCATCAGAATACACATTCACATCATTGAACAAGCCCTGCTTTAGGCGCACGCACTGCCCGCCCTTAATGTCTATCGCCGGATATAATCTCATATTTTCGCTCCATTCCTGTCACAATGTTCCCTTGGTGGAAAGCACCGTCTTAATCCTTGAATCCTTCATGGTCGCCTCGTCAAGCGCCTTTGCAAATGCCTTGAACATGCCCTCGATTATGTGGTGGTCATTCTCACCTGACAACTGCCTTATGTGGAGGTTCATCCCCGCGGAATATGACACGGCATAGAAAAACTCCCTCACCATCTGGGTGTCAAGGTACCCCACCCTCTCAGATGAGAATTTGCCGTCAAACACAAGGTACGGACGCCCTGACAAGTCAATTGCGCACATGATGAGCGCCTCATCCATCGGAAGGATTATGTCACCATAACGGCGTATGGATTTCTTGTCGCCAAGTGCCTCCCTGATTGCCTGTCCAAGCACAATCCCAACATCCTCCACCGTATGGTGGCAGTCCACATATATGTCCCCCTTGCAGGACAGCTCCAGGTCAAAAAGCCCATGCCTTGCAAAGCTTTTCAGCATATGGTCAAAAAAGCCCACACCCGTGTCAATGCTGGAATCGCCCTTGCCATCCAGCTTAAGGGTACATTCAATCTCGGTTTCGCTGGTCTTTCTCTCCACCCTTGCCACTCTTGAATCCGTTGCCATACATTACATCTTCCTTCCCTTATTTACTCAAACCTCACATGTATTGAATTGGCATGTGCCGTGAGCTTTTCCGCCTTGGCAAAGCTCTCTATGTCCTCATGTATCTCCTCAAGGGCTTCCCTGGAATACATTATTATGCTTGACTTCTTGATGAAATCATCAACGCTGAGCGCCGAGAAAAACTTGGCAGTGCCGTTGGTAGGAAGCACATGGTTAGGCCCCGCAAAATAGTCACCAAGCGGTTCAGAACTGTATTCCCCAAGGAAAATCGCACCTGCGTTCCTAATCTTCGTCATGGTGTTAAACGGGTCCCTTGTCACAATCTCAAGATGCTCAGAGGCAATCTCATTGGCAACCTGCACTGCCTCATCAAGGGAATCCACAATCAGGATGTAGCCATAATTTTCAAGCGATTTCTCCAAAATGTCCCGCCTTGAAAGCTCCTTCACAAAGCCGTCAACCTCTGCACTCACCTCATTTGCAAGCTTCTCGCTGGTGGTTATGAGGATTGCGGATGCCATCTCGTCATGCTCAGCCTGCGATAACAGGTCAGCAGCCACAAAGCGTGCCCTCGCGCTGTCATCCGCAATCACAAGTATTTCACTTGGCCCTGCCACGGAGTCTATGCTGACATGGCCATACACGGCCTTCTTCGCAAGTGCCACATATATGTTGCCCGGTCCCACAATCTTGTCAACCTTCGGTATGCTTTCAGTGCCATATGCAAGTGCGGCAATCGCCTGCGCCCCGCCAACCTTGTAGATTACGTCAACCCCTGCCTCATTGGCTGCAACAAGGGTTGCAGGATAAACCTTGCCATCCTTTCCGGGCGGCGTGGTCATGACAATCTGGTCAACACCCGCAACCTTGGCAGGAACCACGTTCATGAGCACGGATGACGGATAAACCGCCTTGCCCCCCGGCACATACACGCCGACCCTTGAAAGCGCCGTAACCTTCTGTCCAAGCATTGTCCCGTTTGGCTTGCTGTCAAACCAACTGTACTGCCTCTGCTTTTCGTGGTAATCCCTGATGTTCACCAGTGCCTTCCTGATTACGTCAACAAGGGATTGGTCGACAAGCGTATATGCCTCATCTATCTCCTCCCTTGTCACGACAAGGTTTTCAGGGTTAATGTCAGCGCCGTCAAACCTCCTGGTGTAGTCAAACATGGCGCTGTCCCCATTTGCCTTCACATTGGCAAGTATGTCATTTACCGCCGACTCATACTGCCCATAGCTGTTTGGACTTCTTTTGAGCAAATTTTCAAGTATGTTTTTCTTGCTTTCCTCAGTTAATTTTATTGTGCGCATCACTATATCTCCTTCCCGTCAAGGTAGGTCTTAAGCCTTGTGATTATCTCATTAATGTGCTGATTCTTCATTTTCATGCTAACCTCATTGACCACCATCCTGGCGGACAGCGGGCACACCTCCTCAAGCACCGTAAGCCCATTCTCACGAAGCGTTGCACCGGTCTCCACAATGTCAACAATCACCTCTGAAAGCCCGACTATCGGCGCCAGCTCAATTGAGCCATTGAGCTTTATTATCTCAACCGTCTGGTGCTTCTTGTTATAGAAGTAATCCTTCGCAATGTTTGGGTATTTTGTCGCCACGCGGATTAGCTCATGGTGCAAGAGCAGCTCCCTTGCCGACTCAGGCCCGCACACACACATACGGCAGTTTCCGGTCTTTAAGTCAAGCACCTCATACAGCTTCCTGCCCTCCTCAAGTATTGTATCCTTCCCAACAACCCCGACATCAGCCGCACCATACTCAACATATGTCGGCACATCCGTCGCCTTGGCGAGGAAAAACCGCAGCTTGAGCTCCTCATTTGTGAAAATGAGCTTCCTTGAGGAATCATCCTTCATCTCCTCGCAGGTAATCCCTATCTCCTCAAACATCTGCAATGTCTTTCTGGCAAGCCTGCCCTTTGCAAGTGCAAATGTTATGTAATCATCATAGTTCATATTTTCTCCATTCCCTTCCTCAACTCCTCCGGTGAAACCCTCACGGTCTCCCCCGTGACAACAACAGTCACCTCGCAGTCATCATTTTTCCCGAAACTGATTATGTGGCTGTTATTGGAGCTTTTTGCATCGGCAAGCAGGGCATCCCTGGAAATGCTTTCCCCTGACACCAGGTTCACGTTGGTTCCCGTCCCCCTCACAAACCTTGCGTAATCCAGCGCTGCGTCAAAGCTGTCCCTGTCATATACGACAACAAGCCCGTTGGAATCCATCGGAATGTCAATCCTCTGTCTTTCAAGCGCCGCCTGCAGCCTGTCAACCGTAAGTGAAAAGCCGATTGATGCCTTGTCCCTTCCAAACTGGCCTATGAGCCTGTCATACCTACCGCCCTTCGCCACGGAATCCCCTGTTCCATAGGTATACGCATTAAATATGACACCCGTGTAATAACGGTGCTTGCTTAGCATCCCAAGGTCAAATGTAACATAGCGCTCCACACCGTATTTGCCGAGAAGCCCATACAGCTGCACGAGGTAATCCAGCGCCTTGAGCGCCTCCTCATTTCCCGTCATCTGCCTTGCCTTGTCTATGACATCCACAGAGCCGAAAAGCTGCGGCAAAATCCTGATGATGTCGGAAAGCCTGTCATCCAGGTTAAGGGACTTAATCAGCTCGTCAACGCCATAATAGTTCTTGCTCAGCATGAGCTCAATAAGCTCCTCCTCGGCGTCCCCCTCAATTCCCGATTCCATGAGGAGACCCCTGAAAAACTGCACCTGCCCAATCTCAACCTGAAATTCCTTAAGCCCTGAATTCAAAAGACAGTCGACCACCATTGCTATAATCTCGGCATCCGCATGTATCGAGGAATCCCCGATAAGCTCCGCACCTATCTGGGTTGTCTCCTTGAGCCTTCCCTGGTAGCTATGGTTATTGATGTATGTGTTGCCCACATAGCAAAGCTTCCTTACGCTCTCGGAATCCCCAAAATACTTGGCTGCCGACCTTGCAATCGAAGGCGTCATGTCAGGGCGCAGCACCATGGTGTTGCCATCGCGGTCAAAAAACTTGAACATCTCATTGGATGCGACAGAGCCGCGCTCCCTGTTGAACACGTCAAAGAACTCAAATGTCGGTGTCTGTATGTCATCATAGCCATACAGCTTGAGGACATCATGAATCCTGTTCTGCAGCACCAGCTTCCTTGCGCATTCACCGTTATATATATCCCTTACGCCCTCAGGCGTGTGGAGAAGTCTTTCCTTTTTCATGCATTTAACCTACCTTGTCCAGCAAAAACATTATTGATTTCAGGTGCCACTTTATCACATTAACGTATTAATCCATCACCGTGATAGCACATTACCTCGACATAGCAGCACACATAATATGTAAATTATACGCTTTTTCATTCCCCCTGTCAACCAAAAAGCAAAGCGCAGGCTGCCATTGCAGGCTGCCATGCGCAGGCTGCCGTTGCAGGCTGCCGTGCGCAGGCTGCCGAAATCAGCCGTTTTCCAATACGTGCATGAGCACATTAAAAAACCGGACGGAAATCATCATCATTGACTTCCGTCCGGTCATCATGGATTAACCTCAGTGGCAATGCCCACCGCAGCTTCCGCAGTTGCCGCCGCAGTTTGATTTACCATTCCTTTTATCCTTACGCATAGATCCGATGGCAAGGCAAACCAAGAACAAAACAACTAAACCCACAATCGCAGTTCCCATACTAATCTCCATTCAACAGGCATTTTTGCCATCATACCACATTCATCATGAATTTGCCACAGCCTTTAGTGCCTTGTCCTCCTTGGACGGGCGGAACAACAGGTAAAGCAGCCCTATTATGAGCAGGAATGCAACAACAGTTCCAATTCCAAACACGCCCTCCGTCACAAGCGTGCCAATCTGGTACACACACAGTGACACAACATATGCAAAACCGCACTGATAGCCGATTGCCGTAAAGAACCACCTTGTGTTGTTCATCTCACGCTTGATGGCACCCATTGCCGCAAAGCAAGGTGCGCAAAGAAGATTGAACACAAGGAACGCATATCCGCTGATTGCCGTAAACGCAAGCCCCATGGTTGTATAAACGGTAGCATCACCGGCACCATAGAGAATGCCAAGCGTACCGACAATATTTTCCTTAGCCACAAGTCCCGTGATTGATGCAACGGTTGCCTGCCAGTTGCCAAAGCCCTGAGGAATGAATATCCAGCAGATTGCCTTTCCAACGGTGGCGAGGATGCTCATGTCAAGCTGGTCCTCATCAAGCATTGTAAATGCACCATCGACAACTCCAAAATAGCTTGTGAACCATACAAATATCGTTGAAAGAAGGATGATTGTACCAGCCTTCTTTATGAAGCTCCAGCCACGCTCCCACATACTCCTGAGCACAGATTCCAGTGTTGGCCAGTGGTAAGCAGGAAGCTCCATTACAAATGGTGCAGGGTCCCCTGAAAACAGCTTCGTCTTCTTAAGCATTATTCCTGAACAAATGATTGCAGCCACACCAAGGAAATACGCTGATGGCGCAACCCACGGTGCTCCTCCGAATATGGCTCCCGCAATCATGGCTATGAACGGAAGCTTTGCACCGCAAGGGATAAACGTTGTTGTCATTATGGTCATCTTGCGGTCCCTGTCATTCTCTATGGTCCTGGATGCCATGATACCAGGAACGCCACAGCCTGAACCAATCAGCATTGGTATAAAGGACTTTCCTGAAAGCCCGAACTTCCTGAATATCCTGTCCATGATGAAGGCAATCCTCGCCATGTAGCCGCAGGATTCAAGAAATGCAAGGAATATGAAAAGCACAAGCATCTGCGGCACGAATCCAAGCACCGCACCAACACCGGCAACAATACCGTCAAGTATGAGCCCTGAAAGCCAGTCAGCACAGCCCACTGAATCAAGAAGCCCCTCGATTAACACAGGCACGCCCGGAACCCATATGCCATAATCAGCAGGATCTGGCTCCGCAAAATCATATTTTTCATAGACCTCAATGGCCTCATTCAAATCATCTACGGTAGCTGTTGCCTCCTCATCCGCAAGTGTCTCCTCATCCTCCACAAGATAGGTTGCAACCTCACTGCTGTTAAACCTTGAGGCAAATGCGGTAAGCGCTGTCCTTGCAGCCGCCTCGTCAAAATCATCACTTTCAGTGTCAAGTGCCGTCTCAAGGCTTTCCGTGTCAATGCCCTTCTCCTGAGCATAACCGATGAAGCCGTTAATTACCTCGTCAGCACCGCCAAACTCATCAGCAACCTCCTCATAAGCGCTGCTTCCTATTCCGAAAAGATGCCAGCCATCTCCGAACACACCGTCATTAGCCCAGTCAGTAGCCCATGTTCCGACAGTTGTAACCGACACGAAATACACAAAAAACATGACAACGGCAAATATCGGAATTGCAAGCCAGCGGTTGGTGACAATCCTGTCAATCTTATCAGAGGTTGTCAGCTCCCTCTTCTCATTCTTTTTGACGCAGTCACCGATTATGTTGGATATGTACACATATCTTTCATTGGTTATGATGCTCTCCGTGTCATCATCAAATTCCTTTTCAAGCTCCGCAATCTCCGCAGAGACATCAGGAACGGACTTCATCTGCTGCCCAATCTTGTCATCCTTCTCAAGGAGCTTGATTGCAAAGAAGCGCTTCTGCTCCTCCTTCACGCCGACAAGCTTATCCTCCGTCCTGTCAATGACCGATTCCACGGCTTCTGCAAAACGATGCACCGGTGCGGAATACCTTCCCTTTGCCGCATTGGCTGCCTGCTTCACAGCCTCGCCAATGCCCGTGCCCTTAAGTGCCGATATCTCCACAACAGGACAGCCAAGCGCCTTGGACAGCTTATCCACATGAATCTTATCCCCCGACTTCTCAACCACATCCATCATGTTGACAGCCATGACAACAGGGATTCCCAGCTCCATTATCTGGGTTGACAGGTACAGGTTTCTTTCTATGTTGGTTCCATCAACTATGTTGATGATGGCATCCGGCCTGTCATTGATAAGGTAATTCCTGGCAACAACCTCCTCCAGTGTATAAGGGGAAAGTGAATATATGCCTGGCAAATCCATGATTATTACATCATCCTTTACCCCAAATGACTTCTTGAGCTTTCCCTCCTTTTTCTCCACGGTAACGCCTGGCCAGTTTCCCACAAACTGGTTGGAACCCGTCAATGCGTTGAACAATGTTGTCTTTCCGCAGTTTGGATTACCTGCCAATGCAATCTTCATTGATTTAATCTCCTTTAGCTTGAATTTAAGTTTTATATAACTTCTTTTAATTAGGTATTTCTAACCTTTTGGCAGTCATATTGCCAAAAAAACGCCACCCGCCATAGGGCTACTCAACCTCAATCATTTCGGCATCTGCCTTCCTGATTGACAGCTCATACCCCCTGACAGTCACCTCAACAGGATCACCCAGCGGCGCCACCTTTCTCACATACACGGGAACACCCTTTGTGATTCCCATATCCATGATTCTTCTTTTCACAGGACCCTCGCCCGCAAGCTTCCTGACGGTCACGGTCTTACCGCACTCCACGTCCCTCAACGTCTTCATTGCACATATTTCCTTTCGCCATAAACTAATGTATGAGAACCCGGCAACGCACGGCAGCGCTGCTGGACAGTCATCAGGATACCATGATTCGGTTTGCCATGTCACGGCCTATCGCAACCCTTGAGTCCTTGACATTCACAATCAGGTTGCCGCTTATCTCAGACACGACAGTAACCTCACCTCCCGCAACAAATCCAAGGTTTTCGAGGAATTTCCTGGTTTCATCCCTACCGCCAACCTTTTTGATAACACCTGGTTTTCCAACACCCATCATCGACAAAGGCATCATTCCAATCCTCTCTTTTCCCCAATATTAATGAGAAAGCAAGCCCCATATGATTTCACATTACTCACTATGGTAATCTCTTTCTCACATTAGTTAGTATATTCTCACTATCATTAGCTGTCAAGAACTTTTCTTAAATTATTTTGATATTTGGCAAAAATTATGATATGCTGTATGAGTATTCACTTTTAAACAATCAGGGGAGAAAAACATGGCAACCAACGAATCAGCAGAAAATTATCTTGAGACTATATTGATGTTAAGCAAGACAAAGCCCGTGGTGCGTTCCGTTGACATTGCAGACGAGCTCGGCTTCAAAAAATCAAGCGTGAGCGTCGCAATGAAAAACCTCAGGGAGAAGAACCACATAACCGTCACCAAGGAGGGCTTCATTTACCTGACGGAATCTGGGCGTGAGATTGCGGAAATGATATACGAACGCCATGAGCTTTTAAGTGACTGGCTCACAAGGCTTGGGGTTGACCGTAAGACAGCCACCGAGGATGCCTGCCGCATTGAGCATGTCATCAGCAAGGAAAGCTTCGAGGCAATCAAAAAGCACATAAAGTAATCAGGTGCATTTCCCACAGTCAGAGCAGCCATTGCATATGAGCCTGCTGCCGCATTCCCTGCAGTTCTCACGGTAATGCGGAACATAGAGCTCCCCCTCCGGTATGTCAAGCCCAAGGGGATTGGTCAGCCTCCACCTGATGGGGCTGCCCTGGTAGTTCATGCCGGACTTGTATGCCATGCGGCTCTGTACCTGCTTTGATGGCATTGTGTATTTTTTCCCGTCCTTGATGAACACGGTGCCCGTCTCTATGAAGCAAAATGTTATGTTCCTTTCCACGCACTCCCCCCGGAGTGACTTCACCCATTCAAAATTGCATGGCCTTGCCCCGTCATAATTCTCACCGCCACATATCACCTGTTCAAGCTGCCCACCGTCAAGATACCCGCCAATGCTCACCGGGCCTATGAAGGGTGCGCACATTATGCCCTTGTGCCTTGCCGGCACATCCAAAAGAAGCGGAATCCTTTCGTCCGCCATCTCCTGGTTTTCACACGTTACATTGAGCATCACATTTTCCCAGCCGTTGCCCCAGTCCGTGGGCAAATGCTTAACGATTCTTTCCGCACGCTTTGTAAGGAGGAAGAATTTCACATCAGGTCTTTCCCTGATTATGTCCCATGCCTCATCACGCCAGCCATCAGCCTCCTCAAGGAAAAAATCCGAGGTCATGCACACCCTTATCAGCTCACCGCTTCTTACCTTGTAGCCCCCTGTCCTGGACCTTTGCAGCGGATAGTCAAAGCCGCCCGTCCTGTATATGTCACCGCCATTTGCGCCGCGCTGCCCGTCAAGGTAATACATGTAGCAATTACGGCAGCCCTCGCTGCATTTCACGCAGCCATGCCATGGATTCCATATATCGTGCATAATTCCCTCTCTTTCGCAGGCGTTTCTTACATCTGCGCCCATTATAACACAATTGCCCAAATGTGCAATTTATTCTGCGGAAACTACGTCTTTTTTAACCACGCCAAAAAGTCTATAATCGTCATAAGGCATATTGTGTGCCCGTGTACCGAAGGAAAGGCAAGCCATGAATGAACATAAGAAAATATCCATAACCTACGGAATCCTCCTCATTGCAGCAGTGATTTTCTGCATATGCGGATTCATATTCATACCAGTACGCACCAACACCCCTGTGGAGGGCTATTCAAAGGAAGAAATACAGCCGACAAGCGTGGTGTATGTCAACGAGGATGTGCGCGAGTTTCACTTCGATGGAATGGACTGGGACAAAAACGGCTCCTGCCTATATTTCATCTCATCCCACCAGAACATACAGGTTGTTGCGGACGGGGAGCTTCTTTTCCAGCGTGAGAAGGTCAATACCATATGGGGCAACACGCCCGGATATGCATGTGAATACATTGAAATTCCCGCAGAAGCACAGAATGTGACGGTGACTGTCATCTCCTGCTACCCCATTGTGCGCAACATGTCCATAACCTTTTACCAGGGCACAATGCTGAAAATGTTCAAGCAAGTGTTCAGGCAGGAGGGCTTTAATGCAATAATAAGCACGCTGAATGTGTGCCTTGGCATAATACTGTTCATATACGGCACCGCCTCACACAAGCGCACAAGCATAGGCTCCGCAATGGTATACCTTGGGCTGTTCACCATACTGCTTGGAATCTGGTCGATTACGGAAAATGGAATTGTCGCCGTGCTGGTTGACAACCGTGCGGCATGCTCCTTCGTTTCCTTCACCACCCTTACCATGATTGGGCTGCCATTCGTCATGTTCGTAAGGTGCTACCTGATGACAACCGACAAATACCTGTACAAGGTGCTGCTTGGCATCAACATTGCCAACATGATAGGCACTAACCTCATGCAGCTCCTTGATATTGCAGACATGAAGGAAACGCTACCCCTGACGCATTTGGCCATGATGTGCTCCGTACTGTACCTGCCAGTGAGCATGGTAAGCATTGTGCGCCAGCACAGGATAAACAGACGGTTCTGGGTCACTGTGTGCAGCCTGTTCAGCATGTGTCCGCCGCTGGCGTACAGCCTGATTTTGTATTACTGCGGCTCACACAATGTGGACAGCTACGGCAATGTGTTCCTGTTCGTATTTGTTGCAATATTTGCCGTGGATGTGAGCATGACCATAATGCGTGACATTGATGCGGGAAAAAAGGCGGCAATCTACCAGGAGCTTGCCGAAAAGGACCTTCTCACCAACTGCTACAACCGCAATGCCTACAAAAACGACACCTCCGACTGGGAAAACCTTGACGGGGTGCTGCTGGTCACCTGTGACCTGAACAACCTGAAGCAGTGCAATGACACTCTCGGTCACGCATATGGTGACAAATACATCACTGACTCTGCCGAGATACTGAAAAAAATATTTGGCCCCTACGGCAAGGTATACAGAATTGGCGGTGACGAATTCTGCGTAATCATACCTAGCCAGAAGCTGTGCGACATCAACCAGCTCCTTGGGCTTCTGGTCGATGAGGAAAAAATATACAATGCAACCTCCAAGCTCATCTGCCTGCAGATTGCCTGTGGATACGCGGTATACGACCCGAAAACGGACTCCTGCATGGAGGACATCCGCAATCGTGCCGATGAACTAATGTACGCCAATAAAAAGGAGCTGAAAGCCTGGAAGATTGTGTGACCCGCTTAACTTAATCACATTTTTCATTGAATTCTGGTCATATCTTTTACTCTCATTCTGGATATAATTATATAATCAGTTTTATTGTAAAGTACAATACATCAACATAATTAAAGGAGACCCAATATGTATAAGAGAATTCTGACAATCCAGGACATTTCCTGCGTGGGACAATGCTCCCTCACCGTTGCGCTTCCAATACTGAGTGCGTGCGGCCTTGAGACCTGCATACTTCCCTCCGCCGTACTGTCCACACACACGGGCGGCTTCACAGGATACACCTTCCGTGACCTCACGGAGGACATGCCTGCAATCAAGGCTCACTGGGAGAAGGAGCATATACAGTTCGACGCAATATACACAGGATATCTCGGTAGCACAAGGCAAATTGATTACGTCAGGGAAATCATCGCATCACTGGGCAAAAAGGGCAGCTTCTCATTCGTTGACCCCGCAATGGCTGACAATGGAAAGCTGTATGCAGGCTTTGACCAGGAGTTTGTCAATGCAATGAAAAGCCTTGTTTTCAAAGCTGATTACATCCTGCCAAACATCACAGAGGCATGCCTGCTCACCGACACACCATACCAGGAGTCCTATGATGAGGGCTATGTGGATACCCTGATAAAGAAGCTTTTGTCCAATGGAGCAAAGAACATCATCCTCACGGGAGTCAGCTTCCAGGAGGACAAGACAGGTGTTCTTGTATATGACAACAATGGGTGGCAGTATTATGAGCACAAGAAAATTGCCAAGGGATGCCACGGAACAGGGGATGTATATGCCTCCGCCTTCGTCGGTTCACTGCTTCAGGGCAACGGCACACTGGAGGCTGCAAGAATTGCGGCGAATTACACGGTTGAATGCATTGAAAACACACAGGGAGACCCTGAACACTGGTATGGGGTGAAATTCGAGACTGCATTGCCGTCACTCATACGGGCATTAAACATTTAATGTATATATTTTTATAATATCCATAAATATGCCACATATACGCCATACACCAACAGCATGACAAGTCCCTCCGCCGCCTTGAGCCGCCTGCGCTTCAGTGCAAGAAGCCACAGAAGGGCACCTGCCATTATGGCAATGGCGCCATCCATCACAAATGCGGTGCCATAGCCCAATGGTGCCGCCAATGCAGCCACGCCCATTATGAAAAGTATGTTGAAAATATTACTCCCAACGATATTTCCCACGGCAATGTCAGCATTTCCCCTGACGGCGGCGGTCACGGACGTGAAACGCTCCGGCAGGGACGTTCCAAGAGCAACAATGGTAAGCCCAATGAACCTCTCGCTAAGCCCTGCCGCCCTTGCCAGCCCCGTGGCTGCATTTACAGTGATGTCACTTCCCCACACCACGGCAATGATGCCTGCAAGCATCATCCTTGCCAGCTTCCATATCGGCTTTCCCTCAATTACATTATCTGTTCCCGACTTTTTTGCAAGAATAAAAAGATACGTTAAATATATGACAAACAGCAACAACAAAAGGGCTCCCTCTGGACGGCTTATGCCTGCCCCGGTTATGCCCATAACCAAAAACAACGCCGTGATGAAAATCATGTAAGGTATCTCCGCAAACAATGTCATCCGCTTGATTGCAAGTGGCACGATTACTGATGTCAGCCCCAGTATGATTAAGATGTTCAATATGTTACTGCCAAGGATGTTGCCCACGGAAATGTCTGCATTTCCCTTAAGTGCCGCATTAATGCTCACGGCAGCCTCAGGCGCGCTTGTTCCCATTGCGACAATCGTAAGTCCAATGACTATCTGCGGAATCCCAAGCCTCCCGGCAAAGCCTGAGCTTCCCTCCACGAACCAGTCAGCCCCCTTCACCAGCATCGCAAAGCCAACCGCCAAAAGCAAGACATACATCAAGAGCATCCATTTAAGTCCACCGTGCGCATTTCATATATTATATTCAAATTCGTCCGGTTTGCCACTTTCGCTATCAACCTTCTAAAATATCCGCCAGTTTCCTCATTTGTTTTATTGCATCCCCATACGTCACAAGGTCATCTGAAAAATAACTTGTAATAGCTTGATAATCTTCTTTATAGAAGTTCCACCCTTAAATACTACGTTTAAAAGCTTTTGTGATAGCAGCCTTAATATCATAGTTACATAATAGTCTTTTTCGATTACAGTAGCTGCATGTCCTGTGTCCTCAGCCACCTGCTCTATGAATTCTTTAAATGTTTCCTTACCTTCATGCAGGTGCATAATAAATAGATCTTGATACTTCACGTTTTGTCAAAGCAACAAAGTTGCAAATTTGGGCAATCGGAGTAAAGAGTATAATGATTGAGAAAATAATCGCGGAGAGCAGATAGACCTCCAATATAATTAAAAAATGTACGCTATAACACATGTTATTTTTTTTTTTTGCGTATTGCAAAAATGTACACAAAACAATATACTTTTAAAAAAGTAGTACTTGAATGTTTGGCAGCCAAAAAAGGCACATATAAGTGGAAGAATGAATAATGCAGCGTGGATATTAATATTGTGCCTTGATGTAACA
>CAYZYS010000050.1:0-15196 GCA_964482605.1 uncultured Bacteroides sp.
GCAGTTGTTGAAAAAAGTCTTGCATTTGAAATTATCATCTGATATAATGTCAAATGTTGTGGGTTAATTTATGCCCAATACATGTAAGGAGGTGTCATCATGGCAAAGTGTGCAATCTGTGAGAAGGCCGTTAGTTTCGGTAATGCTGTAAGCCATTCACATAGAAGATCTAATAAGGTATGGAAGGCAAACATCAAGTCTGTGCGCGTTAAGACCGTCGGCGGGTCAAAGAAGATGTATGTATGTACATCATGCCTGCGTTCAGGTGCTGTTGAGCGTGCTTAATTAATTGAGCCTTGTTGGGGCAGGTGCTTGGAGTGTTCTTCATGTGCCTGCCCTTTTTCTGTGAAAATTTACTTTCTTTTTTTGCCTAAAAAGGTTATAATAGCCCTATATGTGCAGTATCCATGGTTTATGTCATGTATTTTGCCAATGGATGGATTGGAGGGTTTTGAATGAAGGGACGTATAGACAGTCAGTTGGGAAGCATTTCCATTGATTCGGAGGTCATTGCCAAGTACGCAGGCTCAACGGCGGTTGAGTGCTTTGGAATCGTGGGCATGGCAGCGGTCAGCATGAAGGACGGGCTCGTCAAGCTTCTCAAGGGTGACAGCCTGACCAGGGGAATCAATGTTGTCATTAATGAGGAGAATAAGCTGGAGATAGATTTCCATGTGATTGTGTCATATGGCGTGAGCATTTCCACGGTGGCAGAAAACCTCATAGAAAATGTGAAGTACAAGGTGGAGGAATTTACGGGCTTTGAAATAAGCAAGATTAACATTTTCGTGGAGGGTGTCCGTGTCATTGACTGACATGGGCATCAGGGCTTCGGTTATGAGGCAGGTGTGCATCTTCGCAGCAAGGCTGCTTAGAAAAAGGAGGATATGGTTGTGGCAACTAAACAAATAGATGCAGTGCTCTTGAAGACGATGTTTCTTTCAGGTGCGGGTAATCTCAAGTCGAAGAAGGAATGGATTAACGACCTGAATGTGTTTCCGGTGCCTGATGGTGATACCGGTACCAATATGACGATGACAATCCTGTCAGCGGCCAAGGAGGTAAGTGCCATTGACAAGCCTGACATGGCATCACTTGCCAAGGCCATTTCAAGTGGCTCGCTGCGTGGCGCAAGGGGTAATTCAGGTGTCATTCTTTCGCAGCTTTTCAGGGGATTTACCAAGGAAATCAAGTCCTGTGAGGTGATAGATGTCAATGTGCTTGCCAATGCGTTTGACAGGGCCGTGGAGACGGCGTACAAGGCAGTCATGAAGCCCAAGGAGGGCACAATCCTCACTGTTGCCAAGGGTGCGGCGCAGAAGGCATCGGAGCTGGCTGATGTGAGTGATGACATCCTTGAGGTCATGAAGGGCATACTCGCATATGCTGAGGAGGTGCTTGCAAAGACGCCTGACATGCTCCCCGTGCTGAAGGAGGCAGGCGTTGTCGATTCAGGCGGGCAGGGTCTTGTGGAGGTGCTCCGCGGCTGCATCATGGCATATGAGGGGAATCCTGTCCCACTTGATGCTGACGAGGCGGGCAGCGGCTCAAAGCAGGGTGCGGGGGCAGCGTCAGACGAGATTAAGTTTGGCTACTGCACTGAATTCATAATAATGCTTGAGAAAAAGCTTGACAAGGCGGCAGAGCTTGGGCTTAAGTCCTATCTTGAGTCCATAGGTGACTCCATCGTGTGTGTGGCGGACGGGGATATCGTGAAGGTGCATGTGCACACCAATGACCCAGGCCTTGCAATCCAGAAGGGTCTTACCCTTGGGCAGCTCACTGCCATGAAGATTGACAACATGCGTGAGGAGCATAACCAGAAGGTTACGAGGGAATCCAATGCGGATGACGGCAATGGTGCTGGTGCGGACAATGGTGCTGCAGCGCAGAATACTGAGCAGAAGGATGTCGGCTTTGTGACCGTTGCCGCAGGTGACGGGCTTGCCGAGATATTCAGCGGGCTGGGTGTTGATTACGTGATTGAGGGCGGACAGACGATGAACCCTAGCACTGAGGACATACTCAACGCCATCGGCAAGGTCAATGCAAGGACGGTATTTGTACTGCCTAACAACAAGAACATAATACTTGCGGCTAACCAGGCCGCTGACATAAGTGAGGACAAGAAGGTCATTGTAATCGGCTCTAAGACAATTCCGCAGGGAATAACGGCAATGATTAACTATGAGATGGGAAGGACCATCGAGGAAAATGTCGAGGCAATGAATGAGGGCATGACCAATGTCAAGACAGGCGAGATTACCTATGCCGTCCGTGACACAAGCATTGACGGCCATGAGATTCACACCAATGACATAATGGGACTTGGGGATTCAGGGCTTCTTGCGGTCAGCAGGGATGTGAAGTCAACCATGCTCCAGATGATGTCGGCAATGGTGGACGATTCCTCGGAGCTTGTGAGCGTGTACTATGGAAGTGACGTAAGGGAGAATGACGCACAGGCAATGGTGGAGGAGCTTGCGGGAATGTACCCTAAGCTTGACATTGAGCTGCAGAGGGGCGGACAGCCGATATATTACTATGTGGTGTCTGTGGAATGACGAAGAAAAATGATGGGAAGGATAAATGACAATGGGCAAGATAGATTTTATCAGGGGTGAGATGGTTGCCGCCATGAAGGCGAAGGATAAGCAGCGCAAGGATGTGCTTTCACTGCTGCTTGCGGAGCTTAAGAATGTTGAGATTAACAACAGGACACCGCTTACTGACGAGGAGGGTGACCAGGTCATACTCAAGCAGATTAAGCAGCTTAATGAGACGCTTTCAATGACACCTGCTGATCGTCAGGACATCATTGACGAATGCAACTTTTCAATCAGCGTGTTGAAGGAGTATGCGCCTAAGATGATGGACGAGGGTGAGATTAAGACGGTGATAGAGGAAACCCTGAGGGAGCTGTCAATTGACAAGCCGACACCAAAGGAGAAGGGCGCAATAATGAAGGTGCTCATGCCAAAGGTAAAGGGCAAGGCGGACGGCAAGCTGGTAAATGAGGTGCTTGCGGGTTTTATGGCCTGAGAATGCCTGAAATGGTATAAAATAAAGGATTGAAAATGAAACTGACTGAATTGAAGGGCATCGGTGAAAAGACGGCTGCCCTGTTGAACAAGCTTTCAGTATATTCCGTGGAAGACCTGGTGGATATGTATCCCAGGTCTTTTGACGTGTATGAAAAACCATGCCTTGTGTCAGAGCTGCCGGCCTGCGCTGACCAGCCTGCGGTTGCAGTGGATGCCAGGGTTGCCGCAAGACCGTACCTTAACAGGACGGGGAGGCTTGCAGTGCTTTCCGTCACTGTGTGCGACGAAAGGGGTGACAGGCTGAAATGCACATGGTTTAACATGCCGTATCTTGCAAGCAGCCTGAAGACGGGCTGCCGCTATGTGTTCCGCGGTAGGGTGGTGTTCAGGAATGGCTCGTGGACCATGGAGCAGCCGCTGCTTCACACACTGGATGAATATTCAGGGAAGCTGGGGCAAATGCAGCCCATATATCCGCTTACAAAGGGGCTTTCCAACAAAATTGTGACCAAGGCGATACACCAGGCGCTTGAATTGTGCGTGTCCAAGGCTGAACCGCTGCCTGACTCCATATGCAGCCAATACGGATTGTGCAGCCATGCATTTGCAAGAAACAACATACATTTTCCGGAACGGCAGGAGGCCTACATGGCTGCCAGGAAAAGGCTCATATTTGATGAATTTTTCCTGTTCATGTTAAATGTGGGGCGCATGAAGGAAAATAATGAGAATGCATTCAACGGCTGGGTCATCGAAAATGATTCAAGGACGGATGAATTTATACAGAGGCTCCCATATAAGCTCACTGGCGCACAGGAAGCGGTATGGCAGGAGATTAAGCAGAACATGGCGGGCGAAAGGCTCATGAACCGCCTTATCCAGGGTGATGTGGGCTCGGGAAAGACCATAGTCGCGCTGCTTGCGCTGCTTAACACCTGTTTTGCGGGGCACCAGGGGGCGATGATGGTTCCCACGGAGGTACTTGCAATACAGCAGTATGAGGATGTTACAAGGCTTCTTGGTGAGAATGGCATACCGATAAGGACAAGCCTTTTGATTGGCTCGATGAGCAGTTCGGACAAAAAAAGGGAGCGTGAGCGCATAGCCTCCGGTGAGGCGGGGATTGTCATAGGGACACATGCGCTCATTCAGGAAAGTGTGCATTACAAGAGCCTTGCACTTGTCATAACAGATGAGCAGCACAGGTTTGGGGTACACCAGAGGGAAAGGCTGTATGATAAGGGGCTTAAGCCGCATTCCCTTGTCATGAGTGCGACCCCGATTCCAAGGACGCTTGCAATCATCCTGTATGGCGACCTTGACATAAGCATAATCAACCAGCGCCCAAGCAACCGGCTTCCAATCAAAAACTGCGTGGTTGACCAGGGCTACCGTCCAAATGCATACAGGTTTATTGAGAAGCAGGTGTTGGAGGGGCGACAGGCGTATGTCATATGTCCCATGGTTGAGGCCGGCAAGGACGGTGACGTCATGGAGGATGGCCTTGATGGTTCATATACGGAAACCAACCGCAGCGCCTCCCTTGAAAATGTGGTGGATTATGCGGCAAGGCTGCGGGGTGAGCTTTCCGGCGGAATAACCGTTGAGTACCTTCACGGCAAGATGAAGGCGGATCAAAAGAACCGCATAATGGAAAGGTTTAACTCAGGCGAGGTGAAGGTCCTTGTGTCAACCACCGTCATTGAGGTTGGTGTCAATGTTCCCAATGCCACGGTGATGATGATTGAAAATGCCGACAGGTTCGGGCTTGCGCAGCTCCACCAGCTTCGTGGGCGAGTGGGGCGCGGCAGGTTCCAGTCCTATTGCATATTTGTTGCCGGAAAGAATGCAAGGCAGGAGAACATTGACAGGCTGAAGGTGCTGGAGGGCTCCAATGATGGCTTTAAGATTGCGGAGGAGGATTTGAGGCTTCGCGGGCCAGGTGATTTCTTCGGGGTCAGGCAAAGCGGTGACATGTCATTCAGGCTGGCTGATGTCTTTCGGGACGCGGATGTGTTAAAGCAGGCGTCCGAGGCAGTGAAAGGGGTCCTGTCGGAAGACCCCGGGATTGTTTCGGAAAAATACAGGTGCCTTAGGGAATGGCTTGAGGAGAAGGGCGAGGAAAGCGTGGTATTATGAGGGACATGGAATTTACAATGAGCCGTCCGGGGCTTGTGAAGCCCGGTGATGAAATTGAGGTAACAGAAGGGACGCTGTCACGCTCATATTATTACACGATTGAGCCTGCTGTGGCGATGTCAGCCAATTACACGACAACGCAGCGCCTTAAGTCAAGGAGTGGCGTGGTCAAGGACGTCGGGGAGAACTCGCGAGGGTACTATGTTGTTGCCACATTTGACGAGGAGCCGTGTGAATAACGGAATGGAGGATATTATGAAATACGATTACCTTATAGTTGGGGCAGGCCTTTTTGGGGCTGTGTTTGCAAGGCAGGCAACGGATGCGGGGAAAAAGTGCCTTGTGATTGACAAGAGGGCGCACATTGCGGGCAATGTGTTCACGGAAAGGCTTGAGGGCATCAATGTACACAGGTATGGCGCACACATTTTCCATACCAACAATGCGAAGGTATGGGCTTATGTGAACAGGTTTGCGGCATTTAACAGGTTTACCAATTCCCCTGTTGCCAATTACAATGGGGAGCTGTACAGCCTGCCCTTCAATATGTACACCTTCAATAAAATGTGGGGTGTTGTCACGCCGCAGGAGGCTGCAGAGAGGATTGAGGAGCAGCGAAGGGCAGCGGGGATAACCAATCCCTCCAATCTTGAGGAGCAGGCGATAAGCCTTGTCGGCACAGACATATATGAGAAGCTTGTGAAGGGCTACACACAGAAGCAGTGGGGACGTCCGTGCAGTGAGCTTCCTGCATTTATTATAAAGCGTCTTCCGGTGCGCCTTACATTTGACAATAATTATTTCAATGCGCTTTACCAGGGGATTCCCATCGGGGGCTACACCAAAATGGTTGAGGCAATGCTTTCAGGCATAGAGGTAAGGCTTAATGAGGATTACCTTGCTGATAAGAAAATGTATGATGAAATTGCAGAAAAAATAATATATACAGGCCCAATTGACGCTTACTTTGATTATTCCGAGGGGTATCTTGAATACCGTTCCGTGAGGTTTGAAAATGAGACGCTTGACATTCCCAATTTTCAGGGCAATGCAGCGGTGAACTACACTGATTCCGAGACGCCATGGACCAGGATAATCGAGCACAAATGGTTTGAATTTGGCAGGGATGAGGATGGCAATGACCTGCCAAAGACGGTGATTAGCCGTGAATACAGCTCGGAGTGGAAGCCGGGTGATGAGCCGTATTATCCGGTAAATGATGAGAAAAACGGAAGGCTCTATGAAAAATATGCCGCCCTTGCAGGGAATGAAGGCAATGTGCTGTTCGGCGGAAGGCTTGGCGAGTATAAATATTATGACATGGATGCGGTGATTGCAAGGGCGCTGGATGTGAGTGGGGCGGAGCTTGGGCTGTGAAACGGCTGCGGAATGGGAGGTTAGTGTGGACAACAGACTCATAATTCTCACCGGTCCCACGGCTGTTGGGAAAACGGGGCTTTCAATCAGGCTTGCCAAGGCGGTTGGCGGTGAGATAATAAGTGCGGATTCCATGCAGGTGTACAAGGGCATGGACATTGGAACTGCCAAAATCAGGCCTGATGAAATGGATGGGGTAAGGCATTATCTCATAGATGAGCTTGAGCCCACGCAGGAATTTAACGTCAATATATTCAAATGCCTTGCCAAGTCTGCGATAAAAAAAATACAGGACAATGGCAATGTACCGATAATCGTCGGCGGGACGGGCTTTTACATACAGGCAGTGCTGTATGACATTGACTTTGAGGAGACTGCGGCAAAACAAAAGGACGGGGATGATTACCGACGTTACCTTCAGGGCATTGCCACGGCAGGGGATGGGGCTGAAAGGCTTTACCAAATGCTGCGTCAGGTTGACCCTGTCTCATGCGGCACGATTCACCAAAACAACGTGAAGCGTGTAATCAGGGCGCTTGAATTTTACCATGACACGGGGAAGCCAATATCCCTGCACAACCAGGAGCAGCGGCAGAAAACGTCACCCTATGATTATCACTATTATGTGCTCAATGACCATCGTGACAGGCTTTATGACCGCATTAACAGGCGTGTTGATGAAATGCTTCAGGATGGGCTTTTGGACGAGGTGAGGCGGCTTAAGGCATCAGGGCTTGACAAGTCCCTTGTTTCCATGCAGGGCATTGGTTACAAGGAAATGCTGGCATATCTTGACGGGGAATGCGGGCTTGATGATGCCGTGGACTTAATCAAGCAAAATTCAAGGCATTACGCCAAGCGGCAGATAACGTGGTTTAAGCGGGAGAAATCGGTTGAATGGGTGAATCTCTGGGAATATGGTTATGACATGGATGCGATACTAGGGCATATGGTGCGAAATGAGGTTTACGGTGAATAATGGTTACAGGCATGTTGCCTTTTGCGGTGTATTTACCGCGCTGGCAATGATATTCAGCTACATAGAGGCATTGATTCCGATTCCGCTTGGGATTCCGGGAGCCAAGCTGGGATTTGCCAACATATGCATAATTGTGGTGCTTTACATGGCTGGTGCAAGGGCGGCGTTTTTCGTGGATGTCCTGAGGATTATCCTTACGGGAATGCTGTTTGGCAGCATGCCGACATTTCTTTTCAGCATCACGGGCGGCATCTTGAGTGTCCTTGTGATGATAATCGCAAAAAAGACGGGATGGCTTTCCATGCTGGGGGTGAGTGTCCTGGGGGGCATTTCGCATAATATTGGGCAGCTTGCGTGTGCCGTGCTTGTAATGGAGGGCATTGGCATTGCGTGGTATCTTCCGGTGCTTTTGGTTGCGGGCGTATTGACCGGCATTGTCAATGGCGTGGTTGGGAAAATCATATTTGCCACCTTGAAAAAATATTCAGGCCATGGTATTGTTTGATTATCACATTGATGTGAGGATTCATGTTTTCTTGGATGAGCCTGTCCACCCCTTGTTAATTGGCTTTAGGGGCTGTTCAGGGATTGCATTGGGCTTTCGTGGTTTTCGCTGGTATTTTCCCCTTGGGTTGGAGTGAAGTTGTTCCTTGGAAAGTGAATAGACATGCGGACTTGTATTTTGTTACTGCTTCAACTATAATTAAAAGGATGTGGTGTCTGCCATGGAAGCATGGTGGGCAGGCATGTGGATTATCAGCAGCAGGTTTGCTTGGAAATGGGGTTTGACGTGAAAAAGATTATGTTTGTGTCGCTGGGCTGCGATAAAAATCTGGTGGATACGGAGCTCATGCTGGGACTGTTGAGTGACAGCGGCTATGAATTTACTGATGATGAGGCTGAGGCGGAGATTGTGGTGGTGAACACCTGCTGCTTCATTAATGACGCAAAGCAGGAGAGCGTGGACACGTTACTTGAGATGGCTGACTTGAAGAAGAATGGCAGCCTGCAGGTTCTTGTGGCAGCGGGCTGTCTTGCCCAGAGGTACAGGCAGGAGATAATTGATGAGATTCCGGAGGTTGACGTGATTGTCGGCACAACGGCAATAGACAGGATTGTTGATGCCGTTGGCACGGCGCTGAAGTCGAAGGGGCTGGATGCGCCTGACGGCGGAAACCGCATCCTGCTTGAGGATGTGAACAGGCTTCCAAGGCTTAACCGAAGGGTTGTGACAACGGGAGGGCATTACGAGTACTTAAAGATTGCCGAGGGTTGTGACAAATGCTGTACATATTGCGTGATTCCAAGGGTGCGCGGCTCATACAGGAGCGTTCCCATGGAGGATTTGGTCGCACAGGCATCTGAGCTTGCGTCACAGGGCGTGAAGGAGCTGGTGCTCGTTGCCCAGGAAACCAGCATGTATGGGATTGATTTGTATGGTGAAAAGTCACTTCACAGGCTGCTTCATGAGCTGGCACAGATAGAAGGCATACATTGGATTAGGATTTTATACTGCTACCCGGAGGAGATTGACGACAAGCTCATTCAGGCAATAAAAAATGAGCCAAAGGTGTGCAAATACCTTGACATGCCAATACAGCACGCTTCGGATGGAATATTGAAGCGCATGGGGCGCAGGACCAACAGGCAGGAGCTGCTTGACATCGTGGCAAGGCTTCGTGGCGAGATTCCCAACATTGTATTGAGAACCACGCTCATAACCGGATTTCCGGGGGAGGGCGAGGAAGACCATAAGCAGATGCTTGACTTCATTGACCTTGTTTCATTTGACAGGCTTGGGGCATTTGCCTATTCTCCTGAGGATGGAACTCCTGCGGCTGAATTTGGGCAGCAGGTGCCGCAGGAGGTCAAGGAGCTTAGGCGTGACAGGGTGATGGAGCTTCAGCAGCAAATCAGTGCCGAGCTGTCACAGGACATGGTGGGAGAGCGCCTTGAGGTGATGATTGAGGGCTGGCTTCCGGAGGATAATGTATACGTGGGAAGAAGCTACCGTGACGCCCCGGGTGTGGACGGCATTGTGTTCGTCAGCGCTGACAGGGAGCTGATGTCCGGTGATTTTGTGCAGGTAAGGATAACTGCCGCAGAAGAATATGACCTTGTGGGTGTGATGGAGGATGAATATGAACCTACCTAACAAATTAACTATGCTAAGGGTAATCATGATACCCTTCTTTCTCGTGTTTTTGCTCACTGACGTGGCAGGGGGCGCATCCCGCTATATTGCGGCGGGGATTTTCATTGTGGCAAGCCTTACTGACATGCTCGACGGAAAGATTGCCAGGAAGTATAATCTGGTGACTAATTTTGGAAAGTTCATGGACCCGTTGGCGGACAAGCTGCTTGTATGTTCGGCAATGATAGCATTTGTGGAGCTTGGGAGGCTTCCGGCATGGATTGTGATTGTCATAATCAGCAGGGAGTTCATAATCAGCGGCTTCAGGCTTGTTGCGGCTGACAATGGTGTCGTGATTGCCGCAAGCTACTGGGGAAAATTCAAGACCACATTTCAGATGCTGATGATTATAATGCTGGTGCTTCAATTGAATTTCCCGTATGTGGACATTGTGGAGTGGACATTGGTGTACATCGCGCTGGTGCTTACGATTGTGTCACTGGTTGACTACATTTGGAAGAACAGGGGCGTAATGAGGGATTGTAAATGATGACTGTTGAATTGATTACGGTTGGTACGGAGATACTTCTTGGCAACATTGTGAATACCAATGCTGCATATCTTTCAGGACAGCTTGCAAGGATTGGGATGTCTGTCTACAACCAGCAGGTGGTGGGTGATAACCGTGAAAGGCTTGAGGCTGCGCTAAGGCTGGCATTGGGGCGTGCTGACGTTGTGATTTTGACGGGAGGGCTTGGTCCCACCGAGGATGACCTGACAAGGGATGTCGTGTCAGGGGTCATGGAATGTCCGCTTGCAGAGGATGCGGCTGTCAGGGGCAGGATAGAGAAAATGCTGAACAACAGCATTTACAAGGACAATATTCCTGACAGCAATTACAGGCAGGCAATGGTGCCGCAGGGAGCCGTTGTGATTGACAATGACAATGGGACTGCACCGGGGCTGATAATTGAAAAAGGTGACAACACCGTGATAATGCTTCCGGGACCGCCTGACGAGCTTGTACCGATGTTTTCAGACAAGATTGCCCCTTATCTTTCAGCCAGGAATCCACAGGTGATTTATTCCAGGATGGTAAGGCTGTGCGGCCAGGGAGAAAGCCAGGTTGAGGAAGCCATCAGGGATCTTGTGGATTCGCAGGGCAATCCGACCATTGCAACATATGCAAGGCCGGGGCTTGTGGACGTGAGGATAACGGCAGGCGCACAGGATGAGCAGGCGGCAAAGGATTTGGTCAAGCCGCTTGTGAAGGAGCTCAAGAACCGATTCAAGGAGGATGTGTATTCCACGGATGAGGATGAAAGCATGGAGGATGTCGTGGTTAAGCTCCTCCGTAAGAGGGGGCTTAAGCTGATGACGGCAGAGTCCTGCACAGGAGGGCTGATAGCGGGAAGGATTGTCAATGTAAGCGGAGCCTCGGAGATATTTGGCCAGGGGCTTGTCACGTATTCAAACAAGGCAAAGAGGAAGCTTCTGGGTGTTGACAAGGCTCTTATCAAGAAATGCGGCGTTGTCAGCAAGGAGGTTGCAAAGGAAATGGCAAAGGGTGGCATAATGTCATCTGATGCCGACATCTGCGTGTCTGTCACGGGGGTTGCAGGACCGGGCGAGTCGGATGGCAAGCCTGCAGGGCTGGTGTACATCGGCTGTTATTACAAGGACAAGGTTACTGTGAGGGAATACCAGTTTAAGGGCAACCGCCAGAAGGTAAGGGAACAGGCTGTGGTCATGGCCCTGGATTTGGTGAGGAGGAGCATACAGTCTGAGGAATAGCCTGCCATTGCTGCATTTTCATCAGGAAAATATAAAATAATCCTTGACATATGTGATTGGATAATATATCATCAATATATGGAAAGCGAACAGATGTTCCGAACTTATGTACCGAACATCTGTCACGGAAAGGTAAGGTTATTGAATATGGCTAATGAAGATAAACTGAAGGCGCTGGATGCAGCGATAAGCAACATTGAGAAGCAGTTTGGCAAGGGAACGGTCATGAAGCTGGGGGATTCCTCAGCCAACATGAATGTGGAGGCTGTTTCGACAGGCTCACTTGGGCTTGATTTGGCACTTGGTGTTGGCGGAATACCAAAGGGCAGGGTCATTGAGATATACGGTCCTGAGTCAAGTGGTAAGACAACCGTGGCACTCCACATGGTTGCTGAGGTTCAGAAGCGTGGCGGCATTGCAGGGTTCATCGATGCGGAGCATGCCCTTGACCCTGTATATGCCAAGAACATAGGCGTGGACATTGACAATCTTTACATATCGCAGCCAGACTGCGGTGAGCAGGCACTTGAGATTACCGAGACGATGGTGCGTTCGGGTGCGGTTGACATTGTGATTGTGGATTCCGTTGCGGCGCTTGTGCCTAAGACGGAGATTGATGGCAACATGGGTGATGCAACCATGGGTGTGCAGGCAAGGCTCATGTCACAGGCCATGCGAAAGCTCACTCCAATAGCGGGAAGTACCGGCTGCATAGTGGTATTCATCAACCAGATAAGGCAGAAGATTGGTGTTATGTTTGGCAATCCTGAGACAACGACGGGAGGTAATGCACTTAAGTTCTATGCATCAGTAAGGCTTGATGTTCGCAGGGTCTCAACTATCAAGGTTGGGGATGAGGCTGTTGGAAACCACGTCAAGGTCAAGGTTGTGAAGAACAAGGTGGCTCCCCCGTTTAGGGAGGCTGAATTTGACATCATGTTTGGCAAGGGTATATCCGCTTCCGGTGATGTGATTGACATTGCAGCCAACAATGACATAATACAGAAGAGTGGCTCATGGTTTTCCTACAATGGAGAGAAGATTGGACAGGGCAGGGAGAATGCGAAGCTGTACCTTGAGGAGCACCCTGATGTCATGGATGAGGTCATTGCCAAGGTGAAGGAAAAGTATGGTGTTGGTGTACCTAAGGATGCCAAGCAGGCTGCCGCTGTTGATGCCAAGCAAGGCGTCACAGAGGGTGCTGCACAGGATGACGCACCAAAGGATGTGAAGGGCAGGACAAAGGCTGCCAAGGAATGATTAAGATTTCGTGAATAAAATAATGCGGGCAGGGGAGATTAACACCCCTGCCCGCATTTTATGTACACAGCCGTATGTGGAAATTAGCTGCCTAACAGCAGCATACGGCTGGCACAGCCGAGCAGGAGACCGAAAAGATTAGCCTCCTGTTCGATTATATTACACACTTAAGCTGTGATGGTTGTTCCTGTCTTGCCTGCAAGTCCGTCCTTTGCGTTTTCAAGGCTGCATATTATTGCCTTGCGCTTGGAGTCAGCGGTTACAAAGCGGATTGAGGCATCAACCTTCGGGAAGGTTGTCTTTGCAGGGAAGTGTCCGGCATTGATGTACTGGTGCAAATCCCTTGCGGAGATGGTGTCAAACACCTTCTCGTTAGGTGTTCCCTTCTCAATTGTCAGCTTGTCATATGACGTGAGGAAGAGGAGAACATCAGCATTGACAAGCTCTGCAAGCTTGGCTGCCGTGTAATCCTTCTCTATGATTGCGCTGGCACCCTTGAGCTTTGTTCCCTGCTGGAGCACAGGGATTCCGCCGCCACCGCCTGCAATGACAATCTGCCCTGCATCAAGAAGTGCCTTGACGGCATCAATCTCATATATGTCGATTGGCATTGGTGACGCAACTATCCTGCGGTATTTGCCGTTTTCCTCCACAACATAGTTGCCCTTTGCCTCTTCGGCCTCGGCCTCTTCCTTGGTCATGTACCTGCCTATGATTTTAGACGGGTCACTGAATGCGGAATCAAACGGGTCAACCCTCACCTGGGTTATTACTGTTGAAACGGTCTTGTATATTCCGCGGTTGAGAAGCTCTGTGCGGATTGCATTCTGAAGGTCATAGCCTATGTAGCCCTGGCTCATGGCACCGCACAGTGACATGGGAGCCACGGTGTAGCGTGAATCAAGTCTTGAAAATTCCGTCATGGCGGTTTGAATCATGCCAATCTGCGGACCGTTGCTGTGTGTTATCACAACCTCATACTTGGCATCCACAAGGTCTGCAATCGCCTTGGCAGCCTTCTTCACATTTGCCTGCTGTTCCGGAAATGTCTCCCCAAATGCATTGCGTCCCAGCGCAACAACAATCTTCTTATTATCCATAATAGTATCAACCTTTCATTGTTATTCGTTGATGTCGGAGATGAAGATTACACGTCATCAGACTATGTCCATTATACTATATATGGTTGGAAATGGCAATGTTGCGTAATTGACAATACTAATCATATGATATACGATTAAACAAAACGGGGGCTTTTTGAAGACTGCCCCGCGTGTGAATGGAGACTTGGATGAATTACATAATAGATGAGAAAATTGGGCAGCCGGCGTACCTGCAGCTTTACAACCACCTTCGCAATGACATTGTTGCGGGGGTGTATGCGTGGGACAGCAGGCTGCCCTCAAAACGTACAATCGCTGCCGAAACGGGTGTCAGTGTGATTACGGTTGAACATGCGGTGGCATTGCTTTGTGAGGAGGGGTATACGGAATCAAGGGAGCGAAGCGGCGTTTTTGTCATATACAAGGCAAATGATTTTCAGGGGATTGCTGCGGATGCGGAGAAATCGGTTTTTGTGCCCACAGGGGTTAGCCAGCACAATATCGGTGATTTTCCATATGGGGTACTTGCCAAGACAATCAGGAGGGTGTTGCTTGATTATTCTGAAAGGATACTCATTAAATCACCTAACCAGGGGCTGTCCGAGCTTCGGGCGGAGATTGCGGCATATCTTGGCAGAAGCCGTGGGATTGACGTGCTTCCGTCACAGATTGTCATAGGTGCCGGGGCTGAATATCTCTATGGCTTAATCGTTCAGCTGCTTGGGCGCAATGTGAAATATGCGATGGAAAATCCATCCTATGACAAAATCCACAGGGTTTACCAGGCATTGGGGGTGGAGTGTGACGCCCTTGACATGGGGACGGATGGGATTCGTTCCTCGGAGCTCATGAGGACGGATGCCACAATACTTCACGTCACCCCATTTAACAGCTTTCCATCCGGAATCACGGCAGGAATATCCAAGAAAATGGAATACCTTAAGTGGGCATGTGACAGAAATGGGTACATCATTGAGGATAATTACGAATCCGAGCTCACGGTGTCGAAAAAACCTGAAGAACCGCTGTTTTCAATGACAACGGGCGGCAATGTGATTTATGTCAACACATTTTCCAAGACCATAGCACCATCCATGCGTGTTGGGTATATGCTGCTTCCTGAAGCCCTTGTTTCAGCATTTTCGGAAAAGCTCGGCTTTTATTCCTGCACTGTCCCCGTCTTTGAGCAATACGTACTGACGGAGCTTTTGCGTACGGGTGATTTTGAAAGGCACATCAACCGCATACGCAGAATGAGGAGGAAGCAGGTGTAGGTTGCTGTGGGGAATTCCGTTTGATAGTCAGATTGGTAAGGATAATGAAATTGTGACACCACTGGTGACACAAATCAGCTGGACAAATCATC
>CAYZYS010000051.1:0-14639 GCA_964482605.1 uncultured Bacteroides sp.
ACATGATTTCAGGGCACTGGGACCACTATAAGGATGGCATGTTCGTGCTGGGGGATGAGGAGAAGGACAAGGACGTTTACGCCCTTCGTCCGATGACCTGCCCGTTCCAGGATTATGTGTACAAGGCAAGCCAGACGTCATACAGGGATTTGCCATGCCGCTACGGTGAGACCTCAACCCTTTTCCGCAATGAGGATTCAGGTGAGATGCACGGTCTTACCAGGGTGCGCCAGTTCACGATTTCCGAGGGACATTTGATTGTGCGGCCTGACCAGATGGTTGATGAGTTCAAGGGCTGCCTTGCCCTTGCAAAGAAGTGCCTCACAACGCTTGGCGTTGAGGAGGACGTGACCTACCACCTTTCCATGTGGGACCCTGACAACAGGGGAAAATACATTGGTGAGCCGGAGGTTTGGGAGCAGACCCAGCAGCACATCAGGGACATACTCAACGAGCTTGGCATCCCGTTCACGGAGGATGTGGGCGAGGCGGCATTTTACGGGCCTAAGGTTGACATTAATGCCAAAAATGTGTACGGCAAGGAAGACACCATGATTACAATCCAGTGGGATGCGCTGCTTGCGGAGCAGTTTGACATGTACTATGTTGACCAGAATGGTGACAAGGTGCGTCCATACATCATCCACAGGACCTCCATTGGCTGCTATGAGAGGACGCTTGCATGGCTCATTGAGAAATACGCAGGAATGTTCCCGACATGGCTTTGCCCTGAACAGGTGAGGGTGCTTCCGATATCCGACAAGTACCTTGACTATGCGGGAAAGGTTCTTGCAGAGCTTAAGGCAAACGGGATTGATGCAACCATGGACACAAGGGCTGAGAAGATTGGCTACAAGATTCGCGAGACAAGGCTTGCGAGGGTTCCATACATGCTGGTGGTTGGCGAGAAAGAACAGGAGTCAGGACTTGTGTCAGTGAGGAGCCGTTTTGAGGGCGATGAGGGACAGAAGCCGCTCGACACGTTCATACAGGATATATGTAAGGAAATCCGTACTAAGGAAATCAGGAAAATCAATCCTGAGATTGCAGCCCAGAACGGAAACAAATAATCTGTAAAATATTGCCGTATATAACGTAAATTAGCCTTGCCAAACAGATTTTTTTAAGTTAAAATCATAGAGAGTTTATTGTTTGGCAGGGCTTTGTCGGCAATGTACGTCAACAACACTATGGAGGGGCTGATATATATTATGGATATCATTGTGAAGTATATTGATGAGTTGCTTGAGAAGAGCACTGTTGACGCACCGATGTGGAATATCGAGAAGATTAAGCAGGGGCTTAAGTCTAACTGGAATTACATAGATGGTGTCATGATTAAGGCGGTTCTTGAGATGTATTCCATCTCCAAGGATGAAAAATACCTTAAGTTTGCGGATGACTTCATTGACCACAGGGTACATGATGATGGTTCGATTGAGGGCTATGACATCCATGAGAAGAACATTGACAATGTCAATGCGGGAAAGACGCTTTTTGAATTGTACAACCTTGTGGGGAAGGAAAAGTACCGTAAGGCGATTGACCTCATTTACAACCAGATTGCGATAATGCCGAGAACCGAGGCAGGAAGCTTCTGGCACAAGGACATTTACCCGAACCAGGTATGGCTTGACGGGCTTTACATGGGAATGCCTTTTTACATGGAATATGAGACAAGGTATAACGGCAAGAAGAATTATGATGACATATTCAGGCAGTTTAGGTTTGTCATTAACAATATGAAGGACCTTAACACAGGGCTTTATTATCATGCGATTGACACATCGAAGAAGATTTTCTGGTGTGACCGTGTGACAGGGCTTTCACAGCTTGTGTGGCTGCGTGCCATCGGCTGGTTTTCAATGGCGCTGCTCGACACCCTTGACAAATGTGACAGGGATGATGCGAAGTATGCTGATGACATCAAGATGATGCAGGATGCATACGTTGACCTCATGGACACCATGATTAAGTACCAGGATGAAAGCGGAATGTGGTACCAGGTTGTCAATTATGGTGGGCTTGACAAGAATTACCTTGAGACGAGCGGAAGCTCAATCATGGCGTATGCGCTGCTTAAGGGCGTCCGTCTTGGGTATCTGCCGGAAAGCTACAGGCAGTACGCAGAGAAGGCGATTGACGGCATAACCTCAAGGTACTTAAAGACCACCGACGGTGAGCTGCATCTTGGCGGAATATGCCTTGTGGCAGGGCTTGGCGGCAAGACTGAGAGACCGGGGACATATGATTACTATATGTCGGAGCCTATTGTCGAGGATGATGCAAAGGGCGTTGGACCGTTCCTTCTTGCGTATACCGAGCTTTTGAGATATAAGAAAATGGACTGAGGACCTGACGGGGTTGTAGTCAGGAATTTTGGCAGGATTGGTGATTGTTGGCCGGGGGCTGTTGTCATGATAGCCTCCGGCCTTGCTGGTTGTTGAATATGTAGCACGGGCTGCCGTGCGGTGTTGCCAGTGAGCGTGTAAAGTGCAGAACAGGAGTGGGACATGAAGTATAACGTCACAAGGGAGGAAGCCCTTGCGAGGAGGCAGACGGGAAAGCGCGCCTATGAGCTTCTCACCAAGGATAACGGCTGTGTCAATGGCTGCCGCAGCGGCATAACGGTATACGATAATGATGAATTTCCGGAGCAGTATGGTTCACATGAGGACCAGGAGGGCTTCTATGTCATAGAAGGTGAAGGCTTTGCAAGGGTTGGCGATGAGGAATTTTCCATTAAGACGGGGGATTCATTTCTTGCGCCTGCCGGTGTAAGGCACACAATAAAATGTATCAAGGGCGGGAGCGTGACCGTGTTGTGGTTTCACGCAGCCTGCGGAATGGAGCGGTGATGGATTCACGGAGAGCACAGGATTTACTTGGACACATTATGAAGGATGAGGACTATGGCAAGGGAATGTTTGAAAAGCTTCCCATAGACGAAGCCATAGCCGTTGAGGAGGATTTGCTTAATGCCTGCATAAGGAAGGCGAATGACGAGGACAACATGAATGACTCGGCATTCTTCAGCGACATGAAGAAGGCGTACCGTCCGCTGCTTCTCGACAAGCTGCGCAGGGCGGAGCATCTTTGGATGGTGTACAGCGACGTGACGGGATATCCGTATTCCGTTGACGGGAATTTGCTTGTCATATACAAGTATTCGTCCTCTAAGCATATCACAGACAGGCTCAACGCACTTGGTTACAGGATTACGCTTTCGGTGATGAATCCGGTGGGGCTTGAGACTGAGGTTTCGCACATGTACCGCAACGGCTACAAGAACATCAGGTTTGTCAGCGGTGAGGGCACACCGTTCGTTGTTGAGAGGGAAGAGCTGTACCCGTATGAGCGCTTCCTGAAGGAGGATTACGTTACCAATCCGGGGCTCCAGCAGGCAATGATTTCGCTTTTCCAGGAGACCAGGAAGGACATGCTGGTGCCGGAGGGTGCCCCAAGGGAGGCATTCCAGGAAATGATAACCAAGAGGCAGCAGGAGTACGTGAAGGCGCTCAAGGGGGCTGATTACATGGCACCATGTGTCAAGACGAGCCAGGGTGATGAGGATGAGATAGCCTTCCAGTGCATTGACGTGACGGAGCGCGTGAATGAGGCAGGTGACGGGAATGTCATAGCAATACCCGTGTTTACCGATGGCTTTGAGATGGATAAATGCTATCCCGGGCAGTTTGAGGACATGCTCTGCAGCTTTGGCGAGATAACCGATACGGTTGAGGAGCTTGGGGCTTCGGGAATCATAATCAATGCCCTTGGAATCAGCCAGTTCATCCCGCTTGACACACTCAAGGCGATAAGAAATTCATGATTGGGAAAAATCAAATCCGCCGCAGGCATCTGCTTGCAGGCGGATTTTTTGACATAATTGATATGGAAAAATATATGCGGTTACTTTACGAGTATCTGCTCGATTGACGTTATGGTTCCCTGTGTCGGAACCCTGTACAATGTTATCTTGTCATTGTAGTATTGGAAGAAGGTGTACTGCGAGGTACAGGATATGTTGGTGAAATCACCCTCGGCAATGAGTTCCTTTTGCGAGCCGTCCACATTCATCCTGTATATTCCGTTGACATCGTCACCCTCCACCATTGCAAATACTTTTGAGCCATAGAGGTTGTAGTGGACGCATTTGCCGTCTATGAGCTTTTCTGTCACTTTATTGGATGAATTATATCTCATAAGTGAATAATTATTGTCCTGGTCGATGTAGTAAATGTATTGTCCCTCCATGTCAACCATGTAGGAGTTTACATCGAGTATTTTTGTCATTGACCCTGTTGAAACGTCCATTGAGTATATGCCGTGGTCGGAGCCGATGTTGCACACGTACAGCTTTCCGTTGTAATAGCTTGACGGGGTGTAGCTGTCCTTGGAGACAAGCGTGTCATCCGTCCCGTCAATGCCCATCCTGTAAAGCGTCAATGCAGGGTCATTGTTTTTGTCATAGTGCTGGTAATAAAGGTAGTTTCCGCACATGCTCAGCGCCCCGGACGCATCATTGTACAGCGAAACGGCATGTGAGCCGTTGAGGTTGCAGCGGTTGATTCCGTTGAGGTAGCCGGAGAACAGTGCGGCAAGACGCTCGCTTGTCATGTTGTTCCTGACATAATAAATGTAATTTCCGTGTACATTGATGTATGCCGCCGTGTCGTCTGACACCTTGACCGCATTGCTGCAGTCGGAATCCATCTTGTACAGCTTGCCGCTGTCATAGGGGTTGGAAAAATATATCTTTCCGTCATATTCGCAAAAAAGCCCCCCGTTGTTGAGGTTGCCTGCGGTGTTGCCCGCGGCTGTGTCTGCATTGTACTGGAACCTGTTGATGTAGCGGTATGCCGCGATTCCCGACACAACAATCACCAGCGCCAGTATGAGCAGCACTATTGTCCTTGCCCTGTTGTTTCCCATGTCTGTCAATCCCCTTCCCTTTGTATGATGAAAAATGTCTGACTACATTTTAACAGATTCCTTTTTGTTGTGCAACAAAGCCATATGTGGTAAACTATATGGTGGCTGTTGTGATAATATATGCCCAAGGAGATATGAGAAAATGCTTGATTTATCCAAGATACGCGAGGAGATTGACGAGGTTGACGGGCAGCTTGTCCGCCTGTATGAGAAAAGAATCAAATTGAGCACTGATGTTGCCAATTACAAGATTGCCAATGGCAAGAAGGTATTTGACGAACAGAGGGAAAAGGAAAAGCTGCGCAAGGTGTCGGAGCTTGTTGAGAACCCTGAGAATGTCCACGGGGTCAATGAATTGTTTTCGCAGCTTATGGCAACGAGCCGTAAGTTTCAGTATAAGCTTCTCGAGGAGAATGGGCTGACGCTCCGTGAGCCCTATGAATCCATTGACAGGATAGACAAGGATGGCTGCACGGTGGTGTACCAAGGTGTGCCGGGCGCATACAGCTACATTGCAATGAAGCGGTTTTTCGGTGAGGACGTGAAAAACATCAATGTGGCAACCTTTGGTGATGCCATGGAGGCTGTCAAGAATGGTGAGGCTGACTATGCGGTGCTTCCGATTGACAATTCAACCACCGGAATGGTGAATGACGTATATGATTTACTTGAGGAGTATGATAATTACATCATTGCAGAGCAGTACGTGAAGATTGAGCATGCGCTGCTGGGGCTTCCGGGGGCGACGCTGGATGACATCAGGACGGTGTATTCGCATCCGCAGGGGCTAATGCAGTGCCAGAAATACCTCGACGGACACCGCGGCTGGTCTTCGATACGCCAGTCCAACACGGCGATGAGCGCAAAGCTTGTAGTCGAGGAGAATGACATTTCAAAGGCGGCGATTGCAAGCCAGGAGGCGGGCAAGGTATATGGCCTCAAGGTGCTTGATGAAAAGATTAATGACAATGACCGTAATACCACAAGGTTTGTGATTGTGTCCAATAAGCGCTGTTTTGTGAAGGGTGCGGGGAAGATGAGCATCTGCTTTGAGACGGACAACCGGACGGGGGCGCTGTACAACCTGTTAAGCCACATAATATACAATGGGCTCAACATGATGAAGATTGAGTCAAGGCCCATAGAGGGCAGGGAATGGGAATTCAGGTTTTTTGTGGATTTTGAGGGCAACATAGATGACGTGAACGTGATTAATGCGCTGCATGGAATACAGGAGGAGGCAAACAGGCTTAAGTTTCTGGGCAACTATTGAAAATGGAGGCACAATGAACATTACCACATTTGCTGCAATAAGCATTGGCTCATATGAGCTGGAGATGAAGATATTCGAGATGTCCGCCAAGGGCGGAATCAGGGAAGTTGACAGGATTTCCCATGTAATCGAGCTTGGGAAGGATACCTACAACCAGGACAAGATTAGCTTTGAGATGGTGGATAACCTCTGCGGGATTCTCTATGATTTCAGCAGGATAATGAAGGAGTACAGGGTCAAGGCGTACAAGGCGTGCGCCACAAGCGCAATCAGGGAGGCGAAGAACGCCAAGAGCGTGCTTGACAGGGTGAAGGTGCGCACCGGACTTGAGGTTGAGCTTTTGTCCAATTCGGAGCAGAGGTTTTTGAGCTACAAGGCATTTACGTTGAAGAAGGGCGAGCTTGAGGATTTTGACAGCAGGGAGATGCTGCTTGTGGATATGGGCGCAGGCTCGGCGCAGGTCACGATATTTGACCATGGCGAGATTGTCACCACCCAGAACATCAGGCTTGGCGTGCTGAGGGTTAGGGAGGTGCTTGCAAGGCTTGCCTCCAACGGGGACAAATACCGTGAGATTCTTGAGGAATACATCGGCAATGACCTGGACACATTTTCCAAGATATTCCTAAGTGGTCATAAAATAACTGACATTGTGGGTATAGGTGAGAATATGTCATATGTAAACTTCACCGGGGATGACAAGACCTGCATAAGCAAGAAGGAATTTGGAAGGGTGTATTCGGAGCTTGTGGGTAAGAGTGAGGCGGAGCTGGCTGACAGGCTGGACATTCCGGAAAGCCATGCAAGCCTTGTGATGCCAAGCCTCATGCTGTTCACGGAGCTGTTCCATTTTACGGACGCAAGGAACCTCTGGGTGCCTGCCGTGAGGCTGTGTGACGGGATTGCGGTGGATTATGCGCAGAAGAACCACCTGATTAAGCTCGCACATGACTTTGACGGTGACATCCTGGCGGCGACAAGGAAGATTGCAAGCCGTTACAGGTGTAATGAAAAGCATGTTGAATTTGTTGAAAATACATCACTTGTGTTGTTTGATGCCACAAGGAAGCTGCACGGGCTGGGGCAGAGGGAACGCCTGATTCTGCAGATTGCGGCGATACTCCATGACGTGGGGAAGTTTGTGAGCCTCATGTACCCGTCGGAGGCGGCATACAACATAATAATAACCACTGAGATAATCGGGCTTTCCCATGAGGAGAGGCTGATGGTGGCAAACATAGTCAAATACGTGGTGCTTGATTTTGATTATGACTGTATGAGCCTCACGGCGGCAAAGCTTACTTCCATACTCCGGCTTGCCAATGCCCTTGACAGGAGCCACAAGCAGAAGATGCGCAATCTCAGGGCAACATTGGAGGGAAACCAGCTTGTGCTTTCGACGCAGCTTCGCATGGATGCAACGCTGGAAAGCGGGCTGTTCGGCGAGAAGACGGAGGTTTTCAGGGAGATTTACGGGGTCGTGCCGGTGATACGGCAGAGAAAGTAGCAGGGCAGGAATTGCCGTATGGCTGCAAAGGAATGGAGGGGAAATATGGCTTTATCTGACAGTAGTAATTTCATTAACAGGGAGCTTAGCTGGATGGAGTTTAACACCAGAATCCTTGGGGAAGCCACGGACAAGGGAAATCCATTGTTTGAAAGGCTTAAGTTCCTCAGCATAACCGCATCAAACCTTGATGAATTTGTGATGATTCGCGTGGCTTCACTTAAGGACATGGTGAGTGAGGGCTTCAATAGGAAGGACATTGCGGGGATGACGCCGAAGCAGCAGCTTGAGGCGCTGTGCACCAGGGAGCATGATTTTGTGGGGCAGCAGTACAAGGCGTACAACCGTTCCCTTGTGCCGCAGCTTTTGAAGGCAGGCGTTGAGCTGCGGGGCGGCATGGAGGATTTGGATGACATGCAGGAGAGCTTCATTGACCATTATTTCATCAATGAGGTTTATCCGGTGCTGACGCCAATGGCGGTTGATTCCTCAAGGCCGTTCCCGTTGGTCAGGAACAAGACGCTTAACCTTGCCTCGCTTATGAAAAAGAAAAGCGGCGAAAAGACGCTTGAGTTTGCAACCGTCCAGGTTCCGTCAGTGCTTCCGAGGCTGGTGGAGATACCGCCGTCAAGGGAGGGACTGCGCACATTTGTGTTCCTTGAGGACATAATAAGCCATAACATCCAAAAGCTGTACCTTAATTATGATGTGATTGCAACATGTCCGTACAGGATTATCAGGAATGCTGATTTTGACATTGACGAGGAGGATGTGTCCGACCTGCTCACGGAGATAGAGCGCCAGGTGAAAAAGCGCCAGCGCGGTGAGGCAATCAGGCTTGAGGTGGCAAGGGAGATTGACGACAGGCTCTTGGGAATCCTCAAGGATAACCTGAAGATTAAGGAGGATGACACATATTACATCAATGGGCCGCTTGATTTGACATTTCTAATGAAGGTGTATGACCTTGACGGGTTTGATTCCCTAAAGCATGCCAGCTATACGCCGCAGCAGCTGCCAGAGCTCATGGGGGATGCGGACATATTTGAGAAGATAAGGAAAAATGACATACTGCTGCACCATCCTTACGATTCATTCGAGCCGGTGCTTGATTTTGTGGCGCAGGCGGCCAATGACCCGTCGGTGCTGGCGATTAAGCAGACGTTGTACAGGGTAAGCGGCAATTCACCAATCATCAAGTCCCTCGCAAGGGCGGCGGAAAGCGGAAAGCAGGTAACGGTGCTGGTTGAGCTGAAGGCAAGGTTTGACGAGGAGCACAACATAATCTGGGCGAAGATGCTTGAGAAGGCGGGCTGCCATGTAATATACGGGCTTGTGGGGCTTAAGACGCACTGCAAGATTACGCTTGTGGTGCGCCGCGAGGAGGACGGAATCAAGAGGTACGTCCACCTTGGCACGGGTAATTACAATGATTCAACGGCGAAGCTTTACACGGACATGGGGCTGCTCACCTGCTCCAACAGGATTGGTGAGGATGCAACCGCCGTGTTCAATATGATATCAGGCTACTCTGAGCCGCCGTACTGGAATAAGCTGACGCTTGCGCCGCTGTGGCTCCGCAAGAGGCTTGAAAGGCTGATTGACAGGGAGATTGCCAATGCGGGGAACGGTGGCAGGGCACGGATAATTGCCAAGATGAATTCCCTGTGCGACAAGGAGATAATCGAGAAGCTGTATGAGGCATCCAATGCAGGTGTGCAGATAGACCTGATTGTCAGGGGTATATGCTGCCTTAGGCCAGGTGTCAAGGGTATCAGCGACAACATAAGGGTGCGCTCGATTGTGGGCAATTTCCTTGAACACGCAAGGATATTTTATTTTGAAAATGATGGTAATGATGAAATATACATGGCCAGTGCGGACTGGATGCCGAGAAATCTTGACAAGCGTGTGGAGATAATGTTTCCTGTTGAGGATGAGAGGCTCAAGAGCCAGGTCATGCATATCCTTGAGGTTCAGCTGAGTGATAATGAGAAGGCGCACATGATGAAGGGCGATGGAACCTATGAGAAGAACCGCAGGGGGCGCAAGACTGTCATTGTTGCCCAGGAGCAGTTTTGCCAGGAGACCATACAGCGCAATGCCGCAACGAGGAAACGCAAGACGAGGACATTTGTACCAAGGACGCAGAAGTAGTAGAAGCAGCACGGAAGGGTAAGGGGTAGTGACATGAAGGACATGTTTGACACGGCAAGACCTGAGGAGGTTGGAATCAGGCCAGGGCATATAACGGATTTCCTTGAGAGGCTGGATGAGGGCGGGATTCCAATGCATTCCGTGCTCATCATGAGGCATGGGAAGCTGGTGGCGGAGGCATATTATGCACCGTACAGGGCTGACATGCCGCACAGGATGTTTTCAGTCACCAAGAGCTTTGTGTCAGTTGCCATCGGGCTTCTGGTGCAGGAAGGGCGCATAGGGCTTGATGACCGCATTGTGGATTACTTTCCTGACAAGCAGCCTGTTGGCGGGGCAGATGAATTGATGGCACGAACCACAATCAGGCACATGCTGAAGATGCAGTCACCGCACAGCGTGACCACGTATAGGATAATGAAGGATGACGACTGGACGGGGACATTTTTCAAGGTGCATCCGGACCATCTGCCGGGGACGGTGTATAATTACGATACCTCGTCAACACATACGCTGTGTGCGCTTGTTGAACGGATAACCGGAATGGGGCTTCTTGAGTATCTTCGCGGTAAATGCCTTGACCGCATTGGGTTTTCACGTATGGCGTATGCGCTCAAGGACCCAATGGGGGTGACGCAGGGCGGAACCGGGCTTGTGTGTACCCCAAGGGATTTGCTTGCATTCATAAAGCTGGTGGCTGACGGCGGAAGGCATGACGGTGAGCAGCTTTTGCCGGAGGATTATGTCCGTGAAATGACCCGCTGGCAGGTTGACAACTCTGACAGGGCGGCAACGCTTGAGGAGGGCCAGGGATATGGCTACCAGTTCTGGCGCACAAGGAACAACGGCTATTGCTGTTACGGCATGGGCGGGCAGTATGGAATGGTATTTCCTGACAAGGACATCATACTTGTGACAACTGCCGATACCCAGAGAATCAAGGGGGGCAACCAGGCAATATTCAACGCCTTTTACGAGACGGTGTATGACAGGCTGGATGGCACGGGTGGTGTGCTTTTGCCTGATGCTGCCGGTTATGAAAGGCTTGCCGGCTGCCTGTCCTCAAGGAGGCTTGCGGTTGTTGGGGCAGGCTGTCCTGACAGGAATCTTGGTGTGTCCATTGAAGGGCATAACGATAATTGCTTTACAGGTATTAAAATATATGATTGCGGTGGAAATGCACCAAAGCCTGACATGGGTGCGGGGGAAGACTTGCAGGACAGGAGGCTTTCGGGGCTTGTCAGGCTTGAGCTCGGCGGTGAGCCAAGGTGCTTTGGCTATGTCCGGGGCGAGGGCATTCTGCAGGCAATGCCGGGGTATGGCTACCAATGTGCCGTGACGGCGGGCTGGATTACGGAAACAGATTTTGTTATGAAGGTACAGCTTCTAGATGAGTGCGTTGGCAGCATTGTCCTTCGTGTGACGGTTGATGGTGACATGGCAACGGTAATGCTCAACAAGTGTGAGGAGACCATGTTTTCCGAATACAATGGATTTTATTATGGAAGGATTATTGAATGATTAAGCTTTTTTCAACACTTCGGGGCTATAAGGCGGAATACCTCGGCAGGGACATATTTGCCGGAATCATAATTGCGGCAATGACGATTCCCATATCCATGGGCTATGCGGAGGTTGCGGGATTACCGGCGGTATATGGGCTGTATGGCTCGGTACTGCCGCTTTTGATGTTCGCAATGTTCTCCACCTCGCCACAGTTCATATTTGGCGTGGATGCCGCACCTGCGGCGATAATCGGGAGTGCCCTTGCGTCATGGGGGATAACGGCTGGCTCTGATGAGGCAATGCAGGTTGTTCCCGTGATTGCATTGCTCACGGGCGTTTGGCTGCTTGCGTTTTGGTGCTTCAAGGCGGGCAGGGTTGTGGGCTTCATATCCACACCCGTGATGGGCGGCTTCATAAGCGGCATTGCATTGACAATCATACTCATGCAGGTGCCAAAGCTGCTTGGCTCAAAGGCATCACACGGTGAGCTTTTTGAGCTGCTGTCAGCCATATTCAAGGCGTGCGGCACGATTAACGTGGTGTCGCTTGGGCTTGGGGTTGGAACGCTTGTGTTGATTTTGGTTAGCAAGAAGCTTTTCCCAAGGTTTCCGATGGCAATATTCGCAATGCTTGGCGGTGCGCTGCTTTCATATTACGGGCATATTGACAGGTATGGCGTTGCCATGCTGGCAGCGGTTGAACCGGGGCTGAAGCCGTTGACATTTCCTGATTTTACGGGGATTGAGGCGACTGATGTGCTGGGAAACAGCCTCACGGTTGCGGTTGTGGTAATGGCTGAGACGCTTCTTGCGGAAAATAATTTCGCATTTAAAAATGGGTACAGGCTTGATGACAATTCGGAGATTCTTGCATGTGGAATGGGCAACATCGCGGCTTCCCTCACCGGGTGCTGCTCGGTGAACGGAAGTGTTTCAAGGACGGCAATGGGTGAGCAGTTCGGTGGAAAAACACAGCTCATGTCAATTGTGGCTGCGGGAATCCTCACGGTGATACTTGCCTTTGGTACAGGCTTCATAGGCTATCTTCCAGTGCCGGTGCTCACGGCGATTGTGATATCGGCGCTGATGGGTGTTGTGGAGACGCATCTGGCGGTCAGGCTTTTCAAGGTCAACAGGCCGGAGTTTTGGATATTCATGGGCGCCATGGGCAGCGTGCTGGTGCTTGGCACCATCTATGGCGTGGTGATAGGCATTGTGCTCTCCTTCGGGGATGTGGTGATACGTGCCGCAAAGCCGCCAAGGGGGCAGCTTGGCGTGATACCGGGGCATGGGAATTTTTATGACATGGCAAGGAACCGCAATGCATTTCCCATTGAGCATGTTGTAATATACAGGTTTAGCAGCAATCTTTTCTTTGCAAATATTGCCACACTGCAGGAGGACATTGAAAATGCAATAAAGGCTGACACAAGGTGTGTTGTCCTTGATGCAGGGGGTATAAGCGACATTGACATAACTGCGGCTGACAGGCTGGATGCGCTGTACAGGAGCCTTAAGGCGAGGAACATAAGGTTTTACATGACAGAGCATATCGGCGAGGTCAACGACAAGCTGAGGAAGCTGGGGTATGGGAACCTGATAGAGGAGGGCTTTGTCAGGAGAACCATCACACTGGCGCTGATGGATGCAGGCTTTGCCAGGCCGTACGTCCTTGAGGGCGTGGAGAATGCGGCGGTGGCTGACAGCAGTGCGAACATTCTGTATCCAGTGTGGGAGAAGGCGGAGGATGAGCATTCCCTGCATGAGTACAACTGGGCATTTGGTGACGAGGCGCCTGAACGGATTGAGAGGGATGTGCGGGAAATCATTGACCACATAAGCGAGAAGGACTGGAAGGCTTCAACGCTTGAGGAGTCCTCAATGGAGCATTTGTTCCATAATGCCCACATATGGGGCGGCTTTGGGAGCATTGATGAGGATGAGCTTCTCAGGAGGCTTGAGCTTCACAAAAAGGAGCTTGCAGAGAGGCTTCACAATGATGAAAATGCAATCGCCGCGGCAATTGAGCAGAGAAGGCAGATGATTGCAAGGCAGCTTGGGGAAATCAACCCGCATGCCGCAAGGCTTCTCAAGGAACACCAGCTTTTGGTGGAGAAAACACTTAAAAAGCAGTTCCCTGATGAGTATGAGAGCCTGGGTGAGGGTGAGGAAAAATAGTGCTTGACAATATACCATGTCCGGTGGTAGTATGTAGAAGTTGTTGAAAAGAAAGCAGAGTATCCACTCTCACCTTAGCGCAAGGGCGACTTGGGTTCATATCAGGTAATTGTTCATTGTCAGCGCCATTTGGGGTGTCCTTGGGACATTTTGGGCGGTCTGGCATTAGGTTGGCTTGAATGAAAGTGGATGGTTTCTGCCGTCCACTTATTTTTTTGGAGGTACAAGGCCATTAGTGAGTTAATGATTAACGAGCAAATCAAGGACAAGGAAGTCAGGGTTCTTGGGGAGAACGGTGAACTCATCGGGATTATGTCACCAAAGGATGCTTTGAAGATTGCCAGGGAGCAGGGCGTGGACCTTGTGAAGTTCGTGCCTAACGCAAAGCCGCCAGTATGCAGGATTGTAAGCTACAGCAAGTTCAAGTATGACCAGTCCAAGAAGGAGAAGGAAGCCAGGAAGAAGCAGAAGGTTGTTGAGATTAAGGAGGTCCGCCTCTCACCGAACATTGATGACAATGACCTCAATACCAAGGTTTCCGCTGCAAGGAAGTTCCTTGAGAAGGGCAACAGGGTTAAGATAACACTGAGGTTCAGGGGACGTGAAATGGCACATGTGGATGCCAGCAGACACGTGCTTACCGATTTTGCCAACAAGCTTGAGGACATTGCGGTTGTTGAGAAGCTTCCCAAGTTGGAGGGAAGAAGCATGACCATGTTTTTAACCAAGCGTTAAAATATATTAAGCCATGAGGTTGAATTAAGGAGGAAATAACCATGCCAAAGGTAAAGACAAAGAAAGCCGCTGCTAAGCGCTTTAAGAAGACAGGAACCGGCGAACTTAAGAGAATGAAGGCGTACAAGAGCCATATACTGACAAAGAAGACTGCAAAGAGAAAGAGAAACCTTAGAAAGTCCACTCTTACCGATGCAACCAATGTTAAGACAATGAAGAAGATTTTACCATATCTGTAATCTTTTATTTAAGGAGGAATTGACGTAAAATGGCAAGAATTAAAGGCGGCGTTAACGCAAAGAAGAAGCACAATAGAGTATTGAAGCTCGCAAAGGGTTACAGGGGAGCA
>CAYZYS010000052.1:0-7616 GCA_964482605.1 uncultured Bacteroides sp.
TCCATAAACCCAAATGGCGCACCCCTGTATGGAATGCGCCACAATCATCACTTTTTCACAGCCTGTGTGTCAAGGTCAACAATCTCATCAAGCTCAGTGCAGGTCACGTTGATTACCCTGTGTCCCTGAAGCAGCGTGTTCTGTATCTCAATCACTGTACACACCGCCTTGACCTCTCCATTCTTGCACATCACCGTATGCTCATAGCACGCGGCGCTGGAGAACACGAAAAGCTCCCTCAGCTTGGCAACCAGCTCCTTGCTGTCAAAGCATGGCAGAAGGTTGCTGTAGTCTACTCCATTGGCAACATCCTCCTTCGTGTAACCAAACATCTTGACAAATCCGTCATCACACTTGATGACCCTGCCTGACCTTAACTCCATGGAGCACTGTGCGCACTCCAGACGCTTCACCTTTGTCCTGTCCATACTTCCCTCCTGTATCAAATTCTGCCTGTTCGTCGCTTATGCGCCCATTGTATCATAAATCAGTATTTATTTCCACAATTCATTGCAGCACGTCAGCCCTCGGCGTCCGTGGGGGTAACCTTTGCCATGCATGTCACACGTCAGCCCTCAGTCTCCTCAGCCCTCGGCATCCTCACGGATATGCCGTTGACGGCAACCTCGTCACTCAACTGTATCAAAAGGTATGGAATGCCGTCTATGACCCTCGTCTCCACCAGCTCGGTGCGGTCGGGCTTCACATTCACCACCACGTCAGGGGTCTTGATTTCAAATTTCCTGGTGTTGGCAATGTTGGAAGCAAGCATTGGCTCGCTCGTCCCCGCGGTCTGTACAAAGTTGTTCTCCAGCTCCTCTATGCGCTGGTTGTCAACGCCGCTTTTCGCAAGAAGATTCACAACCTCCTTCTTGCCAAGGCTCAACGGCTCAGGCTCATCCTTCTTCTCCTCAATCATTTCCGAAAGGTTCTCATGAATCTCCTTCACGGTGTCAAATTCGCAATCCTCGCCAAGTGTTTCCCTGACTATGGTCTGAAATGTCTCCAACTGGCTTCCCGCCGTCATCGGAAGCGAACACCCAAGTATTGAGTCCACAAAGTCAAACTTCAAATCCTCGGCATTGGAGGAATAATAGAGCACGCTGTATATGTCAGGCGCCCTGTCATTGAATGCAGGAAAGAGAAAGCCCATGGCAGGCATGTCAAGCACCCAGTCCCTTGTCCTTTCGTGAAAACCCTTCTGCTCACTGTCATATGAAAGCCCCGCCTTTGAAAGCCTGACAGGGCACACGCAAATGAGCACATGCCTGTACACCTCATCAGAAGCGTCATCCATCTCCAGCCCGTCAGTCCCCTTGCCGGGAACGTCATATGCGCCATACGCCACAAGTATAAGATAATTGTCAACAGTATTATAATTGGCTATAACCTTATCGTACAGCCCGTCAAGGATTGCATCATCCTTGAGCTCGCTGTCCCTCAGCGCAAGCAGCATTGCCTGGGGTGAATCCCCTACGGAGTGCGGCATGGCACCATCTATTTCCTCCAATGCGTAATCCGCACCGCCAAGCTCCATGTTGATTAAGTTCTTGCCCAGCGTCCCGGTGAGCGCCTTCCTGAATATGTCAAGATACTTGTGCATTTCATCCTGCGGAAGCGAAAGAAATGCCTCCCTCATAAGCGCCATCTTGTTCTTTTCCGCATCCACATAGCAGCCGCATATTGTTGAAATCACGCTGTTGTCAGCGGTGTAAAGCTTCTTTATCTCTGATATTTCCTTTTTGTTCATGGTCAAACCTGCCGTATCATTTTATCATTGATTAATTGCATGGCATAGCGCAGCAAATGTCCCCTAATACAATATTACCTCCCTGCCCTCAGGCACATCCACAAGGGTTGCACCCGAAAACCCGGAGGTAATATGACTACCAAACAAATATGGTAAAAACAAGCAGATGACGGGAATCGAACCCGCCTCTCCAGCTTGGGAAGCTAGCATTCTACCGATGAACTACATCTGCATCATCTTGATTTTAGCATATCCGGAACGAATTTGCAAGGAGATGTTGAGAAAACAACTTGATTTGCAAAGCAACCCGATTTCACTCCCAGAAGTTGACGGGCTCATAATCCTGGAGCTGTGCAAGGAAGCCATTGTCCTGAAGTGCCTTGAACACCAAATCAAGCGTCTCCTCATCCTCCGCAAGGATTGTATGGTAATGGTAGCCTGCGGTCACGTTCATGAGAAGCGAGGATTTTCCCGTCTTGATTTTCTCCATGTAGCTCTTAACATCCCTGCGGGACTTGATGTTCATGTCAGCCCTGACAACCCCGTATGCCTTGTGGTATATGAACACGTCCTTGACGATTCCCCCAAGGTCAACCACCAGGTTGAGCTCCTTCTCCGCCTCAGCCTCCGTATGTATGACCTTGAACACCCTCTGGAACATGGCGCCGCTTTTGTTCTGCGCCACGTATCCCCTGTTGGTTGACAGAATCTCCATCCCGTTGGCACGCAACAGCGCAATGTCCTGCACAATAACCTGCCTGCTCACGCCAAGCGCCGCTGCAAGGTCCGCCCCTGATATGGGCTTACCTGACCGCACCAATATCTGCAAAAGTTCTTCCCTTCTGTCCTCGCTGCTCATTCCATCCTCCATTCCGCAGGCATCCCTTGCCGCAGAAGCATTTCCTCTTTTCCTCCACTTAGTCAACAGGGTGCAGGTTCTTGAGCGAAATGTCCAATATAGGTGCGGAATGGGTCAGCGCACCGCTGGACACATAATCAACCCCAAGGTTTTTCAGCCTTTCAATGTTCTCCCTGGTGACATTTCCCGACACCTCAATCTCGGCACGTCCGTCAATCACCTCTATCGCTTCCTCCATCTGCCGGCTTGTCATGTTGTCCAGCATGATGATGTCAGCCCCTGCCCCGACAGCCTCGCGCACCTGTTCGAGGCTTTCCACCTCAACCTCAATCTTCCTCACAAATGGCGCATACTCCCTTGCCATTGCCACAGCCTGCGCAACGCCTCCGGCAGCGCCAATGTGGTTATCCTTCAAAAGCACGCCGTCCGACAGGTTATAGCGGTGGTTGTTGCCGCCCCCGACCCTCACGGCGTATTTTTCAAAAATGCGGTTGTTCGGCGTGGTCTTCCTGGTGTCAAGCAGCTTGATTTTGCTGCCCTCAAGCAAAGCCGCCACCGAATGCGTGTATGTGGCAATGCCGCTCATGCGCTGCAGATAGTTAAGCGCCGTCCGTTCACCGCTAAGCAGCACCCTTATGTCGCCATTTACCCTTGCCAAAAGCTGTCCTGACCTGACCTCGTCACCATCCCTTGCCAGAAGCTCCACGGATGTGTCAGGGTCAAGAAGCGCAAATACCCTCTGGAACACGTAAAGCCCGCAGATGATTCCATCCTGCTTACATATCAAGTCAACCTGTCCCTGCCTTGGCGCAGGCATGACACAATTGGTTGAAACATCCTCACTTGTGATGTCCTCCTTGAGCGCACTCAAAATATATGGGTCGGCGTTAAGCCTCATCGTCCCCTCATCAAGCATAATTCTTTTCCTCCTGTTTTTCATCAGCCATGCGTATTGCATCGAGCACAAGCTGCCTGTACCCGCCAAGAACCGAAGCCATGTCCGCATACGCCGCAGGGTTGCAATTGTCAATTGCCCTCTGCCTGCGTGCCCTCACAGTGGAACCCGCCGCATCACACACGCCCTCACCCGACATGTCCTTTGCCGCCCTCGCGGCGAACACAAGGCTTTCAAGCAGTGAATTGCTGGCAAGCCTGTTCCTGCCATGCACGCCGTTGCAGGCAGTCTCACCTATCGCATACAGCCCCCTCATGGAGGTGCGGCTTTCATGGTTCACCTTGATTCCTCCCATGAAGTAGTGCTGCGCTGGCGTGACCGGAATGCACTCCCTTGTGACATCATAGCCCATCTGCCTGCAATGTTCAACAATGTTGGGAAAATGCGTGCGCAGCTCCTCCTCGGGAATTGGTCTCAAATCCTCCCACACAAAGCTCGTGCCGTCCTTTTCCATCTGCTTCTTAATCTCCTGCGTCAGGATGTCCCTCGGAAGAAGCTCATTGACAAATGGATTCATATTCTTATCGTAAAGCCTTGCACCCTCGCCCCTGACGGATTCAGATATGAGGAAGCTCCTGTCCTCCTCCCTCTCCGAATAAAATGTGGTCGGGTGAATCTGCACATAGTTCACATCCTTAAGCTCCACCCCATGCTTGATTGCCATGCCAAGCGCATCACCCGTGAGGTGTCTGAAATTGGTGGAATGGCGGTACAGCCCGCCGATGCCGCCCGTGGCAAGCACTGTGTAATCCGCCTCAACCTTCTCAACACTGCCGTCCGCCATGCGGATAACGCCGCCAACGCAGCGCTCACCATCATCAATTATGTCAAGCAGCGTGGTATTTTCAAGGATTGTCACGTTGGGCAGCTTCTGCACCGCCGACAGCAGGTGGCTTGTTATCTCTCTTCCTGTCACATCCTCATGGAACACAATCCTTTTCTCGGAATGTGCCCCCTCCTTGGTAAATGCAAGCTCCCCATTTTCATCCCGCGCGAAATCGACCCCCAGCTTTAAAAGGTCATCAACCACCTTTTGCGATGAACGTATCATTATGTCAACGGATTCCCTGTCATTCTCATAATGCCCCGCCTTAAGGGTATCCTCAAAATAACTGTCGTAATCCTCCTCGGACTTCAGCATGCACATACCGCCCTGGGCAAGGTATGAATCGCTGTCCTCCAGTCCCTTCTTGGTTATCATGGTGATGTGCCTGTCACCCGGCAGGTTCAGGGCACAGTACAACGCCGAACATCCCGTTCCGGCAATCAATATGTCAGTCCTCATACGCTTCTCCATTCTGCGGGCAATCCCGCAACATACCGTACCACGCTTAATGAGCCCCATTGTACCACAACATTTTTCATCTGACAAGACACTTATCTATACAATAGTTTTACAGTTAGCTTGACAGATGACATTTACACTAATATAATTCATCACATAATAAATATTGCTTATGGCAGAATACGCCTGCGGAATGGAGAATGACATGTACACGACAAGGGAATTACAGGATGAAATAATCAGACTAAAAAAGGAAAATGATGTCTGCATATTGGCGCATGCATACCAGAGCCAGGACATCTGGGAGGTTGCGGATTACGTGGGGGATTCCTATGGGCTGAGCGTTCAGGCCGCCAAGGCATCCAACAGCAGGATTCTCATGTGCGGTGTAAGGTTCATGGCGGAAACCGTGAAGATTCTTTCACCTGACAGAACCGTAATCCTGTCCAATCCTGATGCGGGCTGTCCAATGGCGGAGCAGCTTGACGTGGACGGGCTTGCAAGGCTGAAGGCCGAAAACCCTGACTACACCGTGGTTGCCTACATCAACACAACCTCCGCGCTAAAGACCCTGTGTGACGTGTGTGTCACCTCGTCAGCCGCAGTGAAGATTGTGAAGAACATCGACAATGACAAGATTCTTTTCATTCCTGACTGCAACCTTGGGGACTGGGTTGCCGCACAGGTTCCCGAAAAGACCTTCAAATTCATCAAGGGCGGCTGCCCTACGCACCTGCGCATGAGCTGCGCCGATGTCACAAGGGAGCGCGGGCTTCACCCTGACGCCGAGCTTTTGGTACACCCTGAATGCCTGCCTGCCGTCACCCGCCTTGCTGACTACGTGGGAAGCACCACCGGCATAATGGACTACGCCAAGAAAAGCGACAAAAAGGAATTTATCATAGGCACGGAAAACAGCATTGTGCAGCACCTGCAGTTTGCCTGTCCTGACAAATATTTCTACCCGCTGTCCAAGGAGTGCGTGTGCCGCAACATGAAGCTCACAACCCTCATGGACGTGTACAACTGTGTAAATGGCAGGGCGGGCGAGGTGATTGAGCTTGATGAGGAGGTACGCCTCAAGGCAAAGTCCTGCATTGACACCATGCTGACGCTGGGGAACTAAGTACAACGTCAACCAACACCTGCCAATGCACTTCGGTGACATCTTAAGCATGGGCTGGGAAACTAAGTGCAGCGTCAACCAACACCTGCCCTCTTACACACATCCGCAAGCACGCACCTGTCACAATGGGGCGTGGTTCTTGCGGTACACACTGCCCTGCCGTGGTCTACCAGCCTGTGGCAGAAGCCATTGCCCTCATCCGGCGGAATTATCTTCCACAGTGCCTTCTCCACCTTGGCGGGCTCCTTCTCCCCGTCCACAAGCCCAATGCGGTTGCACAGCCTTATGCAGTGGGTATCGGTGACAATTGCAGGCTTCCCGAACACGTCCCCCATTATGAGGTTGGCGCTTTTCCTGCCAACCCCCGGAAGGGCGAGCAACGCTTCAAAATCATCCGGCACATTGCCGTCATATTTCTCCACCAGCACCTTCATACAGGCATTGATGTCCCTTGCCTTGACATGCCCCAGCCCACACGGCTTCACAATCTCCTCTATCTGTTCAGGGGTTGCGGCGGCAAGCGCCTGCGGCGTTGGAAACACGTCATACAAATCCCTAACCACCACATTTACCCTGGCATCGGTACACTGTGCCGCCAGCCGCACGCTGACCAAAAGCTTCCACGCCTCATCATAATCCAGCGTGCAGTCCGAGTCGGGATATTCCGCCTTCAGCCTTTCAATGACCTCCAGCGCCCTTTGTTTCTTTGTCATGGTTTTATTCCCCCATATATGAAAATTTAATGCTTGACTTTTTAAATCTTTGGTATTATCATTGCGTCATTGGCTTACCATTCTAGTTTTATATTCGTATTTTTTACCCCATTTGTTAAAAATTACATAATATGAGGAGGTATCAACAACGAACAGGCAGGACCTGATTTTGCGAAGACAAAACAACGAGGATGAAATCACCGAGCTCAAGCAGCAGCTTTTGTCATCCCCCGGCGGCAAATTAATATGCGTCAGGAACGGGGAAGGCTCAAGGTGGTATTCCAGTTTTGACGGTGAATATTACTACATCCCCAAAAAGGAACAGGACAAGGCTGTCGAGCTTGCGGTTAAAAAATACACACAGGCACGGCTTGAGGACCTCATTCAGGAAAACAAGCTGCTTGACTACATACTCAGGAAGTCGGACACCTACGAGTCAAAGGTGAACAAGCTTGTGGCATCCCCCTCCTTCATGGATTTGCTGTCAAAGTACCACGTGCCGTCCGATGGCTGGTCACGGCAAAGCTACCCACAGTGCCGCATGCACCCTGAGGAGCTGGTGTACGCAAGTATCTCCGGCAAATGCCTCCGCTCAAAGTCCGAGGTAATCATCGACATGTATCTATGTCACTACAAAATCCCCCACCGTTATGAATGTGAGCTGCCCTTGGGCAGCGACACGGTCTATCCCACATTTACGATAAAGCATCCCAAGACAGGAAAGACCTTTTACTGGGATTACTGCGCCATCGGCGCAGATGGTGCCACCGGTGACTACGCCCGCAAAATGAGCGCATACATCAACAACAGCATTTACCCATCGGTCAACCTGATTTCAACGGTTGAAACCAAGGATTACCCGCTGTCAGCACTGTCAGTGGAGGAAACCATCAAGGGATATTTCCTTTGACATAACGTGTGCGGGAAA
>CAYZYS010000052.1:7716-14485 GCA_964482605.1 uncultured Bacteroides sp.
CTTTGCCTCTGAGGTCTTGTCAACATCAGTATTGTATGAAGCCTTCTCCCACTGGAGTACAGTGAGGTTCAACTTTCCTGCGCCTGTGTAAGGCTTAACAACCGTGGCAAGCTCTGCTGCATCATACAGCTTGTAATTGCCGCTGTACGGAAGGTTCGCAACAAACTGTGTCGCATCCGTTACCTTGAGCTGCTCGCCCTCCTTAGTCGTGTTGACCTTTGGAATTGCCGCATAGCGGATTCCATTCACATAGTACAGTGTCTTGGATGCAGCAATGTAGCCTGACGGGCTGCTTCCGTTACCTGAGTTAAGTGCATTCTGGATGCCATTGATGTAGCAGCTCTCAACGAGAAGCTGTCCATCACAGGTTGACGAAGCGCCATTGCTTACAATGTGCTTTGCTGCTGCCGCATTGGTAATGCCCATCCTTGCATCCAGAAGCTCCTGTGCATCCATAATGCTGTTGTAAATATGTGCGGTACCAAAGCGGAGCCTTGGCATCCTGTCCATTGAATCATAATAATAGTTATTGGCAAATGTCACCTTAAGGTACTCATTGGCTGATGCATCATCACTCTGGCCAAGAAGATGCGTCTTCTTCTGCCCATATGCATACCACCATATCTGCTCCCTGCTCATGCCGCTGTCAAGGAGTGACTTGTAGTATGGCATACTGTCCTTGTTCTCATCAAGGTAATCCATCATTGCATTGAAGAACGTGTTGTTCTTGCTGCCCGGCTGGAACTCGCACCATGAAACAGTCACATCCATGTCACTGGTTGTGGAGGTGGCAGCCTTAATGTCAATTATACCGTCATATGCCTTGTAGAAGGTACAATGGTCAACCCATACCTTGGTGCTGCCGTTCTCAATGGTCATATAATCCCAGTCATTGACATCATAGTCACCTGATGTTTCCTCATCCCACTCCCAAAGCTCATCAAATGCAAGGTTCCTGATGATGATGTTGGTTGAGCCTGAAATATCCAATGCCGCATGCTTGATTGTCGAGCCGTTGCTAGAGAATATTGTCAGGTTGCTTATGTTCTTAATGTATACCTTTGACACACCGCTTGCCTGAAGGCTTGGGTTAACCAATGCCTGATGTGAATGTGCCGCTGCAATGTTGCTTGAATACTTTGACAGGTCAACCTCGTTAGAGCCAAGGTTAAGGTCTGCCGTTACCTCGATTACGCTAGGAACACCCTTCTTATTGTACACTGTTGCAAGTGCATCAAGGAATTCAGTTCCATTGGAAACCTTATAGTAATTGGAATTGGACTCCTTGAGCAGTCCGCCGCCGCTTGTGCCTGCGCTCTCAGCAAAGCCCTCAAGCTCATACTTTCCAAGTCCTGTGTCATCACCCTCATACTGGGAATACTTGCCTGATGTATATTTCCTTGTGACAAATCCCGTATTGGCATCAAGTTTTGCACTTCCGATGTACAACTTTCCAAGGTCTGACACCTTGGTCTCACAATCAAGGCTGCTCCTCATAGCTGCCACCCTTGAATGCGCCGTTGACTGGCTCAGCTGCCTCCTGTTAAGGTTTACCGACGTGCTTGCGCCATAGCTTCCGCTTTCATAGAACAGTGCCTTCTCATAGGTTGCCTCATCTGACGTAAGCTCCTTGCCGCCCCAGGTTGCCCAACCATAATCATCATTGATTACGCTGCCCAGGTAGCAGTCAATAAGTGTCACCTTAGTCTCGTTGTTGTATGGACGTCCAAGGTAATACTTGGTTCCGCCGCAGTCTTCCTCAGAAGTGAACCGGCAGTTGTTGTATATGACATCACTGTCTTTGCCATACGCCGTATAGTAGCCTGAATTCTTGTTGGCATTATACCTGAACACAATGTCGCAGTCATCATAGAGAACTGTTGTGCTCACGCCCCACATGAAGTCAACATTACCTGCCACATAGCACCTGTAAAGGTACATTTTATTTTTCTTGGACTGAATTGTATCCTGGTAGCTCATAAGCCTTACGCCGACAAGTACGGTGTTATCTGCCTCACTGTAAAGCGCCTCGGCCGACTCGTTGGAATAAACATTGCCCGTGCCATCATATTCCCATGAGTTCTCAAGGGTTATGTTCTCAAATGTGAAATCACCAGCACTGCTGTTAAGCGTTATGGCATACCTGCTCTTGTCGCTATCCTTGGTCTTGTTTCCTTCGCATACGCTGTAATATATCCTCGTCTCCTCGCTGTCCTCACCGATGATGTGAAGACCTGACTTTGATATGTTCAGCTTTTCCTCGTAATCACCATTTCTTACAAGAATCACATTGCCTGATGCTGCCGCTGCAATTGCCTCTGCAACAGTCTTGTACTGTGGCTTGCCATTGGTGTCGGCATCTCCTGCCGTACCAGCGAAACCAGCATCAACCACAATGTCGTAGTTGGTAAGGTACACGTAGTTCAGCACCTTCCTAACGGTAAGCCCGTCGCCATACTCAAGCTCAAGCTCTACCGCATGGCGTCCCTCTGAAAGCTGCACACCTGAAAATGCAAATGTGCCGTTGGCGCTTGCAACATTTGTGCTGTCCTTGCGAGTGCCATCAACAGACAGTGTCACAGTACCAGATGCCCCTGCAACGCCCTCTATCGTAATCTTGCCATCAAATACGGTATTATATGACCTCTTGGTCACGAAAAGTGCCACATCCTCGTCATAGTCGCCGGTATATCCCTTGGACACAAGTGTCCACTTCTCCTCACTGTCAGGGCTGTGATTATCCGTTGCATATGCCACAACCTTGTAGTAATACACGGTGTTGTCCTCAACTGCCGTATCTGTATAGGAGGTTGTTGAAACCTCGGCTATCTTTGCATACTCAGCGCCATCCCCGTCAGACTTTCTCATAACCTGATATGAAGTCGCCCCAGGTGATGATGTCCATGAAAGCTCAGCCTTGCCATTGGTTGATGACAAGTCAAGCGTCACCTCCGGTATTGCAAGTGCAGCATAAATGTACGTCGGTGAAGACACCGCCCAGGTATTCCTGTTCTTGGTATTCTGCTCATCAGAATTGCCAAGTGTACCGCACACGCGGAACACATAATCACCTGACTCACCTGCCGCAACAGGGTAATCATAAGACTGCTCCGTAATCTCGTTGTCAACTTCAACAAAATCACTTGCACCCGGCTTCTTTACCTGAAGCACGAACTTGCCGTCAGCAATTGCCTCGTCGCCTGTCCAGCTCACGGTGAACTTAGTCCTGTCATCTGCCGCAACGGCAGTCACCCCAGTCACACTCGGTGCAGAGCCCGCAGGGTCATAGTAGGTATTCTGGTCATAGAGCACGGTGCCATTAGAATCGGTATACTTCATGTTGGTAATCTTAACCGTCCTATTGGCAACCATTATTCCATAATATACCTCACCACTAGGATTGAAGCCGCCCACAGCCGCCTTCTCATAGGTGGTGGTCATGGTTGACACTTCACTTCCCTTGGTCTTGTTTTTAATTGTCTGTATTACATTATCACCATCACGGGAAATGGTTATCGTCACCACATCACCTGCCGATATGGTTCCGCTGTACCCGCTAAATGAGTTCTTCCCAAGCGACTCCGTTGAACTCTTTGACATAAGCTGCACAACTTCATTGGAGCTGTTTCTCACACCGGTTGTCACTGCCTTCACACGGTCTGCGCCCGTAGCTGATGCAAGGCTGAAAAGTCCAACCATGACGGCATTCTTGTCACTGCTTCCGCAGGAATCAATCAATACATCAACCGACAACGTGTTGTTGTCCTTGGTCAATGGAAATGCATATATCCCAAGGCCGCTCGTTGCCACGTTCTGGGCTGGGAAGGATGTCGTGCTGCTAAGGGTAATCTTCTGCCCAACCCTTGTAGGCTCAAGTGTTCCACTGTCAAAATTATATGCCTGCGGAACAGCCTTTGCAGCACTTGTATTAACTGCACTCTCCGGAACGGTAGGCTGGTCATTGGTGACCACAATCTCCTCTACATAAGAGGTTGCCTCTTTAAATGTAAATACAAGAGTTGTTGCAGACCCCTCATACCAGAAAGTCTTGGTATAATGATCAACATTACCAAGGGTAATGTCCTTCACTGCCTTGGTACTATCACCGCTCTCATAAAACGTGCCGTCTCCTGACGATATGCTTATGGCTGCAGCTTCCTGGAATGATGCAGCTTTAAGGACTATCTTGGCGTTGCCCGCAACATTTACCGAGATTGTATCACCTGAGTTAACCGCAATACCATAGGTCGCGTCATTATAACTAATAGTACTTCCCTTAAGTATCAGGTTTCCATCCTCAGATGTAATAGTAGCTGACCCAATTTTAACACCTTTATACAAATCAGACAGCACCGAACCATCCTTCAGGTTGTAGGTTATGGTCTTGCCATCCTGCTTCGGGTCAGCCTTCTTGCTAGAATCCCTGACCTCAAGCACATAGCCCTCAGGATATGATGTTGTGTCAGTATAGGTAAGTGTCACCTTGTTATCACTAACGCTGGTTGTAAAGCCACTGCCAGCCTTAACGGCATCCGTTACTGACTTGCCACCAAGATTAGCCCATACAACAGCCTTCCCAGTGCCAGCCTTCTCAACAGTACCTTTTCCACCTGTCACTGAAACATTAAAGACTTCGCTCTTGCTGCTTCCTGCCTTGACATCAAAGGTAGTGTCACCGATTGTGACCGTACCCTCCTTGCCAGATGACCACTGCTTGGCGTCATATGCCTTCACTGCGTACTCGATTTTATCGACACGGGTATTGCCATCCCTTATAACACAAATCTGCATCCTGACATCATCTGATGAATTATTACTATAAGTAAACTCAACAGAATCACCGCATTTAGTGGTTGTTAAACTTGTCTTTGTAACAACCGTATTGCCATTAACCGTTGCATAAGCATAACATCCATTATACTGACACCCACCAATTGTAAACGTACCAGTTGTATTTCCAGGAACTATAACCTCAAAATAAAATTCCTGACCATCTGAACCTTTAATCGTTTTATCAGAATTCACATCGGAAAGTCCATGGCCACTATAAAAATGCAAGCCATTAGTGAATGTACCCTTATGCAAAGCTATGTACCCCTTCGGTGAATAAGTCACGTCTCCGGTAAAAGAAGTACCTTCATTAAATACAGTTCCCGAAGTTTTAAATTCATATAACTCTGAGCCACCAATAGCCAAGGTTTTCAGCTCATCAGCCGTGCTGCTGGCAAATTCAACTGAATACTTGATACCATGCACATATGTATCACCACTACTGTTTACGTTCACAACCACATTCATGGTAACCGCTTCATCAGTTTCATTAGCATATGGAAATTCAATTGTTTTTCCATCATTATCAGCACCCAAACCGCAAACATTCTTGGCAAGGTCTGCCTGTTTCACTCCGTTTATGGTAACTTCAGTTCCATCAGTTGCACCATATGCACATCCATCAATCGTGAGCGTTCCGGTTGACTTAGCCGGCACCATCACACTGAACGTAATAGCCGCTCCCTTAAACGTCAAACCATGTCCACCGGTAAAAGAAATGTTAGCACTACTGCCACCAAATGTAGATGATATATACTGATTCGGCGAATACACTGTCCCTACGAAATCAGCAGTATCAGTCTTGTCAAACAATTTATTTGTTGACTTGAAATCATACTCCTCCGACTTTACGGTATCTGTTGACGTGAATGTCTTAAGACCGTCAGAGGATTCGCCAGCCTTGCTTAAGGTAACCTTCACATAACACAGCGAAACATTTATATCCGAAAACACATAATATGTCCCTTGTTCTTGATTTTCAGCCGTAACAGGAACCGCATTGTCAGTACCCTTAACTGAACTTCCCAATACGCTAACAGGTTCAGCAGTAGTCGAAAGCGTCTTGCTAATATAAAGTTTTACTTCTGTACCATCATTCACTGCGGCAAAAGATGCCTCAATTTTACCTACATATCCATCAGGAATATCAACCTGGAAAAAACCTTTACCATCAGTAAGTCCAGCCCCCGACCTAAGGCACTTGGCCTGTATCTTCCAAGTATCGAGCGCACTAAAGGATATTATTGTTTTTTCATTATCACCTGTGCCTGCTTTTACCGTTCCTTTTCCATCTGTCACAAGAAAATTATATGCCGCAGAAGCAGTTCCATTTGAATATTTATTAGTAGTATCATTAGTATCCGATTTCTCATTACTAAAATCAACCGAATACGTCCCCGTATAATCCGTATCGCCCGCCTTCGCCGTCACACCACCCCCTAAGAAAAACAGGTCTGTCGGCAGAAGACTCACAGCCATCAATATGGTCATCACCCATGCTATGGCTTTTCTCCTCGTTTTAATCTTCATTTTTCTTTCCCACTCCTTAACATTTTAATTTAGCCTTCAAAAGCCCTAACCCCGGTTACCAATCTTATACTGCCAGACCCCCTCCCCATTTTTTATCCCTTGTACATCATTAACCATCAAGTGTATTTTTTTGCATACAATGCAAAACGATTACTTCTATAATATCATCACGTTATCCAAAATTCAAGTAGCCTGCCACCATAATATTGTATTTTTTCACCAAGCGAATGTATTTTCCCATGCCTCACTGACATAAGTGAAAAACACAAGTCCTGATTGTTATAATCTTGTCATGGGTGCTACCATAGAAATAACCCCTTTCATTAGACATATTGTCTAACAAAAGGGGTTCACTTCACAGCTTGTACTCCTCAAGCAGCTTTTCCTGGTATTCGCTGTCATTAATTGC
>CAYZYS010000053.1:0-14028 GCA_964482605.1 uncultured Bacteroides sp.
AGAGCGCCGCCCTGTCACGGCGGAGGTCGTGGGTTCGAACCCCATCCGGGTCGCTTTATTGACATTAATATTGAATAAGGGGTCTTAGCTCAGCTGGGAGAGCATCTGCCTTACAAGCAGAGGGTCATAGGTTCGAGCCCTATAGGCCCCACTTATGCCGACATGGCTCAATTGGCAGAGCAGCTGATTTGTAATCAGCAGGTTATCGGTTCGATTCCGATTGTCGGCTTTATGGATGGATTCCCGAGTGGCCAAAGGGGGCAGACTGTAAATCTGTTGACTTCGTCTTCGAAGGTTCGAATCCTTCTCCATCCATTATCATATTATTGTATGTGATATGATGATATACGGAAGATGATGCAGTTTTGCATACCGGATGCAGGGCTTGCGAGACATTTCAATAACGCGGGGTGGAGCAGCCCGGAAGCTCGTTGGGCTCATAACCCAAAGGTCGCAGGTTCAAATCCTGTCCCCGCTACTAAGCCTGGATAGCTCAGATGGTAGAGCAGAGGACTGAAAATCCTCGTGTCACTGGTTCGATTCCTGTTCCAGGCACTTAACCGAGATAATCACTGCATTTAGTGGTGATTATCTCGGTTTTGTTTTACGGCTTTTTATACAGCCATGGCGCAGGTCATGCCATAAACGGGGTTGACGCGGCATGGATACCGTGATAGTATGTGTACTTAAACGAAATGCGGACATGAATGTGATTTTAATAACGTGAAAATCGGAATGGGGATTAGAATGAAGAGTAATATTAACCGAAAGTATTTACATAGAAGAAAAAACTGGTTTCAGAGGAATTGGGGATACCTGCTGTTTTGGCTGATAATCATTGTGGTGGTGGCAGGAGTATTGTACGGTGTGTTTTACCTTCTGCCAAGGTACAGGGGTGTGCATGATTCTATTGATGATGGAAAGCAGTCGCAGCAGGCGGAGGCTTCGTCCGTGGAGGAAATGTCGACAAGGACCGTAACATGGCATGACCTGAAGGAGGAAGATGTCAAGACCGCAAGCGTATACACTGTGGACTACACTGTACCTGAAGGCGTTGCATACCCGTATTACATCAAGGTAAACCGTGTGATGAACTGTGTGACGGTGTATGGAATGGATGCAAACGGACAGTACACGATACCCGTCAGGGCAATGGTGGCATCGGTTGGTGGTGATGACACGCTGCTGGGGGAGGACTTTAGGACAACCTATTACTATGACTGGCGAAGCTCAGGGGATACGACCTATGGAATGTACGTGAGCAGGATTAATTACAACAATCTGTTTAGCTCTGTGTTGTATCATGCAACGGCAAATGACAGGATGGACACGGCAGGCTTCAACGGCATTGGCTCGTCAGCGTCGGTGGCGGGTGTTTACCTGTGTGCAAGGGATGCAAAATGGATATATGACAACTGCCCCGCTGGGACGGGCGTGACCGTGTATGATGATGCAACGACGGCGGGGCCGCTTGGAAAGCCGGAGATGATTAAGGTTCCTGAAAACAGTGAGTATGCGGGATGGGACCCGACAGACCCTGTTGAGGGCAATCCGTGGCGGAATTCTTCTGCGGTGATTACGGGCGCAAAGGACATTACCGTTGCTGCCGGGAACAGCGTCAACCTGTTGTCAGGCGTGAAGGCGACGGATACCTGCGGCAATGACATCACCGGAAGCATCCAGGTGGTTGGCAAATATACCCTGGACCAGGCGGGTAGCTACACAATAAAATATGTTGTGACAGATTTGCTTGGAAGCAGGGCGGAAACTGAGATAAAATTATATGTTACAGAATAGGCATGATTTATATGACAGGCTGTTGGAATACACCTCTGACGGGTATGTGCCAATGCACATGCCGGGGCACAAGCGCAATCCTGACATAGTGGCAGGGGCGATGGGCATTGACATAACGGAGATTACCGGATTTGACAACCTGCACAATCCCCAGGGCATATTAAGGCAGTCCCAGGAGCAGGCGGCAAAGTGGTATGGTGCAGCAAGGAGCTGGTTTCTGGTCAATGGAAGCAGCATCGGGCTCATGGCGGGAATAATGGCAGCGGTTCCCAGACATGGAAGGGTGTGTGTTGCTCGTAATTGTCATGTCAGCGTGTATAACGCAATATGTGAAAATGAGCTGGAGCCCGTGTATATTTATCCCGAATTTGTGGAAAACTTGGGGATAAGTCTTGGAATAACCGCCACCATGGTGGAAAAGGCACTCGCTGTTGACAATGTTAATGGTGTGGATGACACAGGCAGGGAACCCATAAAGGCGGTTGTAATCACCTCGCCCACATATGAGGGAAATATATCTGACATTGGCGGGATTGCAGAGGTTTGCCACCGCCATGGTGCATATTTGGTGGTTGATGAGGCGCATGGTGCGCATTTTGGGTATGATTCGCATTTTCCTGAGACGGCAATAAGGCAAGGGGCGGACATTGTGGTACAGAGCCTGCACAAGACGCTGCCGTCCCTGACACAGACGGCAATACTGCACCTTGGATGTGATGCAAGGGACGGGAAGGTGCTGGCTGAACGGCTTGACAGGTACGTGGGGTGGTTTCAGTCAACCAGTCCGTCATATGTGCTGATGGCGTCAATCGACAGGTGCCTGGGGTTTGTGAACAGTGCAGATGGCAGGGCGGCATTTGCAAAATATGCAAAGGAGCTTGTGCGGCTTCGTGACAGGCTTTGCGAATTGAAATCGATTGCCTGCGCACCTTCGGATGACATGTCCAAAATCCTGCTGTGTGGAAAAAATGGGCATTTGCAAGGAAAGACATTGTATGATATATTAGAGAAGCGGTATAAGATACAGTTGGAGATGGCAGGAGGCAGTTATTGCATTGCCATGACATCAGTTGCCGACAGGCCGGAGTATTACGGGAGGTTTTTGGCTGCGCTTGAGGAGCTTGACAAAACCCCGTGGGAATATATGGATGGGGAATGTACGGCGGTTGGCGTCACATCCGGATTGGGGAAGGGTGTCATGCCTTCAGTTGCGAAGGAGACACGCATGCGTCCCTGTGAGGCGCTGGACGCAGATTATGAGAATGTCCCGCTTGAGGGGGCGGCAGGACGTGTGAGCCGCGGCTTTGTGACGGTGTACCCTCCTGGGATTCCCAATGTTTGCCCGGGTGAGGTTTTTGACGACACCGTCATTGGATTCATAGGGGACAGCATACGTCAGGGGCTTGATGTGATAGGTGTCAAGGATGGTAATGTGGCATGCCTGAGATAGCATTTATAATGGGAAAAAGTTCTTCCGGGAAGGACAGCATATACAAGGCGCTTGCGGATGATGCGCAGCTTGGCTTCAGGAGGGTTGTGCCCTACACCACCAGGCCCATGAGGACAGGTGAATGCAACGGCGGGGAATATTATTTTGTGGATGAGGCAAAGGTGCAGGAGCTTGAAAATGCAGGAAAGCTCATAGAGCTCAGGAGCTATGACACAATACAGGGTACCTGGAAGTATTTTACGGTGGATGACGGGCAGATAGACCTTGAACGGGGCATTTACCTTGTGATAGGAACGCTTGAGGCGTATGAGGGCTTTTGTGGGTACTTTGGCAGTGAACACATAATGCCGATATACATAGAGGTTGAGTCCGGTGAACGGCTTTCCCGCGCATTGATGAGGGAAAGGCAGCAGGCAAGTCCTGATTACAGGGAATTGTGCAGACGGTTCCTTGCGGACGAGGAGGATTTTTCGGAGGAAAGGCTGGCGCAGTGCCACATAGCCAAAAGATACAGTAATGATTCCGGACTTGAGGAGTGCATACGGAAAATCAGGGCGGACATTGTCATTGGGATGAATGCGTGACAAAGGAGGGATTAAGGTGGACATAAGGGTTAATGAGCTTACCAAGACCCAGGCTGCGGAGAAGAGCTCACAGGTCAAGACAAGTGATGACGGTTCCTTTAAATTCACGTTGATAAGCAACATTGAGGAGAAGGACCTCCAGAGCAGGCTGCAGACCATGATGGAGGACATAACCGCACAGGGTGAGAAGATTGCAAAGCACATGGACATCAAGGACATGAAGAAATACCGTGAGCTTGTGAAGGGTTTCCTCAATGAGGTGGTGAACCGTTCACATGAGTTCGAGAGGGAGAATTTCCTTGACCGTAGGGGAAGACACAGGGTTTATGGGATTGTGAAGCTTGTGGACAAGAACCTGGATGACCTTGCCACTGAGCTTGTGAAGGACGAGAAGGACAACATTGCCATTGTAAGCAAGATAGACGATATCAGGGGCCTGCTGCTTGACATTTCAACATAAGCTCCGGAATGGGGATGGGCGTGTATGAATTTTGGTGACATAATAGGTCATGACAATATAAAGGAACACTTGCAGAGCGCCATCAGGCTTGACAAAATTTCCCATGCGTACATCATCAACGGACCGCAGGGAAGCGGCAAGAACATCATTGCCAGGGTGTTTGCAAGAACCCTGCAGTGTGAGGCTGGGGGCGTGGAGCCCTGTGATAAATGCCATTCATGCATACAGGCATTGTCGGGCAGCAATCCGGACATCATAAGCATAACACATGAAAAGCCCACAAGCATAGGAGTCAACGACATTCGTGACCAGTTGGTTGCGGATATGCAGATACGTCCATACAGCAACCGTTACAAGATTTACATAATGGATGATGCGGACAAGATGACAATACAGGCGCAGAATGCGTTGCTTAAGACCATTGAGGAGCCGCCGGGGTATGGGATGATAATCCTCCTCACGGAAAATGCGGACGGTCTTCTGCCAACCATACTGTCCCGTTGTGTGCGGCTGGAGCTCAATCCCGTGGACGATGCTTCCATAAAGCGTTACCTGGTGGCTAAGCACCAGGTGTCCCAGGAGGAGGCGGGGTTTGCCACGGCATTTGCCCAGGGCTGTGTCGGCAGGGCTGAGGACATAATCGGTTCTGAGGAATTCAACGACCTGAAGGAACAGGCATTCCACATCATAAAATACGCACAGGACATGACCATAGGCGAGCTTGTGGCAGCAGTCAGGGCGATTGCCGCCCACAAGGCAAATGTTGACGATTTCCTTGATTTGCTGGCAATGTGGTACAGGGATGTGCTGCTTTTCAAAAGCACCAATGATGCGAACCTCCTCATATTCAAGGGGGAGCTTAACACTATCAGGAAGCAGGCTTCACTCTCATCCTACGAGGGGCTTGGACGGATACTTGAGGGGCTGTCAAAGGCGAAGGTGAGGCTTCGGGCAAATGTGAGCTTTGACCTGGCAATGGAGCTTCTGTTCCTGACCATTAGAGAGAATTAGAAAGGCGAATGAATTGGCATGACAAATGTAGTTGGAGTCAGATTTAGGAATGCGGGAAAGGTATATTATTTTGCGCCTGGAAGGTTTAGCATAAAGCAGGGGCAGCATGTCATAGTTGAGACGGCGAGGGGCGTTGAATATGGCACGGTTGTGCTTGGCCCCAAGGAGATTGAGGACGATAAGGTAATACAGCCACTGAAGACCGTGATAAGGGTTGCCACCGAGAAGGATGATGAGACGGAGCGACGCAACAGGGAAAAGGAAAAGGACGCATTTGCCATATGCCTTGAGAAGATAAAAAAGCATAAGCTGGAGATGAAGCTGATTGGAACGGAATACACCTTTGACAATAACAAGGTGCTTTTTTACTTCACGGCAGACGGGCGAATAGACTTCCGTGAGCTGGTGAAGGATTTGGCGGCGGTGTTCAAGACGAGGATTGAGCTGAGGCAGATAGGTGTCAGGGATGAGACAAAGCTGCTTGGCGGTCTTGGCTCCTGCGGAAGACCTCTTTGCTGCAGCTCATACATGTCGGATTTCATACCTGTGTCCATCAAGATGGCAAAGGAACAGAACCTTTCACTAAATCCTGCAAAGATATCAGGCGTGTGCGGAAGGCTTATGTGCTGCCTTAAGTATGAGGATGAGACTTACCAGTACCTAAACCGTCAGTTGCCTAACGTGGGCGACACCGTGACAACACCGGAGGGAATCAAGGGAGAGGTCTATGACGTGAATGTGCTTCGCCAGATGGTGAGGGTTAAGCTCACCACGGACGGGGACGACATGGAGGTCAAGGAGTATCCCGTGAGGGAGCTTCGCTTTAAGACAAGGCAGAAGAATGAACGCACTGAGCGTGAAGATAAGGTCAATGTTGACGAGGATGCGGAGCTTAGGGCACTTGAGGCAATGGAGAAGCGGAAGGAGAACCACCTTAACTGATGGATGTTCAACTTGGGGCCAATGAGCGCCTGGATGACCTGATGTGCAATGGGCGCATGCTGATACAGAACACGGATATTTTCTGTTTCGGCATGGACGCAGTGTTGCTTGCCAATTTTGCAAGGGCAGGGAAGGGACAGCGGTGCATGGATTTGTGCACGGGCAATGGTGTCATTCCCATCCTCATGGAGGCGAAGGGCCAGGGAGGCAGCTTTGTTGGCGTTGAGATACAGGAGTGCAGTGCAAGGCTTGCCGAACGCAATGTGGAGCTCAACGGTGCGAAGGACAGGATAACCATAGTCAGGGATGACCTGAAAAATGCGGCAGCCCGCTTTAAGGGAGGTGCATTTGACGTGGTGACGGTGAATCCGCCATATATGAATGAAAGCCACGGGCTTGTGAATCCTTCGGAGCCAAAGGCAATCGCAAGGCATGAAATTTTATGCACACTGGATGACATAGTATACCAGGCATCGGTGATATTGAAGGACAGGGGACGGCTTTACATGGTACACCGTCCGCAGAGACTTGTGGAGATATTTGAGACATGCAGGCGGCATGGGATGGAACCCAAGCGGATGAGGCTTGTACACCCTTATGCTGACAGACCTGCCAACATGGTTTTGATTGAGGCGGTGCGTGGCGGGGGTTCGCAGCTCATTGTGGACATGCCGCTTGTCATGTATGACAGGGACGGAGGTTACACAAGGGAGCTTCTTGAGGCCACGGGACAGTGACGGATTGAAGGTGTGGTATGGAAGAAAAGGGAATATTGTACCTGTGTGCAACCCCGATAGGCAACCTTGAGGACATAACCCTGCGTGTGCTGAGGATTCTCAAGGAGGCAGACCTGATTGCCGCAGAGGACACAAGAAACAGCATAAAGCTCCTGAATCATTTTGACATAAGGACGCCAATGACCAGCTATCATGAGTATAATAAGGTTGACAAGGCAAGGGCATTGGTTGGGAAAATGCTTTCAGGTGCGGTGGTTGCGTTGATAACGGATGCAGGCACGCCGGGAATATCGGACCCTGGTGAGGAGCTGGTGGTTCAGTGCCATGAGGCTGGAATCAGGGTTGTTCCCGTTCCCGGGCCTGCGGCATGCATATCAGCACTGATTATGTCAGGGCAGCCGACAAGGCGTTTCGCATTTGAGGCATTCCTGCCCTCGGACAAGAAGGAGAGGGCGGCAGTCCTTGGGGAGCTGCAGGGTGAGACAAGGACGATTGTGCTGTATGAGGCACCGCACCACCTGGTGGGCACGCTTGGGGAGCTTGAGGAAGTGCTTGGGGGTGACAGGGAGCTTACGGTGTGCCGTGAGCTTACCAAAAGGCATGAGGATTCATGGCGTACCACGCTTCATGAGGCAGCAGTGCTGTATGGCAGCCAGGAGCCCCGCGGGGAATTTGTGCTTGTGATTCACGGCAGGTCGAGGAAAGACCTGGAGGAGGAGAGCCGCAGGCAGTGGGACGGACTTTCGATTGAGGAGCATGTGGGGCTTTATGAGAAGCAGGGAGCCGCAAGGAAGGAAGCAATGCGGATGGTGGCACGGGACAGGGGACTGTCAAGGCGTGATGTTTACCAGGCATTGCTGTAGCAGGGAAAAGAGGTAGTTATGTTTAAGATAGGCTGTCATCTTTCAACGTCCAAGGGCTATGCCCACATGGCAAGGGAGATTGACTCACTGGGTGGCAATACATTTCAGTTTTTCACAAGGAACCCAAGGGGCGGGAGCGCCAAGGAGATTGATGCTGACGATATGGCGGAATTTCACCGCCTGGCAGGTGAATATGGCATTGAGGTCATTCTTGCGCATGCACCCTACACACTCAATGCGTGTTCTGACAAGGAGGACACAAGGCGGTTTGCAAGGGAGACAATGGCTGATGACCTGAGACGCATGGAGCTCACGCCGGGGAATTTGTATAATTTTCACCCGGGAAGCCATATGAAGCAGGGCGTGGATGTGGGCATTGATTACATCATTGCAATGCTGAATGAGGTGCTCAGCGAGAACCAGTCAACCACGGTGCTTTTGGAGACCATGGCAGGCAAGGGCTCTGAGGTTGGAAGAAGCTTTGAGGAGCTTAAGGCAATAATTGACGGCGTGAGGCTTTCAGACCACATTGGCGTGTGTCTTGACACCTGCCACGTATATGATGCAGGGTATGACATAGTGAATGACCTTGATGGCGTGCTTCGCCATTTTGATGAGGTGATAGGGCTTGGAAGGCTCAAGGCAGTGCATGTCAATGATGACAAGAACCCGTTTGAAAGCCACAAGGACCGCCATGAGAGGATAGGCTTTGGTTCCATAGGCACGGAGGCATTTGCAAGGATAATCAACCACCCAATGCTGAGGGAGCTGCCGTTTTACCTGGAGACTCCCAATGAGCTTCCGGGGTATGCGGAGGAGATTGCGCTTCTTAAGGGACTTAGGCAGGATTGACAGGCTGTGATGGAGGATAAGGACATGGAATGTAAAAGGATTGTGCTTGCGTTTGTGACGTTGCTGGCTGTTATGCTTTTTTGCCCTGGCAGGGTGCTTGCGGCAGAGGTGGGGGATGACGGGTATGTGTATGTCCACTCCAACCAGGATGCATATGACTATGTTGTCAATGAGTTCCTGGGCATGCAGGAGGAGCCGATACAGCTTAGGTTCAGTCCCTCAGAGGTGGATTCGGCATATGTAATCAGCGCATTTAAGAACACATTTCACATAAATGAGATTGGTATATATAATTATAATCAATTGATATATGATGGATTTACCTGCAGCTACGGTGCAAATGAGATATGGTTCCAGTTCAGGTGGAAGCTGACGAACCAGCAGGAGCAAATGTTTGATGCAACGGTTGCAATGCTTGCGCCATATCTTGTTGGTGCAACGCAGTACGATACAATAAAAAATGTACATGACTGGATATGCATGGTGACGGAATATGATGACGCCACGCTGGCGGGGCTTGCAGACAGGCACACCGGATACAATGCGCTGTTTGAAGGGCTTGCGGTGTGTGACGGCTATGCCACCCTGTTCCAGAAATTTATGGACAAGCTGGGGATACCATGTTATTGCATAACAGGAAATAACCACGCCTGGAATTTGGTTTATGTTGATGGTGCGTGGTATAATGTTGACTGTACGTGGGATGACCAGTCATATGGGATAATATATAAGTATTTTATGTATTAAGGGGAATTTTGTTTTATGCGGGAGACTTTAATTAATAACGAATTGGAGCTTGACACGGATGCCATAAAGGCAAAGGTCTCACAGATTACGGTGCCGGACACGATACGTGACGACATGATGGAGATAATACAGGGACCGTTGAACCGCTGCGGAATATACCACAGGATATTTTTCAGGGTGAAGAAGCCTGATTCCATAGTATCAAAGCTTACCAATGTGAAGAAGAATTACAATGAATACCACAAGATGCAGGACCTCATAGGCATAAGGATAGTGCTTTACTATGTGGATGACCTAAAGATATGCAAGGACCTGATAGAAAGGGAATTTCCAGAGTGTGAGTGGGCTGTGTCAAACCAGACCACGTCCGAGTTCAAATCCATGAAGACCAACGGCGTCATGATGCTGCCGAAGTACATTGCGGACAGGATTTCACCACAGACCTGGGAGCTTCCGATTGACAAGACCTTTGAGGTGCAGATACGGACGATGGCATTTGAGGGCTGGCATGAGATTGAGCATGACATGCGCTACAAATACACCAAGATGTGGGAGACTGACAATTCCAAGCACTATGCAAGAAAGCTGAACAGTGTGCTTGCAACACTTGAGCTGTGTGATGATTCAATCATATCCATGCTTGATGAGATGGGGCATACCTATTACAAGGAGTGCGACTGGAATTCCATGATACGCTGCCACTATCACCTCAAGATGAATCAAAATGAGATGGATTCCGAGCTCAAGGAGGCTTTGGACAGGGATACCTCGATTGGCAAATACATTTACAAGCTGGAGCGTTCAAGGTTCATCATGACACTGATGGACAATTACAGGGACATAGAGCTTGGGATTAACAGCATTGTGGGAATTATCAATGAGCAATTCATACATGACAAGGATGTCACGGAGATTGTGAACCGCAAGGGCTTCCTCAGGGAGAAGGTGTACGAGCCTGCCAACAGGGAGAAGGCGCTGCCCGTGCTCACTGCCTTCAATGTGTTCAAGTCAACCACCTATCTCAAGGGAAGTGATGTTGACCCAGAGGTGATATTTACTGCGGCATGTAATATAATACATAAGTGGATACTTGAAAAGTATGAAAATATTTTCCCTGATATTCCACAGTCCGCTGAAACATTTACCATGGACACGATTGGTTACAAGGTGAATGAAAGCATTGACTGGGATGAGCTGCTGCTCTCCATTGAGGTGACGCATCCTGATGCCAAGGAGGCGTGCAAGCTGTGGAGTACCAAGGCGAGGATATATCCTTCGGGTAACAGGCTTGTGCTCTGGGTGAGAAATGATTTCCATGAGCTTGAAACGAACCACGGGCTGATTAACAGCTCATCATTTTCAAGGCCGTCCTTTTACGGAAGGATTGCGGGAAAGCTTGGCATTGTGGATGTGGATGAGATGAGGACGCAGGTGGTGAAGAAGTCGGGCAGGGATTTTGATGACGTGATGCACCTGATCAACAGTCCGTCCAGAAGGTTCCCTGTCGTGGTGATTGCGGCGAAGGACGGGGAGTGGCTCAGGGATTTCAAGGAGGAGCTTTTTGCCAAGAAGGTAAGCTATTATGCACATGTGCTGCTTGCTGACCAGGCGCTTTCCGATGAGCTTTCTGCCCAGTATTCGGAGAAGCCAGACACCATGGGCAATTCCATCAGGATTTTCTGGCCAAACGGCACCAGGAGGAAGTGCAGGTACCAAAGCTACCCGCTGGAATACATGCAGCAGTGCTCGTTTGAGATGCACAGTCTTAAGGACAATGCGGATACAAGGTACCGCAACATATCCGGTGCAGGTGCATTTAGGTTCAGGCTTGTGGCGGCAATACGTGAGGAAAATGTATCGGAGTAGACATGTGGCACATTCCGCGGGGAGGAGAGTGTGGGGTTGTGAATGATGAGATATATGAGGCGCTTAATTCGGTTTTGGTGAATGTGTTCAATGACATCCTTGACATTGAGGAGAAGGCACTGATAGTGGAGCCCTTTTGTGACATTACGGTGAAGGACATGCACATAATCGAGGCTGTGGGAATCAAGGAGCCGAGGACCATGTCACAGATATCCAAAAGCCTTGGGGTAACAATGGGGACGCTTACCATAGGCATGAACGGGCTTGTCAAAAAGGGCTACGTGAAAAGGAACAGGGGTGAGAAGGACAGGAGGATTGTGTATGCCGTCCTGACAGATAAGGGAGTAAATGCATACGAGCACCACATGAATTTTCACAGGAGCATGGTGGAATCCGTAATGGGTGGAATCAAGGAGGAGGATGCGGTGGCGCTTGTTGGGGCGCTCCAGCACCTTGAGGATTTCTTTATTGGGTTAAAGGAGAAGTAGGTGGCAAAGGATGACAGTTGCAGGGCTGTGACCTGCGGAAGGGAGAAATGATGAGCCATATGGATGATAATCTGCTTAATGCAAACGACCTTGCGGATGTGTTTGCGATGCTTGACACGATGGAGGACGTTGAGGAGGAGGAAACCAAGGAGGAGGCCGCATCAAGAAAGCGGTATGAGGAAATCATCAAGAAGCACAAGGATGATAATGAGTAGATAAAACCCTTGAAATGTTTTGTGTATCGTGCTATATTGTCTAACTGGCTGTCATTGCGCCATACCCTGTTATGGCGTGATGCTGCCGATGTAGCACATGGTCAGTTCGAGACCTTCCTGACCTAAAACAAAACTAAAGGAGATTATCATGAAGAAGATTAATGTATTGTTTGTTACTCAGGCTGCAATCATTGCCGCCTTGTACGTTGTGCTCACCTATGTGGCAAACCTGTTTGGGCTTGCCAGCGGAGTGATTCAGGTGAGGATATCTGAGGCACTTACCGTGCTTCCTTTTTTTACCCCTGCTGCAGTACCGGGACTTGCCATAGGCTGTTTCCTTGCGAACCTGCTCACAGGCTGTGCAATGTGGGATGTGGTGTTTGGCACGGTGGCGACGCTGCTGGGTGCAATCGGAACCTATGCCCTGCGCAGGTTTAAGTGGCTTTCCCCGATACCACCGATAATTGCAAATACAATAATTGTGCCATGGGTACTTCGCCTGGTGTATGAGGCGACGGACGCAATGTGGTTTCTTGTGGTGACTGTCGGACTTGGCGAGGTGATATCCTGCGGGATACTTGGAACGCTGCTGCTTGTGGCGCTTAAGCCGCATGCCGGGGCCATATTCAGGAACGAGGCAAGCGTTCAGTAAATAGATGAATCATGCCAATGCCATACGGTAACGTATGCGTACCGCATAAATTGACAAATCGCGTATATTTTGCTATCATTAAAAATAATGCGCAATTGCGGAAAAGAGGGTTATACCTATGAAGGGAATAATATTGGCGGGTGGCAGCGGCACAAGGCTGTATCCGCTGACCATGGTTACAAGCAAGCAGCTTTTGCCTGTGTATGACAAGCCAATGATATATTATCCGATGTCAACGCTCATGATGGCAGGGATAAGGGACATCCTTATTATATCCACACCCACTGATTTGCCGAATTTTGAAAGGCTCTTTGGGGATGGCAGCAGTCTGGGGCTCAACCTTAAGTACAAGGTGCAGCCGTCACCGGACGGGCTTGCACAGGCATTTATACTGGGTGAGGAATTTATAGCGGGTGATTCCTGTGCCATGGTGCTCGGTGACAATATTTTCTATGGGGGCGGGCTTGGAAGGCACTTAAAGGAGGCTGCCGCCAGGGAAGATGGCGCCACGGTGTTCGGGTATTACGTCAATGACCCTGAGAGGTTTGGAATAGTTGAGTTTGATGAGAATGGCAAGGCAATCTCCATAGAGGAGAAGCCGGAGCATCCGAAGTCCAATTATTGTGTGACAGGACTTTACTTTTATGATAAGAACGTGTGTGAGTATGCCAGGTCAATACGCCCAAGCGCCCGTGGTGAGCTTGAGATTACAGACCTCAACCGCATTTATCTTGAGAAGGGCAAGCTGAATGTAGTAACCCTTGGAAGGGGTTATGCATGGCTTGACACCGGGACTATGGATGCGCTGTCTGATGCCACGGAGTTCATAAAGGTGGTGGAGAACCGCCAGGGAATCCAGATATCCGCAATCGAGGAGATTGCCTACAAGAATGGCTGGATTACAAGGAAGCAGCTTCTGGAGCATGCCGAAAGATACGGAAAATCGCCTTACGGTGCGCATTTGAAGCAGGTTGCAGACGGGAAGATATTATATTGATTTGATGAAAAAGGAGAAAATCATGAAGATAATAGTTACCGGTGGGGCAGGGTTCATTGGCGGTAATTTTGTGCATTACATGCTTAAAAGCCATCCTGACTATAAAATAATATGCTTGGACAAGCTTACCTATGCGGGTAACCTGGAGACGCTGGCACCTGTGATGGACAATCCGAATTTTATGTTTGTCAAGGCTGACATAGCGGACAGGGACGCTGTCAATTGCCTTTTTGAGAAGGAGCATCCTGACATTGTTGTGAATTTTGCGGCGGAGAGCCATGTTGACCGTTCAATCACCGACCCGGGAATTTTCCTTCAGACCAATGTGCTTGGCACGGGTGTCCTGATGGATGCCTGCCGTGAATAC
>CAYZYS010000054.1:0-13913 GCA_964482605.1 uncultured Bacteroides sp.
AGCGGAGTGCATGAAGCAGCGGATGGTGAGCAGGATGTGAATGGGGTGCGGGAATCGGCGGGTGCGCTTCCTCCGTACATTTATGAGTATGCCACCACAATGAAGGGGAAAATGTCTGTCTCTGAAATAAAGCAGGCGGAGCATGGGGACATCCAGGAGGATAATCTGTATGAGGAGCGCGTACAGTGGGCAATGCCTGAGACAATGGGGGATGCTTATGACCCCGTGATACCGCAGTTTATCAATGACAGGCAGCCGGTGCTTCCAACACAGAGGGGTACTGCGTTTCACAGGGTCATGGAGTGCCTTGATTATGCAAGGGTTGAAACCATGGGGCAGTTGGGTGAACAGATGGATGAAATGGAGCGAAAGGGGCTGATTAACGAAAAACAGCGAATGTTAGTTGATGTGGAGAAAATATGGCATTTCTGTGAGTCAGACCTTGGCAGGCGTGTCAAGGCGGCATATCAAAAGGAACAGGTGTACAGGGAGCGCCCCTTTGTCATGGGAATCAAGGCGTCCGAGCTTAAGCAGTACAGGCAGCTGCTGGAAGCCGGAAGTGTAACCGCAGGGCAGCTTGATGGCGAGCAGATATTGATACAGGGTGTGATTGACCTTTATTTTGTGGAGAATGGGCACATCATACTGGTGGATTATAAGACTGACAGGGTGGACAGGCTTGATGCATTGGCTGACAGGTACAGGGTGCAGCTTGAGTACTATGCCAATGCCCTGAACAGGGTGTCGCAGCTTGAGGTGCAGGAGAAGCTGATATACTCATTTTGCTTGGATGACGTGCTGGCGGTGGAATGAATGCCATTACGGCGCTTGTGGGAATCAAAAAGAAAATCAAGGGATATTCCAATTCTATTGCTTAGGAATATCCTTTGATTGTTTTTTGTGTGGTGGGGCTGGAACGTCTGTCAATCCACCTATATAATCCAAAGAAACATCATAAAATTTAGCCAATGTAACAGCCAGTTCAAATGGCAGTTCCCTCTTGCCGGTTTCATAGTTATGGTAAGTTGTTCGTTGCATGTGTAAAATGTCTGCAAGCTTCCTTATGGACAAATCCTTATCCTCTCGCAAGTCCCTCAAACGTGGATAATATCCCATAAACATCCCCTATCCCCTATCCCAATGCAATTCATTCCTTGACAGTGTACAACATATGATGTACAATAATTCAAAATGTCCGTCATATGATGGACAAAAGATAAAAATGAGGAGGAGAGCATTATGAGAAGGATTATGGTTGCAACCATATTGTGTGGGGTGCTTCTGGGAATGACGGCATGTGGCAACGCATCTGCGGAATCCGTAGGTGAGGAAGTGGGGACAGCGGCTGTTGTTGAAATGACAGAAATAGGAGAGGATGCAGAAGAAGTCGCAAAAGTTGCAGAAGAAGCTGCGAAGAAAGCTGAGCAAGAAGCCGTAAAGAAGGCAGAGGAAGAAGCTGTAAAGAAGGTACAGGAAGAAGCTGCGAAGAAGGCAGAGGAAGAAGCTGCAAATAAAGTGCAGGAAGAAGCTGCAAAGAAGGCAGAGCAAGAAGCCGTAAAGAAAGCAGAGCAAGCCGCTGCAAAAGAAGCTGAAGCAGTACGTGCCGCTTTATATGGACAGGCTGGAACGGAAATCAACCTGGAATAAATGTCCTCAATATTTCATACAATCCTACAAAAGCCTTGATGGGGGCAATTGTGGAGAAAATATCAATGAAGGTGAAGGTGGCATGGCTGGTTATTGCAGCCGTGTCACTTATCCTTAAGGGGATATCGGTGGGAATGGAAGGAAAAGCCCTATATGGTGTGGAAAGCATAAGTGTGTCCGCATCAGCTAAGGAGCTGCCAATCTACTGCGTGGACACTGCGGAAAAAAAGGTTGCGCTGTCCTTTGACGCTGCCTGGGGGGCTGAGGATACCATTGAGATACTGGATATCCTTGACAAATATAATGTAAAGGTGACATTTTTCATGACGGGCGGGTGGGTGAAGGATTTTCCTGACATGGTGAAGGAGATATACGCAAGGGGTCATGACCTTGGAAACCATAGTGAAAACCACAAGGAGATGAGCAAGCTGTCTGACGCAGAGAACAGGCAGGAGCTGCAGAAGGTCCATGATTCGGTAAGGGAGCTGACGGGTTATGAAATGTTCCTGTTCCGCCCTCCATATGGTGATTACGATTCGGAGCTTATCAAGACGGTAAAGGACATGGGCTATTATGCAATTCAATGGTCTATTGACAGCCTGGATTGGAAGGACTATGGCAGGGAATCGATTATCAGCCGTGTGGTGGAGAGCAAGTACCTTGACAACGGTGCAATCATACTGTGCCACAACGGAGCAAAATATACAGCATCGGCACTGGAGGATTTGATTGTGGGCGTGCAGCAGAAGGGCTATGAGTTTGTGAAAATCTCGGATTTGATAATCAGGGAGAATTACCATATGGATGTGACGGGAAAGCAGATAGCGGATTGATAAAGATATGCTTTTCATAAGATTAGAGGCTTTAAGCATGGAACTTAAAGCCTCTTTTGCATATATTAATTTGCATATGTTCGCATGTTATTTTGTCATGACGTAATCTTGACTATGGTATCCATCAGCTTGTCCACGTCAATCGGCTTCGCAATGTGGTCATTCATGCCAACCTCAAGGGACTTCTCCCTATCCTCCTCAAATGCATTGGCGGAGAGGGCAATTATTGGGATGTTGGCCAAATCCTTGTCCTCAAGGGAACGGATGATGCGTGTGGCGGCGTATCCGTCCATGATTGGCATTTGGATGTCCATCAGCACCAGGTCGTAATAGCCGGCGCCCTTTTCCATAATCTTATCCACCGCGATTTTGCCGTTTTCGGCTTCGTCCACTGATAAGCCCATGTCGCTCAATAGCTCTGTTGCAATCTCGCGGTTGAACTCATTGTCCTCTGCCAGCAGTACACGCTTGCCGGACAGGTCGATTTTCTTGTCTTCGGATTGTTCAGGTGCCTGGATGTATCCACACGCCTTTGCAAGTACTGCACGCAGGTCAGACGGGAACAGTGGCTTGCTGACGAAGTCGGTTACTCCTGCCGCCCTTGCCTCCTCCTCAATGTCGCTCCAGTCATATGCCGTCAGGATTATGATTGGTGCGTCATTGCCGACCTCGCTTCTTATCCGCCGTGCAATTTCAATTCCGTTCATGTCAGGCATCTGCCAGTCGATGATGTACACCTCAAAGCGGTCACCAATGCGGATTGCCTCCTGGGTGCGGACAATTGCCTCCTTGCCCTGCGTACACCACTCTGAGCGCATTCCAATCTGGCGCAGCATTTGTGAAATGCTTTGGCAGGCGTTCATGTCGTCATCCACCACCAGCCCGCGCAAATCCTCAAGCTCGGCAATTTTCTCAAGCTCCTTGTGCTGTCCCTGGAACCTGAATTCAAATGTGACAACAAATTCAGTCCCTTGGTTTTCGGCGCTTTGGCAGGTGATTGTTCCGCCCATCATGTCCACAATGTTCTTGGTGATTGTCATGCCAAGCCCGGTTCCCTGAATGCCGCTGACAGTGGAGGTTTTCTCACGCGTGAAGGGCTCAAAGACCGTCTTGACAAATTCCTCACTCATTCCGATTCCGTTGTCCTTGATGCGAAATTCATACGTGCCGTAGCCATTGTGGGTTTTGAGCTGCGTGATTCGCAAGGACACATAGCCGCCGCTTGGCGTATACTTGATGGCGTTGGATATTATGTTTAAAAGCACCTGGTTAAGCCTCAGCTTGTCGCAGTACACATTTTCGTCGGTTAAATCCACCGTGTCAATGAAGAAGTCCAACTGCTTGGCGTGGATGTCCGCCTGCACAATGTCCCTGAGGGCGTGGAGAATCTCTGAAAGACTTTCCTCCTTTTCATTGATGTTGACCTTGCCGCTTTCAATTCGGCTCATGTCCAGCACATCATTGATTAATGAGAGAAGGTGCCCGGAGGATTGCGTTATCTTTTGCAGGTAATCCAGCAGGCGGTCAGGGTTGTTCAGGTGCTTGGCTGCAAGTGCGGTATAGCCTATGATTGCGTTCATTGGGGTACGGATGTCATGTGACATGCTGTTCAGGAACGTGGACTTTGCGCGGTTGGCAGCCTGTGCCGCAGCCAGGGCGTTCTGCAGGGCGTATTCCTTTTGTGCCAGCTTTTTGTTGAACAGTAACAGTAAAAACAGGATGACAACCATGATGATTATTATTACCACCAGTGATGATGTGCGCATGATGTCGTCAAGCTGGGCGCTTAGTGCCTCCTCCGGTATCAGGGAGATGAGCGTCCAGCCATTTCCGTGCTCAATGGCATCAAATGCGATAAGAAACGGCTCGCCGTCAAAGTTGGAGCGAATGACGCCGCTTTTGCCGTCGCCCAGGGCATCCTTGAAAAGCTCCATTGATTCCTGCGAGTTGCTGCCCGCCTCAATGACATCAAAAATGTTCATCAGGGTGCGGTTGCTGTGCTTGTCCTGCGCACGAACGATTATCTCACCGGTCTCATCAATGATGTAGGAGTAGCCCTGTCCGTCGTAGAAGGACAGGGAGTAGCGTTCACCAAGTCCCGTGATGCTGATGTTCTTGCGGATTATGCCCTCCGCACCGTCCGTGAAATAAAAACGCTCATAATAGCCGATGTACTGTTTGCCGTCATATGGGCTGTAAAAAGGGCTTACCCAGCCTTTCGTGCCGTAGGAGCCTGTCTCGTCAAGCTGCGCCTCGCTGATGGGCTGCGGTTCCTGCTTTGCCGTGGTGTACACGTTGCCATGTTCGAGGTCGAAGATGACAAGCTCCGTGTCCTCCTCCTTTGTGTAAATGAGGACGGTGTTCTTAATCTCCTCCACGTCATGTGAGGCAACATTGCTGAGGTAATTCGTCAGGTTTTGTACCGTCTTTTCCTCGCTGTCCATCTTGGATGCAAATGAGATTGCGCCCTGCTTGGTCAGTTCTAGGCTGTTCAGCGCCAGCGTGTCCCACATGGAGTTGCGCATGGCACGGACAAAGAGTATTGCGACAATTATCATGAGAAACAGGATTGCCACTGTGATGTAGCCAAACATAAAATGATTCTTTTTTTTCATGGTGTTTCCTCATAAGTACCAAAACTAGTCGTTCTTCAGCAGCTCTGCCATCTTAAGCTTTGCCTCCTCGGTTCCCATACCGGAGAGCATGAGCTTTCCAACTTCATTTTCCGCATTGTCAAGCGGCAGCTCCAGCCTGTAATCCGAGCCGATTACGCTTTGTCCGTTGAACAGGTATTCCACGGAGGGCGAGATGGTGGTATCACTTGGCGTGCGGCTGTCCTTAAGCGGTGTGTAGCTGCTCTGGGTATCGCAGTAGTCCTCGATTACGTCAGGCTGTGTGAAGTACTCCACGAAATCCTTGGCGATATCCACATTTTCCGCATGGGCGGCAACGCTTATGCAGGTGTCGACATTCATTACAAGCACGCTGCCGTTTTCCAGAATCGGGAATGGATGAATGCCATATTCAAACTGCGTCCCAAGTGCTTTAAGACGCTGGCTTGCCCATCCGCCCGTAATCATGAATGGACGGTTCCCCTGTGCAAAGAGCTGCAGGTCATCCGAGGTGGAGGTGGTGTTCAGCGCCTCCTCCTTGTCAAACCAGCCACGGTCAAGCATTTCGCCAACCATGTCAATGCCATTGGAGAGGTAGTCCATAATGTCCACCTCACCAGAGTTGAACTTTTCAATCATTTGCTCCGGGTTATCCATCTGATAGACTGGATACAGGCTCTTTGCGGCAATCAGGCTGCGCCAGGTGGTGAAGTTGTTGCCTACGATTGGGACTATCCCCTTGCTCACAAATGTGTCACAGACCGTTGAAAACTCGCTCCAGTTGGTTGGTATTTCCAGTCCGTATTCCTTGAGCATGTCATAGTTGACATACAAACCAAAGGTTGAAATCTGTGTTGGCAGAAAGTACACCGAGCCATCGCTTTCGGTGAACTGTGAACGTGCGACGTCACTGAAATTGGATATCGTGGCGAGGTCGGAAAGGTCGCACAGCTTGCCTTCATCCTCCAGCCGCACGACATCATCATGGTGAACCATGACAATGTTGTCCATTGTGTCATTATCCGCACGGGTGTCAAAGACATCCCAATATTCGCTGGATTTAATTCCCTCGTAGGTGATGCTGACGTTTGGGTTTTCGGTCATGTAGCCCTGAAGTGCGGCTTCAATGGCGGTCATGTTCATGGCATCCGTCTTAAAGCCAAAAAAGGACAGTTGGACTTCCCCCGTATCCGTGCTGTTGGTTTTATTATCTTCAATATAGACTGAGTTTTTGCCACTGATGATGTTCTGGCTGCATCCGGATAGCAGCGTCAGGCATAGGACGGCTGAAAAAATCGCCTTGGTGTGATGTCTCATGTGTATTTCCTCCAATCTTTTCATCCTTGGTATGTTGTGGGTTCACTTGTTTTTCATTATACAATCTATTGGTGGAAATTGCGAGAAAAACATGAAAATTTTAATGCTGAAATATTTACATATGCGTGCAATGATTGGTATACTTGGATTGTTGCATAACAGTGGGAAGATATGTCTTTTAAGATACATAGGTGATGTCATGGAAATAAACATTGAGTTTCAGATAAGTGCATTGATGATGATGGTCATGGTCATGGGGGTGTTTTTCTCCAAAAGGCGTTATGACCTGTTGGAGAACAGGATTTACGGTGTGATGGTAATTGCCTGTACATTAATGCTTGTGGTTGACATCATCAGTACAACCACACTGGCTGACCAGGAACGCTTTGGCGGCGTGGTGGCGTTCTGGGGGCATGCATACATTGTCATGCTTCTTTTGAACATTATATGCCTTACCACATACAATGTGTCCCTCACTGTCAGGGGAAGGGTTGGGGAGGCATCAGTTTTTAAGAAAATGCTGCTGTTTGCCTGGCCGGCTGCCGGAATCGTGCTGATATTGGTGTCATTGTTTCTGCCGCTGTACCCGCATGGTGCGGGAAGGCAGGTGTATACCTACGGGCCATGCATAGATTTCAGCTATGGCGTGGGTGGGGCTGCGATTGCATTTATGCTTTTGTTTACATTTTGTAACAGAAAAACCATACATCTAAAGCAGCAATTACAGATATACGCATATGTCATGGCGGAGGCTGTTGCCACAATAATACAAAATCAGAACCGCTATATTCTCATATCAAGCTATGTCTTGGCGGTTGTGCTTATGTTCATGTATTTTACCCTTGAAAATCCCGACCTGAAGCTCATAGAGGAGATTAATGACGCAAAATACGAGGCGGAGAGGGCCAACAGGGCAAAGTCAGCATTTCTTGCCAACATGAGCCATGAGATAAGGACGCCAATCAATGCGGTCCTCGGCATGGATGAGATGATTATCAGGGAGGCGGCTTCGCCTGAGATTCATGAGTATGCCCTCAACATCAAGAATGCAGGGAAAATGCTCCTTTCGCTCATCAATGACGTGCTGGATTTTTCGAAGATTGAATCGGGAAAGATGGAGATTGTCAAGGCTGATTACAGGTTTTCCGGCGTTCTGAAGGATTTGGAGCAGATGATTGGTTACAGGGCGAATGACAAGAAGCTTATGTTTGTCATGGAGGTGGACGAAACGCTTCCTGACAGGCTTTATGGTGATGATGTCAGGCTTCGCCAGATAATTATGAATATTCTTACCAATGCGGTAAAATATACCCATAAGGGCAGTGTGACCATGAGGGTGTCGGGGCAGCTTGTGGAGGGTGCAGGTGCCACGGACGGGGCTGCCATGAGTGAGGGCGCCGGGTCGGACGAAGGCAGGCTTTTTGGAAATGTCCTGCTTCATGTTGAGGTGCAGGACACCGGAATCGGCATAAGGGCTGAGGACATTGAAAAGCTCACGAAATCATTTACAAGGATTGAGGAGGAGCGAAACCGCAACATTGAGGGCACGGGGCTTGGAATGAGCATAACGACAAGCCTTCTGGGGCTCATGGGAAGTGAGCTCAAGGTTGAGAGCACATATGGCAAGGGCTCCACGTTTTACTTTGACGTTGTTCAGGGCGTTGTGGAAAATGTTCCAGTGGGGCCAAGGGAGCGCTGGAAGTCGGAGGAGGACATTAATTATGGCAGCAGGGAGAGGTTTGTTGCACCGCAGGCGCACATTCTCGTGACTGATGACAATGACATGAACCTTGCCGTAATCAAGGGGCTTTTAAAGGAGACGGAAATCCAGGTTGACACGGCGCAGAGTGGGCAGGAGGCAATCCAGATGATGAGGGCAAGGGAGTACCATGTATGCCTTCTTGACCATATGATGCCGGGGATTGACGGAATTGAAACGCTGCACAGGTTGAGGTATGAGCACATTTGTGATGACACGCCCGTGATTGCCCTTACCGCCAATGCTGTATCGGGAGCCCGCGAGGAATACAGGAAAATGGGCTTTGATGATTACCTGAGCAAGCCGGTGGATGTGGTTTTGCTTGAAAACATGCTGAAGAAGTACATACCGCAGGAGCTGGTTCATGTGGTAGAAAAAAATGAGGCGCAGGGTGAAAATGCGCACGTTGACGGCGGTACGGAATATGACGAAAATGTGTATGAGGCAAGTGGTGTGGCACGTGACAAAAATGTGCATAAGGTAAGCAATACGGCACGGGACGGGATTTTGCAGGCGGATGCGGATGTGCCGCAGGGCGCGAAGGATGACCAGTACGGGCTTCTTGTTGCCGCAGGCTTTGATGTAAGGACTGCGCTTGTGCATTGTGCGGGCATGGAGGATGCGTACAGGGAGTTCCTTGGGATGTTCGTTGCAGGTGCCGCCCAGAGGAAGGATAAGCTTGACACATTCCTTGGACAGGACGATTTGGACGGATACCGCATTGAGGTGCATGCGCTGAAGAACAATGCGTACACCCTTGGGATGACAAATTTGGGGGACACGTCCCTGAAGCTTGAGAAGCTGGCGAGGGATGGTGCATTGGAGCAGGTCAGGGAAGGGCACGGTGCCCTTGTGGAAATGCTGGGGCATTATGCTGACGTGACTAAGCAGTGGTTATCTTGATAAAATAAGAGCCATTGCATGCTTGAAAATTTTTCCATAAGGAGTACAATGGAAAAGTATGCACTAAATTAAGGAAAGAGGATAGACATAAGAGATGGACAGATTTAAACCGATGCTTTTCACGGCATTGAAGGATTATTCCAAGGAGAAATTCATTAAGGATGTTGTTGCGGGAATAATAGTTGCGATTATCGCACTGCCGCTGTCGATTGCCCTTGCCCTTGCGTCAGGGGTAGGGCCTGAGCAGGGCATATACACGGCGATAGTTGCGGGCTTTTTCATATCGCTGCTCGGCGGAAGCAGGGTGCAGATTGCGGGGCCGACTGCTGCATTTGCGACAATAGTTGCGGGAATCGTGGCAAAGCACGGTATGGAGGGGCTTGCGCTGGCAACCATCATGGCGGGCATAATCCTTGTGCTGATGGGACTTTTCAAGCTGGGCGTGCTGATTAAGTTCATACCATATACGATAACAACCGGATTTACCGCGGGAATTGCGGTAACAATAGTGATAGGGCAGATTAAGGATTTCCTTGGGATTACGTATGCCTCGGGAACAACTGCGATAGAAACCATGGAAAAGCTTGAGGCTGACGTCAGGTTCATTGACACATTTAACTGGCAGGCATTGGTGGTGGGGCTTGTGTGCCTTGCAATCCTCATTGTGTGGCCTTATGTGAGCAAGAAGATTCCGGGCTCGCTCATTGCTGTGCTTGTGGGCATTGCAATGGTGAAGCTGCTCAACATGCGGGTGAATACCATTGGTGATTTGTATACAATCAGCAACAGCCTGCCATCCTTTAGGCTTCCGGGCTTCAGCTTTGCGCTGGTGAGGGAAATGCTTCCTGATGCATTTACGATAGCCATACTTGCGGCAATCGAGTCGCTGCTTTCCTGTGTGGTTGCCGATGGCATGATTAATTCAAGGCACCGCTCCAACACTGAGCTTGTGGCACAGGGTGTCGGCAACATGGCATCCGCACTGTTCGGCGGAATACCTGCCACGGGGGCAATCGCAAGGACGGCAGCCAACATAAAGAATGGCGGTACGACGCCTGTTGCGGGAATTGTACACTCAATAACCCTGCTGCTTGTGCTGGTTGTGCTCATGCCGTATGCGGCGCTGATACCAATGCCTGCAATTGCGGCAATACTTTTCATGGTGGCGTACAACATGTGCCAGTGGAGAACCTTCGTGCATCTTGCAAAGACCGCACCAAAGAGCGACATAATCGTGCTTGTGCTGACATTTGCATTGACGGTGTTCTTTGATTTGGTTGTGGCAATTGAGATTGGCATGCTTCTCGCCTGCCTGCTGCTCATGAAGAGGATGAGCGAGGAAACCAATGTCGTGGGCTGGACATATACTGAGGATGAGGATGACCCTGACAGCATTAATTTAAGGAAGGTGCCGAAGTATGTCCGTGTGTATGAGATTACGGGTTCCCTGTTCTTTGGTGCGGCTGATGAGATTGCCTCAATCACCGTGAAGGATTTCACCAAGTGCCTTGTGATAAGGATGCGTGCCGTTAATGCACTTGATGCCACGGCAATGCATTCCCTTGAGGAGCTGTGTGGAAAGCTCCAGAAAAAGGGCATTGTGGTTGTGTTCTCACATGTGAATGAGCAGCCGATGCACGTAATGCAGAAGGCGGGCTTTGTTGAGAAAATCGGGCAGGAGAATTTCTGTGAGCACATAGACGCTGCACTGGAGAGGGCAAGCGTGATTGGTGCTGAGGGGTGATTTTGACGGATGGACGAAGTTCATTCCGTAACCCACGTGGCAGGCAGTAAAGTATGATTATGACGGATTATGAATGGATTGAGGGAGGAGCGTATGGGGACAACACCTGAAAACGAGGGAAGAAAGCGAATACGGCAGGATTACCAGCATTATTTTGCCATGGCCGTGACGATAATAGTGACCTTTCTTGTGTGCATTCTGCTTTTTTTCATAATATACAGGTATAGTGGGGTTGCAAGGCTGTGGGGAAAGCTCATGACAATCATGCAGCCGTTCCTGATTGGCTTTGCCCTTGCATATATCCTGAATCCAGTGATGATGTTCATTGAAAAATGCGCGTCACGGCTTTTGTCAAAGAGGCTTTCGCCAAAATCCACAAGGAAGATGTCGAGGGGGCTTGGGATATTTGGTGCAATAGTGGTGTTACTGCTGGTGGTTTTTGTGTTGATGGAGCTTATCATCCCGCAGCTAATCAACAGCATATCGGGGGTGGTGAGCAGCCTTCCGTCTGAGATTGATGCATTTGTTGATTGGGCAAAGGGGCTGAGCGAGAAAAATGAGCAGCTTGCGCCGGTGCTTCAGGATGTCATGATGAATGGTTATGATTATTTCAAGGGCTGGGTGCAGGACCACTTCATTTCCCAGGCAAATATGTACATTGTGTCAATAACGTCAGGTGTGTTTGGGGTTGTGAAGGTGCTTCTCAACATATTTGTGGGAATAATCATTTCAATATACCTGCTGGCAGGCAAGGAGAAGTTCATTGGACAGACAAAGAAGCTGATATATACCTTGTTTGATGCCAGGAGGGGAAATGTGATAATTGCCACGGCAAGAAAGAGCAATGACATATTCGGCGGCTTTATCGGGGGCAAGATAGTGGATTCGCTGATTATCGGGCTTCTGTGTTACATTGGGACAACAATACTCAACATGCCTTACGCAGTGCTTGTGAGCGTGGTTGTGGGCATAACCAACGTGATTCCGTTTTTTGGGCCGTACATCGGCGCAATACCGAGCTTTGTGATAATTGCCCTTGCCAATCCAATCAAGGGTGTGTATTTTTTGATATTCATCATCATCTTGCAGCAGCTTGACGGCAATGTGATAGGCCCTAAGATTCTGGGGGATTCCACGGGGCTTTCGCCGTTTTGGGTTGTGTTTGCGATTTTGGTTGCGGGCGGCATTTTCGGATTCGTCGGAATGCTCCTCGGTGTGCCGACATTTGCGGTAATATATTATATTATACAGGAATTGATTAGCGCACGTCTTGCAAAAAAGAAGCTTCCACAGGATACCGACAGCTACATCAAGGCGCAGGAGCTGGATGTGGAAAGCAATGAGCTGAAATATTGAGTTAGTGGTAAATGCGTTGCCAATGGAAGACAATAAGAAAACACCGCAGATTGTGAGGTCTGCGGTGTTTCATTTTTACTGGATTGCGTAAGTCTTGTTCATTTTCCTGAAGGTGTATGCCATTATGCACACGGTGATTATCAGGCAGACTACATCTGCGATTGGTGCGGCATAGAGCGGGCCTGTGACACCGAGCTGCATTGGAAGCACGATGCAAAGCGGTGCGAGAAGCACGAAGTCCCTTGCGAGTGACAGAGCCATCGACTGAAGCGGCTTTCCAACGGACTGAAGGAAAATGCTGGATGCCTTCTGCACTGCGCACAAAATCATTGTTGAAAGGTAAATCCTGAATGCAAGCACTGCAAATTCATTGTAAAGCTCACCGTTGTCGCTTCCGAACAGGTTGATGAGCTGAAGCGGAAGAAGCTCAAAGCAAAGGGTTGCGATTATTCCGATTACAATTTCGACTGCAATCATTTTTTTGTAGAGTTCCTTGACCTTGTCAAGCCTTCCCGCGCCCTGGTTGTAGCCCACGATAGGCTGGCAGCCTGCGGCAACGCCAACGATGAATGCGATGGCTATTGCAAACATTTTCATTACGATTCCGACAACGGTAAGCGGAATGTCCGCGCCGTACTTGGACTGTGCGCCGTAGCTTACAAGTGCATTGTTCATGACGGCCATGATGAGGACTATTGAAATCTGCGTAAGGAAGCTGCTGATTCCAAGGGTTGCGATTGTCTTGAGCGTTCCTGCCCTGAGGGCGAAGGCTGCCCTGTTAAGTTTGATTGTCTTGGCGTGGAACAGATAGCCAAGCGTAAGGACTGCGGTTGCAACCTGTCCTGCAACGGTGGCGATTGCCGCACCCTTCATGCCCCAGTGGAGCACAAATATTGCAATCGGGTCAAGGATTACGTTCATTATGCAGCCAAGAAGCGTTGACATAAGCGCAAACTGCGGGCTTCCGTCAGCGCGGATGATGCTGTTCATGGTGCTTCCGAACATATAGAACGGAATGCCGATAAGTATTATGCCGTAATACTCGCTTGCATAGGCATAGTTGTTGTCGGTTGCGCCGAACGCCTGCAAAATCTGCCTTTCAAATACAAAGCATACAACGAGCATGATGATTGAAAAGAACACCACTGACACGATTGCATTGGCAACTGAACGGCTGCCCTGCTCCCATTCCTTCTTCCCTTGGCAAATGCTTAAGTGTGCGGCGCAGCCGTCGCCAATCCAAAGTGCAATTGCAAGTGCGATTACGGTAATCGGGTACACAACCGTGGTTGCGCCGTTGCCTAAGTAACCGACGCCCCTGCCGATGAACACCTGGTCAACCATATTGTACAGTGACGCAATCAAAAGCGACAGTATGCATGGGATTGAGAATTTCATCATGAGCTTGTTCAATGATGTGGTTTCAAATAAGTTTTGTGAATTTCCTGTTTCCATCGTTATTCACGACCTCCTTCTTCAAATGTGATTATAAAGGACAAAAAAACAGACGGTTGCCTCGGATTAATCCTCGACAATCGTCTGCGGAATTCAGTTTTTAATGTTGCCCTTCAAGCGACTTTCGTATGTTATCACAGATTTTTTTCATGTGTCAAGGACTTTTTCATGGTTTTTTTTGAATGGCTGGATTATACTGTGGGAGTGAAAGGGTTTGATTGGAATTGGAGAACGTGCTGGCAGCGGCATACCAGACATTTACCAAGTTTGGGAAGATGAAGGATGGG
>CAYZYS010000055.1:0-13803 GCA_964482605.1 uncultured Bacteroides sp.
CTGGTTGTTCAGTGCCTCTATTTCCGCGTTCCTCTCGTCAAGCTGCTGTATCAACTGGGAAAACAGCTTGTTTCGCGTGTTGCAGTATTTGTCAAAGCTCCTGTTTGCCTTTTCAATGAGTTCATCCGTCTTCAGCTTGAACCATGCGTAGCCGTCCCCTCCCAGCTTCATCTCATCCCTGTCCTTGCCAAGGATGTTCGTGCAGAGTTCCCGCACTTTCTTGTCACGCATTGCAAGCAGCCCTTCCCTTTCGGACCAGTGCTTCTTCTGCGTCTCCAGGTCCTCCCTGACCTCATTGTACTTGTTAAGCAGGATGTTGTAGTCATTTTCAAGCATGCTGTGTTCTGAATTGCTGACCATCCCTTTCATGCCCCCTTCCGTTGGCTGTGTCCGTCCATGCCGGGCATGGCTGCCCGGCCGTGCTTACCCATTGACTGACTGCATGTACCCGTCCACGGTCCAGTTCTCAATGTCCGTCATGTCCACCCCGTGCAGGTTGTTCCCAAGTGACACGAAGTTGTCCTTTATGATGCCAAAGTCCTCCTTTGTCCTTTCCCTGTCCTCCAGGGCATTTGACGCCTTCGTGGAGTCATTCAGGCTTATGGCGTTTGCCATGTTCTGGAGGTAGACCGCTATGTCATTCTTGCACCAGTTAAGGAGCATTGTCTTGACAAGCGTGTATTCCCCCTGCTCATTGAGTGCCGTGATGTCCGTGATGAGGGAATCCACGTATTCCAGTTTCTTGTTGTACTCCGAGGCTATCACCACCCCGTCATCCGAATTGAGTGCAAGCCTGTGGTCTATGTCCATGACTTCCTCATAGAGTGACTGGCACTTGGAATAATATGCCAGCACTGCCTCAAACTGCTTTGCGTCCTTTATCTGCTGGAGTGACATGACCACCGGCTTTATTTCCCCGTCCGTGTCATATTGGTACTTTGTCATGAACGCACCCCATATGAGGAAGGCAAGGTAAAGGCAGCCTGCAATTCCCAGGAGGTTCAGCAGCCTGAGGTTGCGTTCATGCCTGGCCTTCATCTTTCCCCGTGTCTTAAGCCTCTCCTCCTGTTTTTTCTCCAGCTCCTCATTGTAATCAACCGGCTTTGCGGGTTCTTCCCTTTTGATTATGCCCGCAATGGTGGCCGCCGGGGTTTCGCCCGCGTCACGCGCGGAGCGCCTGAGCCTCTGTGCGGCTGATGAGTCACCCGTGGTGTGCTGCTCCATCCCCCTCGCAAGCATGGTGTCACCCGCCCTCTTCAGTTTGGCTTCCGTGCCGCCACCGGCACCCATTTCCTCACGCAGTCCCATCCATTAATCCCCTTCCACGGGCGGGAGGTCAGCCAGGAACCCGTCAATGCCCTCATCCGGGAGGGAATAATCCGGGTTCCACCCCTCGTCATCATCCTTCTGCTTGTTGTTGAAAAGATACTCCACGGAATACGGCCTTATTTCCGAGACGCTGTCAGGGAACTGGTACGTCTTGCCACAGTTTGGGCATGTCACCGTCCTTGTGATTTTACGGACCTGGTAGCTGCCGTTGACGTAAACCGTGGCGCCCTCCTTCAGGATTTCGCTGTCAAGCCTTGCCTGTTCCCCGTATGTCTTGACCCATGGCCAGTCCGTCTTGCTTTCGGGGTCATCCATGCTTATCCTGTACTTGCGGTTCACCGCAAGCGGGTACTGGCACACGCATTTCCCTGCCTCATCCGTGTACAGCCTTGGGTCAAGGCACACCGTGCCTATGCACAGCACCAGGTTTGAATACTCCCGGTTCTCCCCAAGCATCTCGACCCCTTCCTTCTGGGTCTCAACGTGCCCGCACTTCCTGACTGACAACGGGGTGAGGTACCCGTACTGCCCCTGCAGCTCATAATCGTCATACCCGCACTCAGGGCATGCCTTGGGGTACTTCTTGACCTGCATTGTCGTGACCACCGCCTTTATGTCAACAACGTCAAGCGGCTCCAGTTCCGCAACCTTTTTTATGATTTCCTGGTTGTCCGTGATGTAGACCGGACAGTCAAAGCGCTTCCTTTCATTGTATCCCGCGTTGTCAGACGGGCGGCGCATCACTTCCACGCAGAACATCGCCCTTATGGGGTTCCCGTCATTGTCCTGGTATATCCTTGGCTTGCCCTGCACGAATCCGTGCTGCAGGGCCAGGTTTTCCTTAGCCATGCCTCATCCACCTCCTACCTGTATGTGGTGACGCCCATTGAGGTCAGGGCATTGCCCAGGCTCTCAAGCATGTCCACCACCGAGCTTACCGTCTCAGTGTCCCCGCTTCCCGTTGCCGTCTCCGCTATGTCCAGTTGCGCAAGCACGGACGTCACCGTTGACATGTAATTTTCCCGCAGGGATTCATACCCGTCTGCGGGCCTTGTCATTTCCACGTCCGCCAATGACTGGGACATCACTTCCCTTGCCGTGCTTACCGTCGTGGCAAGCGTGTCTGCCGTGGTTGCGCCGTTGAGGTAGCTCCTCAGGTTTGAAATTACCGCAACCACCTCATTTGAGGACTGTGCCACGTGCTTTGACAGGTATGCCGCGTACTCATGCGCCGGCATTGCCGTGTCCGCGTAATAATCACTTGTTGACTGTTCCTGTCCCTTGAACAGCATGTCAGTCCCCTTTGGCTCGCATGCCGCAAGCCCTGCCGTGGCCACCATGGCGGCCGCCATGGCAATTGCAATCTTCCGTTTGCTGGTCTTCATCCATTTCCCTCCCATGGTTAATCAATGTCCTGCTAAGGAACCATCCCGGTCACTCATAATCATCCATGCCGTCCGCCCCCATGAGGCTGACCGCGTCAAGCATCACCTGCCTGTCAAGGTCCGTTGGCTTCCTTGACATGACCTGGAACCCATTCACCGCAAGGAGGCATGGGTTGATGTAGTTCTTCTCAATCCGCATCCCAAGGTCCCTGGGGGTGATTGCGTCATTCACGTATTCAGGCCCGTCCTCCCCTCCCGGCATGCATACCGTGACGAACATCGGAAGCCCCAGCTTCTGGCACATCAGCTTCAGTTTTTCCATTTCGGAAAGGACGTCATCTGTTGTGGCGTTTGCCACGTTGTACTTCAGCTCCTCCTCAATCCTCCCCTGCATTGGGCCGCCGACCTTGCGCCATCCCCTTCTCTTCCCCCCGGGGGCGTCCATGCCATCCTGTGGGTCAGTGGGCCCGTCCCCCTGGGGGTCTTCCGTTTCCCCCACGGGCTGCCCGATTTCGGCAAGGTCCTCCTCCGTGAGGTTGTCCTCCATGTTGCCGGTGTCATCACCCCCCGCCAGTTCATACTTGTCAAGGTCACTGTTTATGAGTGCCTCAAAGTCATCCGCCCTCCCAGGCATGTTGTCTGTCTTTTCCAATCTGCTTACCCGCCACCGCCCGGTGGCTTATCCTTTCGGTTTTTGGTTCCCGGCCTTTTCAGCCGAGCATGTTGAAGAACGAATCTATCACGTCCTGCCCCGTGATGTCATCCATCGGGACGTCCGCCATGTCATCCACCGGGGTGTCCACCTGGGTGTCCATTGGTGCTTCCATTGTGGCGGGGGGTTCCCGCCGCATGCCGGCCGTTCCGGCAGGCATCCCTGTGGTTCCGGCACGCGGGTGGGCAGGACCAGCCCCCGCATTGCCCGTTGCCCTGTCTTTTTTCGTGCCGCCATGCGGTTTGGCGCGTCCCCTCGGTGGATCCTTTTCCGGCGGACTGTCCCCGGTGCCGCCGTCATCACTGTCATCCATGATGGCATCCACGAGGATGGGCTTGCCATGGAACCCACCCACGGTGTTTGCCACTTTCCCCTCCGGTTCAGGCATTGGCGCGTTCCCCCGCAGGAAGAACCTTCCCACCGGAAACCGCATGTACTGCCTGACGACGCACTTGACGAACGCGTTCCTGTACCCATAGGCGACCCTGTCACCTATCAGGGTGATGAGTTCCGCGTCGTCCTTTGTGTCAAGCATGATTGTCACCTCAATGTAACGCCTCTCCACAAGCCACGGGGGCATCGAAAGTTCCGCGTCATTGTTTATGACATACCCCGTCCCCCTGGCAAATGCCCACAGGCATGACTTCACCTCATGGGAAAAGTCCAGCTTCCTGTCACCATACATGGAATAAAGGTCAGGGTCATGTGCCTTGTACAGCCTTATCCTCAGCTTCATCCAAAGTCACCCCTCCCTCACACTATCCTGCCCCTGAGCAGCCCCTGGTAGGCGGACATGTAATATCCCCTCACGTTGGAGAACACGTATGGGAGTGACGGGTCATTCCTGTTGGCGCCCATGACCTCAAGGCCTTCCCTTTTCGAGAAATACTCCGTTATCCACTGTGACCATGCCGCGCCCGTGCCGCCGGTGATGATTATGATGTCATCCTGGAGGAAGTTGTCATGTATTGACGACAGCTTCTCAAGCATTCCCATGCACACGGCGTGGCTGCATTCCTCAAGGATGTCATTGAACGGCTGGTAGGACGTTGAGTTGGTCTTCCTGTCGAATTTCTTTATCTTCCCCTCACGCAGTATCTTCTGCATGGAATAGACCGGGTAATCCACGCCATACCTTCTCCGTATCTCATCGGAGGTTGCCTGGAGCACCGCCTTCATGCCATATTCCGTGAAGGTCTGCATTGACCTGGCGTTGATGGTCATTTTCTGGATGCTTATGTCATCCAGCGTGCCAAAACCCCCGTCTATGACCCTGACGTTCCCCATCTGCAGCTTCCTGACAAACCCGACCGGCTTGCCGTCCGTCCCCACCATTGCGGAAAACAGGCTTCCCATTGGCTGCCCTATCACGGGGATGTGCCCCGGGTCAACCTCAAAGTCATAATCCACCCATGGCAGGCTTCCCCTCTTCAGTGAGAACCTGTGCCGTCCCGCAAGGCTCTCCCTGAGGTCTGCGGTGTCACCCAGCAGGTATTTCTGTGGCAGCCCCGTCTTGATTATGATTGGCACGCCCTCGGCATGCCCCGTCAGCCCAAGCCCCATGCCCGTTTCGGATATCACCCTGAACATCCTTGTGTAATAACGGTTCCTGCCAAAGAGTTCCTCGTCAGAGTCAATTGCCTCCCTTGGGTCCACGAGTTCCTGTGCCGCCTCGCCCACAACCCATTCCCTGCCGTCCTCGCCACGGTAGAGTATCCTGTTTTCGTCATTGGCTTCCAGGGATATCGTGCCTTCGGGTATCGGCCTTGCGTAGTTTGGGAAACAGTAAACGAGGTCCTGCGTCATTCCCTTGACGCTTGAATAGCCTAAGTCCAGCCCCACCAGGTGGTAATCCGGCACGCCGGGTGCCTTCCTTCTCTCAAACCTTGTGCGTGTCCTGTAAGAATATGTTTCCATTGTCCCTATCCTTTCCCCCGTCCCCTGCATTGTGCCACTTATGTGCCCGTGTTTGCCACGCCGCCTGCAGGCCCGGATGATTTCATGTGCGGGGTGTCCTGTCCCAGTCCCAATCCCAATCCTGGGATGGGGCTGGGTTGTTTTTTCCACGCCACACACTTTTCACACAGTATGGGTGATATTTTCCAAAACCGGTTTTTCATGGCAAACCATTGGCGCATGCCATGGGCAAAAAAAATCCCAAGGGCATGTTTGGGTGGTGTGGCATGGAATGGCATGGGATGGGCGTGAAAGGCATGGGATGGGCATGAAAGGCATGACAAAGGGGACGCCAAAGACGTCCCCTTGCTTAATCATATATTGTAAAACATGGAAATGAATCAGGCAGGTGCCTGCCCGCCGTCCCCGGCGGTCTTCACGTAATTCTGCAGTACCGTCATCGCAGACGGAATCAAATCCTGCGGGGACGCAAACTCAAGGAGCATTCCCTTGTCCACGCCCATTGTCTCAGCCAGCTTGCCCCAGCTCCCCTCAAACATGAGGGAAAATGCCCTGAGCCATTCCATGTCCTGCATGGAAGCTGCCTCCTCAAGCATTGAGCCTGCCACTATGGCACGTGCCCTGAGCCGTGTCTCCTCCTTTGGTGGTTTCTGCATGCAGGTCACAAGGTAATTGCATGCAACGTCACCATCCCTCAGGATTGCCTCAACCGGGGTAAGCCCGTCATACTGGCCTCCCCTGAAGGTGTGCGTCCTTGGCATGCCTGCCGGTGGTTCCTGCTTCATGTCCTGTCCTGCCGTGGCAGGTGCCACGTCCTCCCGTGCAGGGGCTGGCGTCCCGTCCGCCGGTGTTTCTTCCTCCTGCACGGTGGCAGGTGGTGCTTCCTGCGGTTCAGGTGGTGTCTCAGGTACCCCGACCATTGACGGGGTTTCCTCCCGTGCCGCCTCCCTGCCATTTGCCTCTGCAAGCTCATCAATTGAATTCAGGACCGGTACCCCCGTGAGTGAGGTTATCATTGCCGCTATGGCGTCAGCCATCCCCCTCTCGGTCTTTACCTTGATTATAAGCCCGTCATCCTCCTTGATGACCTTTAACACAACATTATTTACCATGGTTGCCTCCTTTTTCCCCGTGGGTGGTGGCGTCACCACTCACGGAGGATGTTTTTTAATTTTTCGCCCATCTTCCTTGCCATTACACCATCGGCAAGGTCATCCGGTACTAGTATGAGGTTCTGCCCGTACATTGCGTGGGCAAGGTCAGGGGGACAGTTCCCCATGACAACCCCAAGGGTGTCACAGTCCTTCTGTGCCTCACGGACGGACAGCTTCGTGTCTGCCGCGCCTATTTCCATCCCGTTCATTTTGCCATTGGACCGTCTTGAGTACCAGCGTGCGCTTGGGTAGCCGTCCGCAATGACAAGCAGGAGCTTGTTGGTGGAGTGGCTTTTCTTCAGTTCCATGTGGGCACGGTGGATTGCGTAGCCGTCGAAGTTGTTAGAATGTGAATCCATTTCCGTCAGCCCCCATGGCTTTCCGTCCCTTTCCTTGTAGAGGTACAGCACCAGGTCAGCATTGCCGTCACTGGTATGCCCCCACACGGTGGTTGCAATGCCAAGCCCGTCAAGGGCAATGGCAAGTGCCGCTGACAGTTTCCTTGCCTTCCCAATCCTGTCCCCGGCCATTGACCCTGAGACGTCCACGAGTATGAACACCTCGGAATCACGCTCGCCCTGCGTCTTCCGCTTGTCAAACCAGTTGGCGGAAGTGTTTTGGGACAGCACGTGTGACTTTGCATTGTACTTGCCGGACGTTGAGGCAAAAACCTCGTCCCTGTCCTCCGTGAACACGGTGGAAAGGGCCTCGCCCAGCTTCCTTGACAGGGGACGTACCTCAGCCATGAGGCAGCCCCACCCATGGGCATCGCCCCTGCAGGTGTGCTCACTGGTTTCTGCCCCCTCATACCTGTTGCCGTTCCTCTCAAGGGTTTCATTCATTTTCCCAAGGATGGATTTCACTTCTTCCCCGGATAAATGGAAGGTTCCTTTCCCATTCCCCGCGTCATTTCCCATGGGACCGGACATCTGGCGGGACATCTGGTTTAATGCCTGCATTATTGCCATGGCCGCCTTGTCACCGCCTTCATTCCCATTGCCACGGGCCTCGTCCCTGGACTCACCCTTGGCTTCATCCTTGGCTTCACCCTTGGCTTCACCCTTGGCTTCATCCTTGGCTTTATCCTTGGCTTTATCCTTGGCTTCATCCTTGGCTTTATCCTTGTTGCTGTCACCATCGGTTTCACCCTTGCCACCATTAGCCCCGCCGTCCTGTCCGGATGGCTTTTCCTTTCCGTTGATGGCATTGGCGATGCCTTCCACGTTTTCAAGCAGTGCTTCAAGGTTCCTGCCATTTCCATGGCCTTCACCCTTCCCTTCCTGTCCTGCCTCGTCCGTGGGGCTTATGCCGTCCGGCATTGATGACTGCCGCCCCATCTGGTGGACGGAGTGGCGTGTCTCACCATTCTTGGCGTTCTGCCCGCAGGCTGAAGCCATGGTGGCGGAAGGTGACTCGCCTTCGGGTATCAGGGTCTTCGCCCTTTTCCACAGGGTGAGTATTTTCCCAATCCTTTCCTTCCCATTGGGCGTGTGGATTGCGTCAACCACCCCCGGCAGGAGTTCCGTGAACATTGCGGATGCCTCGGGTGAAGTGAACTGGCCCTTGATGGTGCCCATGTATGCCACAAGGCACAGGGCGTGTACCAGTTCCCCGTAAGGGTCCTGCTTCTCCTCCCCAAGGGGAGGCGTCCCGTCATAGATTACGCCATTCATGTAATCAATGGCGTCAAGGAACCATCCCCTGAAATGCACCGGGGCATGGTACTCAATTGCCGGGTCCTCAATCAAGTTGATGAACTCATGGAGCAACTGCTGGTGTTGCGGGGCCGCAGCCCCAACGGCCGTGTCCCATGCCTCAAAATCCGTCCTGAGGATGTGCAGCATCTCATGGACGAACAGGCCAAAGGCGAAGAGTTCCTTCCTTTCCCCCTCCTGTTTCCTGGTTAGCGGGTTTGCCGTGCCTATCACGATGCGGAACAGCTTTTCATCCTTGCTGTACCATGTGTAGGCAAGCGCCTGCTCCTCCGCCATGGAGACCAATACCTTCTGCCCCAGGTGGGCAGAGGCAACGCCTTCCATCACGGAGACTATGTTCTTCCTCATAAGGTCCTCCTTTCATGTGGAAACCCGTGCTCACGCACGGACTTCCACGTAATTCTTCCTCACGTCCTCAGCAAGCTCATATGAGACCTGGCACAATGCGCCAACAAGGGTCTCGTTGACTGCTTCCTGCATGGTTTCGCCCATTGCCACAAGCTGTGCGGCGGCTATGCAGTGGCGAAGGGTGAGCCTTGAGACTGCGTCATCCATTGCCACGCCATCCGACTTGAGGTATGCCACAATCCCGTCATAAAAGCTCATGACCGTCCTGCATGTACCCTCATCCGCGCCGGACTTTTTTCCCATGATGGCATAAGCCGTTTCCCTTGGCGGCATCTGCAGCTCGTATGTCACAGGGAACCTGGACATGAACGGTGCTGATGTCACCTTCGTTCCTGCCTCACCCACATTGCAGGTGTTGATTATGATGCACATTGGGTGTCTCTCCCTCTTCTCATAACCATTCACCTTGAGCACGTACGGTGCCTCAACTGCCTGCCCCAGCGCGCCCATGAGGATGCCCTGTGGCGTGAGGTTGCATTCCTCGTTGACAAGTATCCCGCCATTGGTGAATATCCTGACAAAGTCAGTCTCCACGAATGACGGTTTCCCATCAACTATCCTTGTCTTCCCCTCAAACTCATCCGAATCCGTGTCAGGGGAGTTCTTCGCAATCCCAAACGGCAGCCCAAGGGTTGCCGCCAGTGCCTTTGCAAGCACTGACTTCCCGGAGCCTGGCATGCCGGTGAACGTCATGTTCACCACGTGGTCCGCCGAGGCAGCCACGCCCTCGTTGCCAAGGAGCATGTTGTCCTTCACTGCGTTCATGTGGAAGGTCATGTACCTCAGCCCCCTGAAGAAATGCGGCGTCGGCACGTAACTATCCAGGAATGACAGTGGCGGCACGGGGCATTCCCCGCTGATGTCGCCCAGGAAATAGCTGTCAATGCGGTACTTCCCCGCAACGGCGTCCTGCCATGTCCGGTAGTCACCGTCCGACAGCCCGTATGGGTTGGTCTTTTTTGTCTCTTTTTTCTTTTCATCTTTTGCTGAGTAAACCTTCTCCAGCGGGAGTTCCTCACCGGGTCCGTCCAGGGAATACTCAAGGTACTTCTTTCCGCCGAAGGTGAGCGTGTAAAACTCACCCGCCTCGCGTCCACGGGACCTTAATTTCCTTGCGTCGGAATCCAGTCCTATGAAGTCCATGTCCTGGCTCATGATGACCTTCACCATGTACGCAAGGGACACCAGGTCTGCATAATCCTTGCCATCAGTGTCCGCCACCAGGCGTGCAAGGGCGGTAGCCTTTTCCCTTAGGTACCTTGGTGAGGCAAGTGCCGCCATGACAGCCAGCATGCCAAGTCCGTCCCGTGACTTTGACTCCTGGGTTCCGTCAATCATGGTGATGCTGCTGTCCTTGGGATATATGACTGCCACATGCCCGTTCTGGTCGGAATAACGCATGCCATTCTGGGATGCCGCCTTGCCATTGATGAACAGGAAACCATTCACCATTCCCTTCACTTCACCAAACACCGGGGGCATCACCGGTCCATTTGTCGTGTAGGCAAGGTGGGTTACCATCTCGTTGAGGGCGATTGCCGCTATTGCGGCATGCCTTGCGCCGATGTTCGTGTCGGCAGGCACCCCGTCCACAAGCATCTCCTTTGGCAGGATGTCCTTTATGATGGCACTGCCCATCGTGTGGCCGAAGACACTGCCCGTGAACTCATTTACCCCACAATTCTTTAAGTCCACCATTATCTGCTTTTCCAATTCCTTCATATCCATGCTTTTATCCTCCTATTATCATGCTTTTATGGTTACGTTTTAGTATGGGGAATTGTGGCATGCGGTTTTCCATGGGAGCCTGGTGCCAACGACTGGGCATGTGGTTTCCCACGGAAATCTGATGCCAATGGCTGGGCATGTGATTTCCCATGGATTCCCATTGCCTTTCTTCCATATGAAAGCTGCCTTTCTTCCATATAAAACAAGTTCCTTCAAAAAAAAAGAAGCCCCGGCATGTGCCGGGGGCTTCCTCATGGAAAAATGTTCCTGTGGCAGGCTGTTACAGGTGCAGCACCCTTGCCTTCATTTCCTTTGTCTTGCCCACGTTCCAGAAATTCTCACCAAGGTACCCGCAGGTGCGCCTTGTCACGTTCATCTTGGAGTGGTCCTTGTTGTGGCACTGCGGGCACTCCCATTCATTGTTGTCATTGATTATGATTTCCCCGTCATAACCGCAGACATGGCAGTAGTCAGACTTGGTGTTGAACTCGGCGTACTGGATGTTGTCGTAAAGGAACCTCACGACATCCTCAAGCGCGTTGATGTTCTTCTGCATGTTTGGTATTTCGGCATATGAGATTGCGCCGCCGGAGCTTATGCCCTGGAACTGGCTCTCAAAAATGAACTTTGAGAATGCGTCAATCTTCTCACGCACGTCCACATGGTAAGAGTTTGTGTAATAACCCTTATCGGTGATGTCCTTGATGATGCCAAACCGCTTCGCGTCAATCCTTGCAAAACGGTAGCAGAGGCTTTCGGCAGGGGTCCCGTAAAGCCCGAACCCAAGCCCGGTCTCCTCCTTCCATGCATTTGTCGCGTCCTTCATCCTCTTCATCACCTTGAGTGCAAATGCCGTGCCCTTTGGGTCGGTATGGCTTACGCCGGTCATGAGCTTTGTCACCTCATAAAGCCCAATGTAGCCAAGGGAGAGGGTTGAGTACCCGTCATGCAGGAACCTGTCAATCTTCTCGCCCGGCTTCAGTCTCGCTATGCCCCCATGCTGCCAGTGTATCGGTGACATGTCGGACAACGTGCCCTCAAGCGCGTGGTGCCTGCACATCAGGGCCTCAAAGCACAGTGACAGGCGCTCCTCCATGAGCTGCCAAAACTTCTCCTCGTCACCATTGGCGATTATGCCCATCTGCGGGAGGTTGAGTGAGACAACGCCCTGGTTGAAGCGGCCTTCCCACTTGTAGTTGCCGTTCTCATCCTTCCATGGTGAAAGGAAGCTGCGGCATCCCATTGGGGAGAACACCTCCCCCTGGTAGTTCTCACGCATTTTCTTTGCGGAGATGTAGTCCGGGTACATCCTCTTTGCGGAGCAGCGCACGGCAAGCTCCGTAAGGTAGTCATACTTCCCGCCTTTCAGGCAGTTGTTCTCATCAAGGACATACACCAGTTTTGGGAAGGCAGGCGTCACGTACACGCCCTTCTCGTTCTTGATGCCCTCAATGCGCTGCCTCAATATCTCCTCGATTATCATGGCAACCTCATCCCTGTAAGGGTCATCATCCCTGATGTACAGGAACAGCGTCACGAATGGTGACTGCCCGTTTGTCGTCATGAGGGTGTTAATCTGGTACTGGATGGTCTGCACGCCATCCTTGAGTTCATCCCTCATCCTTTCCGTGGCAAGCGTGCCCACCAGTTCATCCGTGAAGTCAGGATGTGCCTCACGGAGCTTCCGTGCATGCTTCTCCCTTGACTTCCTGAGGTACTTCACAAGGTGGGATATGTCAATGGACTGCCCGCCGTACTGGCTTGACGCAACGGATGCGATTATCTGCGTCATGACGGTGCATGCCACGCGGAAGCTCTTTGGGCTTTCTATGAGCTTGCTGTTCATGACTGTCCCATTGTCAAGCATGTCCCCGATGTTCACAAGGCAGCAATTGAAGATTGGCTGCACGAAATAATCCGAATCATGGAAATGAATCGCGCCTTCGTCATGTGCCTTGGATATCCTCTCCGGGAGCAGGAGCCTCCTTGTGAGGTCCCTTGACACCTCACCGGCGATGAGGTCCCTCTGGGTGGAAGCCATGCGGGCGTTCTTGTTGGAGTTTTCCTCCGACACGTCCTTGTTGGCTCCCCTGATGAGGGAGAGTATGCTTTCATCCGTCGTGTTGGACTTCCTCACCAGGGCATGCGTGTAACGGTACACGATGTATGCCTTGGCAAGCTCATACTTGCCCTTCTTCATCAGTTGCTGTTCCACAATGTCCTGGATTTCCTCAACCTTGAGCGTATGCCCAAGACCCTCGATGTATGCGACTATCGAGGATATTCCCTCATCAGAAATCCTTTCCTTCTCAGGGACGTCATCATTTGCGTTCCCGATTGCCTTGATGATTTTGCTGCTGTCATAGGCAACAACCTCACCATTCCTTTTTATCACATTTTCCATAGCTTTTTCTCCTTTCTCCCATGGATTAATTGTTACGTCCCATAGTATGTGAAATCGTCACTGCAGTATTGTACCCACGGGCAAAAGGAAATCCACATGCAGTAAAAGACATGCCCATGGTTTCCCACGGGCATATACTGTATGACTATGCTCCCTGTGGTAACATGAATTCAGCCGTTAATGTGACCGTAGGGTTGCCTGGCTGTAGAGTTCGCTGCTCTGGCAGAAAGACAGTAACCCAAAGTCTGAAAATGATGTACGGTTACTGCATAATGCCGCCAGTTAGAACCTCCACGGCTTGCCGTGGAGAGTAGTCAGGGGAGTGCCCATGGGGATACTACCATGGTTTTGCAGGGATTGCAAAATACTATTATTTGGAAAAAAATCAATGAAAAAATCATGCTGTTTGTCAAATGTTACCATTTTGCCAAGGATACATGGGTTGACATCCGTAATATTGCATGATAATATTGTTACAGGAAAAGGCACCACCGATAGACGGTTGTCCTCAGAAAATCAAATAATGACCGCTTGTTTTCTCAGGACAGGGCGGTCATTTTTGCGTCTTATTACTATCTTTCCCCAGGGAGTAGCCAATACTGAAACAAGCCAAGCCAAAGCTCAGTGCTGTCATAATACCGCATATCATATCCATGGTTTAGCCCTCCTTTCCATAAACAACCACAATTCGGTTTATGTATGATGGAGGGTCGCAAGCCCTCCATGCAGAGGACAACCGCCTACCGTTATGGTGGCACCCGAAGAAATCCTACCATGGTTTTGCAGGAATTTCAACAAAAAATAATGACGTGGGAAAGCCAGACGTGAAAAAACATGCGTAAAAAAATACACAGTAAAAAAAGTAATTTCCCCTTGCATTGACAAGCCAGACGTGGTATATTGTGGCATAGGAAAAGCACCCACGTCAGAAGTGGATGCTCCCGGAAAAAATGTGGTTAATTACCTCTCAGTGAGAGGCGCCCATTCCGTCTGCATACGGGATGGGCATTACTTTTTCCGCTTGTCCTTTTCTTTGAGAAAGGTAAGCAAT
>CAYZYS010000056.1:0-13720 GCA_964482605.1 uncultured Bacteroides sp.
CGGGATGACGATGTAATCACATGCCACCAGCGCCATCTTGTGGAGGATGTTGCGCGACGGGCCGACGTCAATCAGCACGTAGTCATAATCCCCGGACAAAAGCCCGGTGACATCGGCCACAAGGTACTTGTCCTCGTCAGAGTCAAACATCCTGTCCGCCCCGGCAAGCTCACCGTTTGCCACGATTATGTCAAACAGCCCCACGTCCTGTATTGCCTCATGGATGTCCACCCTTGCGTTCATCACGTCAAGGATGTTCCATTTCGTGAGGTCTGCGTTGCAGTTCTTTGAAATTGAGCACTGCTGGTCAAGGTCAATGACCAGCACCCTGTGCCCCCTTTTCCTAATCAGTGCCGCAACCTCAAGGGTCAGGGAGCTTTTTGACACGCCTCCCTTTGCGACAAGGAAACTAATGGTCCTCATGATATCATGTCAGGCCCGTGGACCCACCGCCCCCGCCGTGGGAATGGGCCGTCCTCCTTTCCGTCACTGTCCGCGCCTGCCCTGGCTGGCAGTTCCCCCGGTCCTTTCCTTCCCCTGGCTGGCGGGAATCCCGGACGGGCATTGGCTGCCTGGCTGGCACGCTGTGTTGATTTTACCATACATACGTTTGTTTATGCAAGGGCAATGGTGCTTTTTTATGCAGGGATTTTCATTTGTGCAGGTGGGCATTGCAAGCCACGCCAAGCCATGTTGTCCCTGCGGGCTTGGGTGTTTCCAAAGACAGGTCTGTTTAATGGCATCCATATGGCTTGATGGAAATGGCACATCCAGTGTTTTTGGCGTCCTTGCAATCAATGGGTGTTTTTTGGCGTTTGGTGGCTTAAGCTGTCTTCATTCTTTCCAAAGCCACATAATCCCACGGATGTCCCCTGACATTCCTTGCACCCTTTGTCCTTTTGGGCTTGGGTGTCCCATTGGCATTGTTTTCCCTGCCGCTTTTTGTGGATTCAAAGAGCCAATGGCATTTATGGGCATTAATGTCCTTTTTTGGTTTTGGGATGCACATAAACCGTTTTGACTTAACCTGTTTTGTGACCATAAGAGACCTTGAACTTTGACATTGCCGTGTTTACTTTCACAAACTACCCAAGCCGTGATGTTTTTTAATGGCTTAAAACCCCCGTGTGTACTTGCGGCAATGAAATGCACCATATTCCTTATGCCCTAACGGCATATGGCGTACTTGCGTACTTTGGCAAACAAGGGGTTTTTGTTGGGTTTTTGGGTCACAATGCGGTTAAGGGATTTGGAAACCAATGAAAACTTGAAAACACAATGTTGATTAATGCGTGTGGGGAATGATGAATGCATTTGGCACAATTGTGCCTTGGGGGGTGGGAATGGAAAGGGGTATGCCGATTAAGCGTATGGAAGAATGCGGATGATGTGACAGGCACGCCCTGCGGGCATACAGTGTGGTTGACGCTTGTGGGAAATGGATGGCTTGTGTTTGCCAATGTGCAGGGAAACCCTGGATGAACCAATATGCAAAGGGGATTATGGTGGCGTGAAATGCCCCACGGCATTGTGAAACCCCATTGCCCGATTGTCCCAAGGACACGACCACTCCCTGATGTGAGGGCATAGCCACAAACACATATGGAATATGGCATACACATGGCGTTTGGCGCACTGCAAGCACCCACTGGCGTGAAATGCCCCACGGGGATTGCTGTATGCCAAAACTTCCAAACACCCCTGTGGTTTTGGTTATGGCAAGTCATTTTTGTAATGTCTATGCCACAAAATACTTCTTTGGTTACAATTACTTCTCTGGTTGCATTTCATTCAATGCCTGCAAATGCTTCTTTGGTTACAATTACTTCTTTGGTTGCAATTAACACGATTAACATGATGGCCACGGCGGGAACTCCCTGCATGCCCTTGCCCCCTACCGGCATTATACACCGTCCGGGCATGCCTGGCAATGCAAAGGGCATCCATTTTTTTTTGCGGGGCTGAAAACATGCATACTGAAACGTAACATGAATTTTGTAAAAGAGAAATGGAGGGATTCATATGATTCAGACTGTATACACGTTAAAAGGAGAAGGCTCATCGCGTGCCCTGACGGCTTTCCCGTATAGGTATGACATTGCATGCCACACGGGATTAAGGGAAGGCACAGTGATGGAATTTGGGAATGAACCCCTGCTCATCCTCAACGGAAGCCTCACGGCAACCATTGAGGAGGCGAGGGACCTCATTGGGGAATGGCTTTGGGACAAGGCCACCCAAAAAAGGAGGGAGGTCATGAAAAAGGCCAGGTCCATGGATGAGGAAGCCCTGGTTCTGACGCTTTACGACGTCATCCACGAAGGGAAGGTGGACGTGAACATCGTGAGGTCAACCCTGCACGTTGAGGAAGCCCCGGCGCGGGGCATTGCCGTGTAAGCCTGGCATCATGTTTCCCCTGCCAAATGGCGGGGGATTTTTTTTTTGCCGCAAAAAGCACTGCCTTAAAAAATGCCGCAAAAAAAACTGCGCCCCGCCAGGGGACGCAGTGCCGGCACAATGTGGCGCGTCTAGGCTATCTTTTTCCCGGCAAGGAAAAGCCCGCTGCCATTCACGTGGAAAACCTTGCGGGTCCCGGAACTGCCACCCTCAAGGAGCGACACTTCCATGCCTGTCTTCCTGGAAAGCCCGACAGCCTGGATTATTGCCCCAACCGTCGTCTGGTTTGCCACGGTGATTGACTTCCTGCCGCACTGGAGCACGAAGTTCTGGTCCCTTTTGTTGCTGATGCCCATTTCACCCATTTTCTCCATGAGCGTGGCGATGTCAGCAATCGTGAACAAATCTTTCATATGTCCTCCTTCTGCCATGTTTGCCATGGCGTAAAAAAATCATTGGCCGGCATGATGCCTCCATTCATCCGGCACTTAAAAAAATTACATCGTGCATAGTATGGGGATTGGTTTGCCACGGCAATTGGTTTCCCATCCGGCAAAACATACTGATGTCGTCACGGGGTGGGAGCACATGTGGCCGCCTGTGGCACAAATACGCAGTAAGGGGAACACAGAAAATGAAGATTAAGTCAACGGAAAACGGGACAAGCATAATCCTGGCGTGCACGCCGGGCGAACACAGGAAGATGATTTCGGGGCTTTGCGCGCTGGACAGCGGGTATGGCGGCAGGCTGGAGTCACTGGGCGAGCTGGTCAGGACCCTCATTGAGGGGGCGGACGCCATGGAAGACGGCAGCATAAGGGTGAAAATCGGGAACAAGGCCTTTTACCCGACAATGAACGTGCTCATCCACGCACTGGTGGCCCTTGACGAGACGGCAGGAGCAATGGCTGAGGCAAGGGATGAGCTGGGGCTTTTGAGGAAGACGCATTCGGAACTGGTCAGCGCCTATGGGCGGCTGGCAAGGCAGGTAGAGGTATACCGTGGAATGGGGGAAATGGAATGATGGGAAATGGGAAAAACAAGGGATTTGCCGGGAATGGGAACCCGCCACTCACTCTGAGGATGGTGCTGCTGATGTATGCGCTCATCCCACTGGTGGCATGCCTGGCGTGTGTCGCCACTTTCATTGGCCGTTCAACGGGGCTTGCCCTGCTGGGGTGCCTGCTGACGGCATTGTTTGCATGTGCCGCACTGTTCTTTTCACTGATGATGGAAAGGCAGCTCATGGCGGTACGCCGGAGGCTGTCGGCAATCAGGGAGGGCGACCTTTCCCCGGCAGGGGACAACACAAACAGGATAAGCGAGTTTTACCTCATGGCGGACGAGCTTGAGGAAACAAGGCGGATGCTTTTGTCACTCACGGGCGGGATAAGGGAGCAGTCGAGGAACATGGGCGAGGCTGCCCGTGAAATGGGAAACACGACAATGGACTGCAACGGCTCATCGGAAACCATCACGTCCACCATGGGTGAAATCGCGTCAGGCTCGGCGGCAATGGCTGAGTCCGTGCAGAACTCGGTCAATGCCCTTGGTGAGATGTCCAGGGCGACAGACGCAATCAACTCAAGCCTCGTGGACACCCTCGGCCTCGCAAGGGGCATGGGCGACGTGTGCGGCACTGCGGGGGAAAACCTTGGCGAGCTGAAGGCGGCAACAAGGGAAAGCTCCGACAGCGCAAGGGAAATAATAAGCAGCGTCAATTCCGTGCAGGAGGAAATGGGGAGCATAGCGGAGGCGGCGGACTTCATAAGGGGCATAGCGTCAAAGACGAACCTGCTGTCACTCAACGCGGCAATTGAGGCCGCCCATGCGGGTGACACGGGGAACGGCTTTGCGGTCGTGGCAAACGAGATAAAGGAACTGGCGGAACAGTCGGGCAAGTCCGCAAGGCAGATACAGGGGACAATCAACAAAATCAATGAAATGGTCGGCACGTGCGTGGAAAAGGCCGGGAAGATGAACCAGGTGATGGAAAGGCAGGAGTCAATACTGCGGCAGGTTTCAACCGCGTTCGGGAATGTGCGGAAGTCGGCCTCAATGGTAGTCGGGGCGATTGACGCGGCAACCGGTGAGACGGCAACCCTGGTGGAGAGGAAGAACACGATTGTCCTTGAGATGGACAACCTTTCATCCATTGCGGAGGAAAACGCGGCTTCCACCCAGGAAGTCAGCGCGTCAATGGAATCACTGGATTCGGGCATGGACGTGATTGCCGAACAGGGCAGGGCGCTTGGGGGGATATCAGAGGACCTGGACCGTGGGATGGCGTTTTTCAGGGGATAGGCACCTTACGCAATGGCTGCCAGGTGGCGGCGTGGGGTTTGCCACAGGACACAAAATCTTAAGGAGGATTTTTCATGGGAAACACGGGGAAATACTCGGCGGTAAGCCTTTTCTGCGGGGCAGGCGGGCTGGACATGGGCTTTGAGGAGGCAGGCTTCCACGTGGTCTGGGCCAATGACATGGACAGGGACGCATGCGAAACACATGGGAAATGGGGACATGGGGAGGTGGTCTGCGGCAGGATAGGCGACGTGGATGTTTCCACCATACCGGATTCAGACATCATCCTTGGAGGGTTTCCCTGCCAGGGGTTCTCACTCAGCGGGCCAAGGAGGGTTGATGATTCAAGGAACTCCCTGTACCGCCATTACGTGGCCGTTGTCAGGGAGCACCAGCCACTTGCGTTCATAGGTGAGAACGTCAAGGGACTGCTCACCATGGCGGATGGGGAAATATTCAGGGCCATCAGGGAAGAATTTGCAGGATGCGGGTATGACGTGTACACCCAGCTTGTAAACGCAAGGGACTTTGGCGTGCCCCAGTACAGGGAAAGGGTCATAATCGCCGGGTTCCGCAGGGACCTTTGCGTGGAAGGGTTCAAAATCCCATTGCCGGACATCGCCCCTGTTTCACTCAGGGAGGCAATCGGGGACATGCCTGACCCGTTGCCGGGGGATGTGTGCCATGCCCCGTATTCGTCCAGGTACATGTCAAGGAACAGGAAGAGGGGATGGGATGAGGCCTCATTCACAATCCCCGCCATGGCAAAGCAGGTCGCCCTGCACCCTTCCTCCCCTGACATGGAAAAGGTGGGAAAGGACCTGTGGAGGTTCGGCGAGGGGAATACGAGGAGGCTTAGTTGGAGGGAGGCGGCCGCAATACAGACATTCCCGGAGGGAATGGAGTTCTGCGGAGACCTCACAAGCAAGTACAGGCAGATAGGGAATGCAGTGCCCGTGAGGCTTGCGGCATACGTGGCAAGGGAGGTATGCAGGGTGTTGGATGAAAGGAAGGGCATCATGCCGGGAAAATGATTCACGGCAGGGAAAGCCAGAAAGGGTGTTTTGCACTGAATGCAAGAAGGAAACCACACGTTGGGTAAGGAAAGGGCAGGTGATGGCATGCCGGAAACATGCCAATTATTCCAGGGCAATTGCCTTAAGTTGATGAAACGCCTCCCAGACAAGTCAGTGGATTGCATCATCACGGATTTGCCTTATGGCACGACAAAATGCAAATGGGACTCGGTAATCTCGCTGGATGCCATGTGGACCCAGTACAAGAGAATCGTGAAGAAAAATGGGGCAATCGTGCTGTTTGCCCAGACACCATTTGACAAGGTCCTTGGGGCATCTAACCTGCCAATGCTCAGGTATGAATGGATTTGGGAGAAGACACAGGCAACGGGACACCTGAATTCCAGGAAAATGCCAATGAAGGCACATGAGAACATACTTGTGTTTTATAAGAAGCTTCCCACATACAATCCCCAGATGACGGAAGGACACGCACCCATGCACTCATACACGAAATACATATCCACCCAGAACAACACTGAAATATATGGGCGGATGAACCGGGAAATGAGCGGGGGTGGGAAAACAACCAGATATCCCAGGGACGTGCTGACTTTTGCGAGTGACAAGCAAAAGCTCCATCTGCATCCGACGCAAAAGCCCCTGGCATTAATGGAATATTTGGTAAAAACATACTCGAATGAGGGTGACGTGGTCTTGGATTCCTGCATGGGTTCAGGGACAACCGGCGTGGCTGCCTTGAAACTGGGCAGGAAATTCATTGGGATTGAGCTGGAGGCAGAATATTTCCACATTGCCGAAAACCGCCTGAAGGCGGTGGCTACCGAATAAGGGTGACGGCCACAAGACAAATGGGCAGGCAAAAATGTCCGTGGGAATACGCGGTGATGAAAACGGGGAATGGAAAAAACACATACTGCGGTCATCAAATAATACAAGAAAGGGGGAGGAAAATTCATTCCTCCCGATGGTGGCTGCCATGGTACAATATGATAAGTACGAGGATTTCGACATTGTGACCGTGAGGTACATCGTACCCCACAAGTGGATTAAGAAGCAGGTAAGGAGGGCATTGGCATTTGTCAGGACCCTCCTTTTTGTTGCTGATGTGGTAATGGGGGTGGTATTCCTGCTCTTCTCATTGGCATTGGACAACATAGAGCCGGATGCCCGTACCTGGGGTCTTCTGGCCATCTGCGTAATATGGGTGGTTGCCAGGTTCACATTGGCACCGGTCATCCATGCCAGGCTCACAAGAGCCATGGGGGAATGAATGAAAAAAAAGCACGGTTTCCCGTGCTTTTTTATTGTTGTTGTGCCATCACTGGTCCCTGACAACCTTATTCAGTGCAAAGTCATATTTCAGGTTCAGGTTCACGGACGTGCCGGACTTCGTGGTGCATTTCTTCCTTATGGTCTTGCCCAGCAGGAGGTCGGATGCGTCATCCCTTGACATGCTTGTGCCCCAGGTTTCCTTGAACAACCCGACCTTGCAGCCCTCACGCCACCCGGTGCATGAAAAGCCCTTTTCGGTCTCGTTGATGTCCTTCCCGCAGGAAGGGCACTTCATCAGGAACTCGGTCATTTTCTTCTTGTCAATGACCGGCGTGACGTGCTTGTCATGGAGGTGCTGCACAAGGTCCACCACAAGCCTGTGGTTGTCATCCGCAAGTGCATCCGGGGAAAGGTCGCCGTCCTTTATCAGGTGCATCTTCCATTCCCATTCAAGGGTGAGGTCAACGTCCATGAGGAGCGTGCCGGCGAAGGCGTCCATTATCGTCCTGCCCAGGATTGTTGAATGGTACGCGTTCCCCCTGAGTTCAATGTACTTTTTGTCCAGGAGTTCCTTCACTATCCCCGCCTGCGTTGACGGGCGGCCTATCCTGAGTTCGTCGCCCAGCTCCTTGTATTTCTCGTCCTTGTTCCTGAGGAACTTGTATGGGTTGTTCAATGCCTCCGTGAGGGTTGCCTCGGTGAATGGTGAGGGTTTCTTCTTCTCAACCCCCATTGGTTTTATGGAGGTGACGGCAAGCTGCTGTCTCTTCCCCATCTCCGGCAGAAACGTTTCCTTCACCTTTGTGTCATACAGCACGGTGTACCCCCTGTCAACCAGGGTCTTCCCGGTTGTCCTGAACTTTGAGCCGCCGATGTCCGCAACCATCCTCGTGTTTTTCGTCCTCAGTGGCGGCAGGAATATGGAAAGCAGTCTCCTGAACACCAGGTCAACAAATGCCTGCTCTGCCTTTGAAAGTGAGTCCCACCTGAAGGGCTGGTCCCCCACTATGGCAAAATGCCCGCCCTTGGCCAGCTTTTCGTCATTGACGTATGACCTGTTCTTCCTGACGGCCGCAATTGCGGCCGTGTCGACACGCCCAGCCGCCTCCGCAAGGGCAGGGTCACAGGCGACACACCTGAGGAGTGCCCTGAGGTCCATGTCCGTGCCAAGGTAAGGGCAGTCGGTACGCGGGTAAGAGAGTATTTTCCTTTCATAAAGTGACTGGCACATCTCAAGTGCCCTGTCCGGGGACATCCCCAGCCTTGCGCTTGCATCTGACTGGAGCGTGCCAAGGTCATACAGCTTTGGCGCGGACTGTGACACGTCCTTTACCTCAACGGACTCAATGATGGCCGGCTTCCCCCTTAGTGAGTTGGCATGCCTCAGCGCCTCCGCCTCCGTGTCAAACCTTATGACGCCCTTCGTGTTGTCCTTCTTCCCATCCTTTGCGGTGCCTTCCGCCTTCGCCATGCCCCGTGGGTCAAACATCAGCCCCCCAAAGCCCCCGCCATATGTGGCAACAACCTGGTAATCCGTCTTTGGCACGAAATTCTCAATCTCCATGTCACGGTTGTATACCAGGGACAATATGACTGCCTTGACCCTGCCCATGGCAAAGCCCGTCATGTTCAGCTTGAGGCCGCCCGCCCTGGATGAGTTCATCCCTATGTCATAGTCGGAATGCTGCCTTATGAGGGCTGCACGGTAGAAGTTCTCGTAGAGCTTCTCCGTGTCGGGACGCATGTCACGCAGGCCGTCCATGACGGCGGTGTCGGATGTGCCGTTTTCCCAGTAGCGGTACACGGGGAGCCTGTTCTTCAGGTCTGACAGGACAAGCCTCACGAGGAGTTCACCTTCCTGGTCAGAATCCCCCGCGTGCACGATGAAGTCATACTTCCCTGACTTAAGCTCGTTCCTTATGTTGTCGTACTTCTCCCTTGATGATGGGATGACCTTGTATTTGTAGCCGCCATGGTCATCCATGAACATTGGAAGGGTGTCCCAGCTCCACTTCTTAAGCACCGGGTCAACCTCATGCGGCATTTTGAGGGTGAGCAGGTGTCCCCTCTGTGAGCAGAAGGTGAGTGAAAATGGGAACTCCCCCCTGTGCCTTGTGTATACGTCCCTGCATGTCCTTTCCACGCTTGGCTTTTCCGCTATGAAAAGCCCATGTTTCAGTTTTCCGTCAATCATCGTCTTACATCCCTCCTGGGTTTGCTGTTTTTTGTGAAGCCCCGTTTGCGTCCCTTGTTTTCCGTGGAATCCCGTACATGCCACCGTCCGTGCCCACCGTGCCGTCTTTTCCCGCGCTGCCCGTGGCGTCCCAGAGGATGGCCTGCCCGCAGTGCCTGCAGTACATGTCCTTGCCCGGGGAAAGCAGCCCGCCGCATCTGCCGCAGTAAGCACCGGGGTCTTCGCCATACCTCTGCCATGGCTTCACCCTGACTGCCCTTGCGGATGCCTCCTGTTGCGGCGTCGTGAAGCCGTCGGCGGCAAGCCTGTCCCAGTTGAGGCGGTAATCCCTTGAGTGCCCGCCCTTGCGCAGGACGTAGCCTTCTTCCCCAAGGCACCTCATGTATGAGAATATGGATTCCTTGGACTTGCGCCCTGTCAGGGCAAGCAGCTCGTCATACGTTGGGTAAAAACCGGTTGAGGCATAGAACTCCATCATGTACAGGAGCATTGTCTTTTCGTTGCGTCCCAATGCCATGAAAATACCTCCCTGTAAAAATTTACGTTAGTATGTTTCCCCATGGCGGGCACGTGCCTTGTGGCAAACCCATGTTTGCCATCCATGCCATCACGCCATTCACCGCTAATGCCATCCACGCCGTTTGCCATGCCATCCGGGGACGGACTGCCTGCCCGGGCAAAATCTGCCTTGTGGCAAACATGCCAGTCCAATCGCCATGTTCCCATGGTCTTGACCGTGCAAGGCTTCACACAAGGAAATGGGTTTGCCACAAAAACACGGGTCCATGGAAGGTGGCATAATGAAACCAGTGGAAACAGCCTTTGGGAAAGGGGGAATTGACAGTGCTTGATGAGATGGCATTAAGGAAGAAGATAGAAGACGGGCTTCCAATGCCCACGGGGGAGTTTTTTGCCATGCACGAGGAACCGGTGAGGAACATCGGGAAGTGCGCGGAAATGGTGGTGCGTGCCGTCAGGGAAAAATGGGAGGTGCACGTGATTGCCGACTATGATTGTGACGGGGTTGTCAGCGGCTACCTTTCATACCTGATGTTCTCATACCTTGACAGGGACATGGGGGCAGGCATGAACATACGCTTCCCCCGCAGGATTTCAGAGGGGTACGGCATATCAGTGTCAATCGTGGACGAGATACAGGCGAGGAGGAGGAAAAAGGACGCCCTGCTTGTCACCGTGGACAACGGCATCAGGGCAACGGAGGCACTGGAAAGGGCACTGGGTTACGGCTTCAGGGTAATGGTGGTTGACCACCACCTTGCCCTGCCGGGCTATCCGGGGAATTTCCCGGACGTGGACTGTGTCGTGAACCAGTCAGACGGGACGGCTGACACCTCCGCAAGGGGGTACTCGCCGTATTGCGGCGCCGGCCTTGTCCTCAAGGTTATGGAGGAAATAGGCAGGGAACACCCATACCCTGAAAGGGTGATGAACACGGCAAGGGTGCTTGCAGGGATTGCCACGGTTGCCGATGTTGTCCCGCTAATCAACGGGAACAGGCGCATCGTGGGTGACTCCCTTTCCCTCATAAGGGACCATGCGCCGGTGCTTGACGGGACGACAGTGCTCCTTTCCGAGACGGGGCTGGACAGCTCCAGGTGCACGGAGGATGACTTCGGGTACCGCCTTGGGCCATTGTTCAATGCACCGGGGAGGATGTATGACAATGGCGCCCAGAAGGTTGCCTCGTTCCTTGCCAGCAAGGGGGACAGGGCAAGGAAAGCCTACGCGTGGATTGCCGCCACAAACGAGGAAAGGAAATCCGCAACGCAGGAGGCGATGAGGCTGGCGGGTGAACTCACCGGGGATGGCAATGGCGATGGAATCACAATCGTGGCAAGCCCCGGCTTCCCACTGGGCATATGCGGCATAGTTGCAGGGGAGCTTGCGGAAAAACTTGGGAAGCCGGCCATCGTGTTCCACGTCGGGGAGGATGGCAGGTACAAGGGCAGCGCAAGGACCTACGGGGACACTGACATAACCGCAGCCATATCCGAGGGCGGCGGCGAATGGCTGGCTGGCTTTGGCGGGCACAAGGGTGCCGCAGGGCTTAGGATTGGCGATGAGTTTGATTACATGGGGTTTGTCCAGGGCATGAGGGCATGGTCCGTGGTGCATTCCGGTGAACTCAGGCAGGCCACGGAATCAGCCGTGCCCGTCCCGTTTGTGATTGAGCCGCGTGACATTGAAATGGCTGACCGGATAGTAAGGGAATACGCACCTTATGGGGAGTCCGTGCCCGCACCGTCGTTTGCCATGAAAAAAGTGGGGCTTTTCCCGTCCGGTGGGCAGTTCATGCGGACAATGGGCAAAAAGGGCGAACACGTCAAGCTGTTCCTTGACCACGGGACGGCGGTGGGGTTCAACAAGACGGCACGGTACAGGGAACTTGGGTACCCACTTGTGCTTGACCTTTACGGCAGGGTCGGGATGAATGTGTACCTTGGCCAGGCATCACCCCAGTTTGAGGTTTCGGAAATGTCATTGCCGGAGGATGGCTGAATCCATGCCATATGCCAAACGGAATGGGACATGCCAGCAGTTTTCCTGTACTCCCTCCAGTACGGGGCTGTCTTGTTTGCCATACTGAACATGGACTTGTACATGCTTAATGGAGGGTAACAAGGCAAATTTTCATTATAAGGAGGCAAACAGGATATGGCAGGATATCATGGGTTTTCAATGAGCAATAATGCGGTTGACGCATACAAAAATGGGGAAAGGCCCTTGTCAAAATGGACCAAGACGGAAATCTTGGCGGCAATCCAGAAGGCAATTGGCAATGGGGAGCTGACACTGAAATGCAGTCCGGAAACATTGAAAAAGGTGCCGGCAAAAACATTGCGGGAAATGGGATTGCGCCATTCGTCATGGCACCATACAAGCAACCATTACAACAGAACTGATTTTTATTCACTGGACATGTCCTGGCTGGAAAGCCTGACGGACGAAGAACTTGAAGCAATCATGGCAACGTCAAAGGCAGACAGGCAATGTGAGCCATTGGAGGAAAGATGGAAATGCACTTTCCTTGAATGGGAAGGAACAAGAAAACACCCAAAGGCAACGGAAATCACGGAAGAGGGGGTTGTCAGGGGAGACTGGTTCATCCGCAAGGATGGTTCCAGAAAGAAGACAACTGCAAATGGGTTCAGGTTCATTGAGAAAATTCAGTAGCAACAATGTCTTCCATCCGTTCATGGATTTTGTCTTTCACGGATTCAGGCAGTCCCTCAAATAATGGCTGCAAATGGAAAAAGTCAACCATGATTAAGCCGGCAAATGCATTTGCGTCTATCTCGGCTGCCTGAAGGTTGTATGATTCCGTGTCAGCACATGATTCGATTGGCTGGTAAGAGCCAAAGTAAAACCCCTTGTGGTTTTGCAACTGCCATACATGGCGGAGCTCATGGGCAATGGAAAACAGGTAATCCGGGTTGGGCTTCCCACATTTCCTGAGGTGAATTGTGTTTCCTGACGGATTGTACTGAGCCATCATGGTACTGGTTTGGAAATGCGAGGTATCATAAGACATGGCTGGAATGGCAATGCCAAGCAAGTCACAGATGTCCTGTATGAAATTGCTGACTGACATGTCCATGGCAAAAACCTCTTTTCAGTGGTGATGATGAGACCATTATAATGGAAACAAGAAAAAAAGTAAAAACATATTTGCCTTTATGGCACGGGTTTTTGCCCGTGCCTTTTTTTTCGGGAAACCAACACATCCATACTAGGCATGACAACATCATTCATGCTTTAAGGAGGAGGTGATTAGGCATGAAATATGATTTGAATGCCCTCAAGTCCGAGGTGGACGTGATGGGCGTGTTAAGGCAGACAGGAATGGACGTCAGGATGGTAAGGGGCAAGATATCCGCCATATGTCCTTTTCATCCTGACCACAGGCACGGCTCCTGTTACTATGATAACAGGAAGAAGAATTTCCACTGCTATTCATGTGGGAAGAGCTTCGACGTCTTTGACGCCGTGCAGCAGATGACGGGACTGGCACAGCATGAGGCGTACCAGTACGTGGCTGATTACACTGGCTGGGGTGAAAGGTATGCCCTGTCTGACGCAAAAATCAAGGAGGAGAAAAAGAAAAAGGACGTGCAAAAGGCCATCCCGTGGGAGCTTCTTGAAGCCCTGGGGCTTATGTCCCTCAAGGATGACGGTACCCCGGACCTTGGCAGTTCCCATTCAAGTGGCGCCATAAAGGGACCATATGAATTTAAAATGGGTGACAGCAGGAAAAACCATATCATAACCTGTTCCAACAATGGGAACATGGGCGACATTACAGAGGTGGAAGAATTTGAAATGTACTCCATGAATGAGACATGGGGGTATTCACACCCGGTTTTTTATTTGTTCAGCACCGACCCCGCCGCCATGTATTGGATGATGGACGGGAAGTGCAGCGAGAGGTGGAATTATTATGATGACCAAAGAAGTTCGGTCCTCATGATTGTCAATCCCTCAAACAAGGGGC
>CAYZYS010000057.1:0-13646 GCA_964482605.1 uncultured Bacteroides sp.
CATTGCTGCCACAAGATCCTTAGTCTTGCTCGTCTGCCAATTCCGACACTTCCGCCTATGCAAATGCTTTGCAATCACAACGCTTGTCTATAATACCACTCGCTTAAATGTGTGTCAAGGAGATATTTTTTAATTTTTGCGGAAATTTAAAAAATGTTTTGATATTTACCTGTCATTATGGTACAATGACAAAGATGTTGTGATTTTAACATTTATTAATATCAGGAGGATGGTGTGAAAAATTAGGCTGATGCGCCGGGTTTTCACATGCTGGCTGTGCCGCAGGCGGCACAACACAGCTCGATGTCAGCTTGAAGATTCCCTGCGGGATTTTCCAATGACGGTTCCCCCATTAAAAAACGCCTGCGGAATGGAGATTATTATGAAGCATATTAAGACTATCAATGACAGGGTTCTCAAGGATACAATGAAGAAGGGCGGCTGTGGCGAGTGCCAGACATCATGTCAGTCAGCATGCAAGACTTCATGCACGGTTGGCAACCAGAGCTGTGAGAACAAGAACAACTAATATCGGCAGATGCCAGATGGCTAAGGTGGGAGAGTGTTTGGTATTAAAGCACTCTCCCACTTCGTGCCTATCGAGCAATGCAAAGACGTGAATTGGGAAGGACACCAGACAGAATGGTTCATCAATATAAGAATAATGGATATGACATAGTCCTTGACGTGAACAGCGGTGCCGTGCATGTGGTGGATGATGTTGTATATGACATACTTGAGGTTTATCAGGCGGACAATGAAAAACCTGACGGCAGCATAACGGATGCCAAGGAGAATGGCATTGTGGAAGCCCTCAAGGAAAAGTACGCTGAGGAGGACATACGTGAGGCGTGCGGGGAAATCAGGGCACTCACAAGGGACGGACGGCTGTTTACTGAGGATATTTACGAGCCTTACATAGACAGCCTCAAGGACAGGCCGACGGTGGTGAAGGCGCTGTGCCTGCACATTGCGCATGATTGTAACCTTGCCTGCAGGTATTGCTTTGCGGGTGAGGGGGAATACCATGGAAGAAGGGCGCTGATGTCCTTTGAGGTGGGAAGGAAGGCATTGGACTTCCTGGTTGCCAATTCGGGGAGCAGGCGCAACCTTGAGGTGGATTTCTTCGGGGGCGAGCCAACCATGAATTTTGAGGTGGTACGGCAGCTCGTTGAATACGGGAGAAGCATTGAGAAGGAGCACGATAAGAATTTCAGGTTCACATTGACAACCAACGGGATTCTTCTTGATGATGAGATAATGGAATTTGCCAACAAGGAGATGGCAAATGTGGTCCTGAGCGTTGATGGGCGAAAGGAAGTCAATGACTACATGAGGCCAACAAGGAATGGGCTTGGGAGCAGCTACGACATAATAATGCCTAAGTTCAAAAAGCTGGCTGACAGCCGCAACCAGACCAACTATTATGTCCGTGGCACATTTACACATAATAACACGGACTTTTCCAAGGATGTGCTGAGCCTTGCGGATGAAGGGTTTGAGCAGATATCCGTGGAGCCGGTGGTGGCACCGCCAACAGCGGATTATGCCATTCGTGAGGAGGACCTGGAGACGATATGCCGTGAGTATGACATCCTGGCGAAGGAGCTTGTGAACCGCAAAAGGGAGGGAAGGGGCTTTAATTTCTTCCACTTCATGATAGACCTGAATGGCGGACCGTGTGTTGCCAAGAGGCTGTCGGGCTGTGGTTCGGGCTGTGAGTACCTTGCCGTGACGCCTTGGGGGGATTTGTACCCGTGCCACCAGTTTGTGGGGAATGAGGATTTCCTCATGGGCAATGTGGATGACGGAATCACAAGGACGGACATCCGTGATGAATTTAAGTCATGCAATGTGTATTCCAAGGATAAATGCAGGAAATGCTTTGCAAAGTTTTTCTGCTCAGGCGGCTGCGCAGCTAATTCCTATAATTTTCATGGGAACATCAATGATGCATATGACATAGGCTGCGAGATGCAGAGAAAGCGCGTGGAGTGCGCCATCATGATTAAGGCGGCGTTGAGCGAGTAATATATGTTTAAGGAGGCTTTATAAATATTATGAGGTATGACTGGAGGAAGAAGGTTGGTTATTCCATAATCATCCTTGCATTGCTTATTGGGATGACGTATGTTGCGGCATTTGGAATGGGCAATGGTTACGGGAGCATTTACAAGATTAAGAGGGGACTCGATCTTGCGGGCGGTGTGAGCATCACCTATGAGATTGAGGAGGACAACCCAAGCGAGCAGGATGTCAGCGACACCGTGTACAAGCTTCAGCAGAGGGTGCAGAATTACAGTACCGAGGCTGAGGTTTACCGTGAGGGCGGCAAGAGGATTACCGTGGAAATTCCTGACGTTGAGGATGCCAATGCAATTCTTGAGGAGCTTGGTGAGCCGGGTTCGCTTGAGTTCCTCGACAGCGACGGCTACCAGAAGTTCGTTGCAGGGGAGGATTACACCCCGTTGCTCACTGGTTCAGACGTTAAGAACGCTGTGGCAGGAACGGACACAAGCTCCACATCAGGCAGCCAGTACATAGTGTCACTGGAATTTAATGATGAGGGAACAACGAAATTTGCAACGGCGACAACCAACAATGTGGGCAACATCATTTACATTGTGTATGACGGAAAGGTTGTGAGCAGCCCGAGGGTAAATCAGGCAATCACGGGCGGAAGCGCACAGATTGACGGTATGTCGTCATATGATGAGGCAAACACGCTTGCATCCTATGTAAGAATCGGTGCCATGCCATTGCAGCTCAAGGAAATGCGCTCACAGGTTGTTGGAGCCAAGCTTGGGCAGACTGCAATACAGACAAGTCTTCTTGCGGCAGCAGTGGGCTTTGCACTGCTTTGTGTGTTCATGATTGTGATGTACAGGGTTCCGGGTGTTGCGGCAACACTTGCGCTGATTATCTATGTTGCGCTTGACATATTCATCCTCAGTGTGTATGAAATCACACTTACACTGCCGGGCATTGCGGGTATCATACTTTCAATCGGTATGGCTGTCGATGCCAATGTGGTCATCTACTCCAGGATTAAGGAGGAGATTGGCAGCGGCAAGCGTGTTGAGGAGGCAATCAGGCAGGGCTTCGACAAGGCAATGTCGGCAGTCGTGGATGGCAACGTGACAACCCTCATTGCGGCGGTTGTGCTGTATTTCAGGGGTTCGGGAACGGTCAAGGGCTTTGCGATGACGCTTGGAATCGGTGTCGTGCTCTCAATGTTCACGGCTCTTGTCATTTCCAAGACAATCATGAGGCTGTTCTACAACTTTGGCTGTAAGTCACCTGCACTTTACGGTGCAACGGTACATAATAAGATATATGACTTTGAAGGCAAGAAAAAGATTACATTTACAATACCGGTGGGAATCATTGCCGCGGGAATAGTTGGAATGATTGTGTTCTCGTCCATGGGCAAGGGTGCATTTAACTACAGCCTGGATTTCATCGGCGGTACATCAACCACGGTCACATTTAACGAGGAGATGTCCCTGGCGGACATTGATGCCAACGTTATTCCGGTAATCCGTGAGGCTGCAGGCGTGAACAATGTGCAGCAGCAGAAGGTGACGGACAGCACGCAGGTGGTGTTCAAGACTGACGAGCTTTCACTTGAGCAGAGGGAAGCGTTGAATGCGGCACTTGAGGAAAAATTTGCAATAAGTGAGGATGCAATTGAGTCCGAAAGCATAAGCTCAACCATCAGCGGCGAGATGAAGCTGGACGCAATATATGCAACTGTGATTGCCATTGTGTGCATACTCATATACATATGGTTCAGGTTCAGGGACATTTCCTTTGCCGCAAGTGCGGTCATAGCCCTGCTGCATGATGTGTTGATTGTCCTTACCTTTTACGTGTTCTCCAGGACATCGGTTGGCGGTACGTTCATTGCATGCATGCTTACCATTGTGGGTTATTCAATCAACGCAACAATCGTCATATTTGATAGAATCAGGAGTGGGCTTAAGGCATCAGGGGAAAGGGTTGATTACAGGCAGCTTGTAAATGAGAGCATAACCTGCACGCTTTCAAGGTCAATTAACACATCACTTACCACGTTCATCATGCTGCTTGCATTGTACATATTTGGCGTGGCTTCAATCAGGGAGTTTGCACTGCCGCTTATGGTGGGCATCATTGCGGGCGGTTATTCATCAGTGTTTGTCACTGGCTCCTTGTGGCTTGTGATTCGCAATGCCCGTGAGAAGCACCAGGCAGTCAAGGCGAAGAAGGATGCCGAAAAGGCAGTGGAGGCACGCAAGGCAGAGGTTAAGAACCTGAGCAACTCAAAGAAAAAGAAGAGTGAGAAAAGGGAAGAAAAGGCTGACTAGGACATGAGCGAATGGCGTGTGTACGCAAGGAAGGCTGATTTTAAGGCACTTGGCGACAAGTTTGGCATAGACCAGGTGACAGCCAGGGTGATGAGAAACAGGGGCATTGTGGATGAGGCCGGATTTGACATGTATCTCAACGGGACCGTGGAGAAGCTTGGCGATTGGCATGACATAAAGGATATGGAAAATGCCGTGGCAATAATCAACAGTGCGCTTGCCTCGGGCGACAGGATAAGGATAATCGGTGACTACGACATTGACGGGATATGTTCAATATACATACTGCACAAGGGCTTGAAGTACCTTGGCGCTGATGTTGATTATGTGGTGCCTGACAGGATTGTGGATGGCTATGGGCTCAATGTGGGCATGGTGGAGGCGTGTGCCTCTGACGGCGTGGGGCTAATAGTCACCTGCGACAATGGCATTGCCGCATATGATGCGGTTGCAAGGGCAAGGGAGCTTGGAATCGATGTCATTGTAACTGACCATCACAATGTTCCATATGAGGATGATGAAGGGGGCGGCAGGAAGTATGTGCTGCCCCCTGCCTGCGCCGTGGTGGACACAAAGCAGGAGGACTGCGAGTATCCTTTCAAGGAAATGTGCGGGGCAGGCATTGCACTGAGGCTTGTGGAGGCACTCACGGGTGAGACGCTTGGGAAAAGCGCATTTTTGGAGGGGCTTATTGAGATGGCGGCCATAGCCACCGTGGGTGATGTGGTGGAGCTCCAGGGTGAGAACAGGATAATCGTCAGGGAAGGGCTTAAGTCAATCAATGCTGGGACCCAAAATGTAGGTCTTAAGGCATTGATGGAGAGCTGCGGCATTGAAGACGGCTGTTTTGATTCATACCACATCGGCTTCGTGGTGGGACCATGCCTTAACGCAAGCGGACGGCTTGACACGGCAAGGAAGGCGATAGAGCTGCTTGAGTGCAGTGATTCAGGTGAGGCGCTGCAAAGGGCGCAAGAGTTAAAGGATCTCAATGACCAGCGAAAGAAGGTTACTGAGGACGGTGTGGCGGCTGCGGTTCAGGCAATTGGTGAAGAATATGGCGAGGCTGTGCCGCAGGTTTTGATGGTATACCTCAAGGACTGCCATGAAAGCGTTGCCGGAATCATAGCGGGGCGCATAAGGGAGCTGTATTACCGCCCGACGCTGGTATTTACTGACGCAATCGGTGAGCCGGGGTACCTGAAGGCTTCGGGAAGGTCGATTGAGGGCTATGACATGCATGCGGGGATAACCATGTGCCGTGAAATGCTGGTTAAATTCGGCGGTCACTGCATGGCTGCGGGGCTTACCATGGAGCGTGGCAATTATGACGCATTTCGTGAGAAAATGCTTGCAAATGCTGGGCTTGATGAGAAGGCGCTTACGCCTGTACGCTGGATAGACGTCCCGATGCCGCTTGAGTATGTCACTGAGGGTGTGATTGAAAGCCTTGCACGTCTTGAGCCATTTGGCAAGGGCAATGAAAAACCGCTGTTTGCTGACCGCGGGTTGACCGTGAGGCGCAAGCGCATAATCGGAAAGAACGGCAATGTCCTGCGCCTTACGCTGGTGACTGGAACTGGGTATGTGGCAGAGGGGGTAATGTTCAGGGTTGATGAGGCAGCGGCGGAGGGCATCAATGAGGGCGACGTGGTATCCGTGCTGTATTATCCCGGAATTAATGAATACAGGGGCAACAGGAGCGTTCAGTTCGTAATACAGGAGATAAAAAAATAATACTTAAAAGGAAAACCACCGTTGGCACATGGCTAACGGTGGATTCTTATGTAACAGGTATTTTGGTCTATGTTTTCAAACAGGTAGTCAACAAGCCTTTTTCTCATGTCCTGCGGTATGTCCGCTTTCCGTATCAGGAAGACCATCGTTCCCTTGTTGAAGAACATGTAAAAGCCAAGCTGGTCGTAGATGGTTGTAAGCCCTTCCCAGCTTATGCTGACAGGCTGCTGCCCGTCAGTAAATTCGTACAGCACGCCGGAGGGCATGAGCGTCAGGGTGCATTGTGCGGCCTCAATCGGGTCACGGTGCTTCAGGTGGTAGCTTATGTTGCTTTTGCACTGTGAGAATATGAACACGGGGTAGCAGAAGAATATAACATATATCATGAGCAGGAAGGAATTTCGGTAGCCCATGATGAAAAGCACTATTGCGATAAATGCAGGCAAAAGTGACAGTATCAGTTCGGTTTTATTGCGCCAGAAGCGGTTCCAGAACACGACTTTTTCGTATTCCCTGCCGTCGGGCTTCATTGTTGTTGTGAATTTTATGATGTCCATGTCTAAAGCTTTCTTTCCATTTTGTCAAACTAATTAATCATATCATGACATTTTTTCCAAGACAACAAGAAATGTGATATTTTAGTGAAAATTTAACTCTTTTATATGTTTTCAAATTGGAAAATGTAGGGTATAATAATCATATCTTTATTGAATTGGGGTAAATGACGTGGGGAATAATGAAGCACGCGATAATGCGAGGATGAACATATCCGCTATGCTGGATAGGGAAGGTACATTTACGGAGATAGTCTATGACATCATTCAGGAGTCCCAGGGCTACCTTGGGGCATCAACCGTGTCTCTAATGCAGATTAATTCCGCCCAGACAAAGATTGGCACAATCATCACCAACAAAAAGGGTAATGACGTAAAGGATGGCATAGGTGACATCGCCCTTGACGGGCCGTATGGCGTCCTGTTCGGAGAGGAGACCATACGCACCGATTCCGCCAATATGTCACATTCCCAGCAGGAGGTTCTCGGCGAGAAGGGGATTGGCGCAATTGTGACCACACCCATCGTGATAGGCGATTCCATAGCGATGTATTATGTTGTCATTGATGATGATGCCTCACGGGTGTTCAACCCTGACGAGGTTGATTTCATACGGCATGTGGGCGGCATCATACAGGAGCTTGCGCAGAGGAAGATTGTGAACAGCTCGCTTCTTTCCTCATATGAGCTTCTGCGGGAGATATTGAGCAACATTGGAAGCGGAATAGTCGTATGCAGCCAGGATGGCGGCAACGTCCTGTTTGCCAATGACATGGCGCAGAATGTGGACGAGGTCAGGAGAACCGTTAGTGAATGCCTGGGTGCTTTTTTCGAGGGCGGGGAGGGCGTGGATGCCTTTCATTCAATCGAGAGCTATGATTCACAGTCAGGCCTGTGGTTTGAGGTTCACTTTGCACCGCTTAAGTGGCTTGACGGAAGCCCTGTAATCATATGCACAGTGACTGACATAACCCAGAAGAAGAAAAACCAGCAGAAGATTGAGTACCAGGCACACAATGATTTCCTCACGGGGCTTTACAACAGGATGAAGTGCGAGAGCGACCTGAGGAAGATAATCAAGAAGGCTGTTGCCGAGGGGTCAACGGGCGCAATTCTTTTCATTGACCTGGACAACTTCAAGCACATTAATGACGGGCTTGGACACCAGTATGGTGATGTGCTGCTCCAGCAGGTTGCGGCAGGGCTTCAGGGCATAAGCGGCCTGCGCGGGCATTGCTACAGGATGGGCGGCGATGAGTTCATTGTCATTGTTGAACCATTCATGTATGAAAGACTTGACAGGCTTATAGAAAATATATATGACCTTTTCAACAAGTCCTGGTACCTGATGGAGACGGAGTATTACTGCACGATGAGCATGGGCATTGCAAAGTTCCCTGAGCATGCCGCTGATGCGGACGAGCTCATCAAGAAGGCTGACATTGCGATGTATGAGGCAAAGACAGGCGGCAAGAACAGGTATGTATGCTACAGTGCAGGCAATGACAAGGGGCAGATTAAGCAGCTTGACATTGAGAACAACATGAGGCAGGCGGTTGCCTCGGAGTGCGATGAGTTTGTTGTGTTTTACCAGCCTGTGGTGGATGCGGCGACAGGTGTGTGTGTGTCCTGTGAGGCGCTCATACGCTGGAACAGCAAGACTCTTGGGTTCATGGGGCCGGGCGAGTTTATTCCGCTGGCTGAATACCTGGGGCTCATTACCTCGATTGGGGATTATGTGCTTGAGGCTGCGTGCAACCAGTGCCATTACTGGAATGAGCATGGCTTCCCTAACTTCAGGATTAACGTGAATCTGTCAGTTGTGCAGCTCATGCAGAAGGATGTGGTTGCCAATGTGCAGAGGATATTGGAGAAAACAGGTGTCAATCCGAAGAACATAGTCCTTGAGATTACGGAATCATTTGCAATTAATGACATGGAGAGGGTAATCAAGATTGTCAATGGGCTCAAGAAGCTAGGACCGAAGATTGCGCTTGATGACTTTGGGACGGGGTATTCATCCCTTAATTACATCAAGCAGCTCCCGTTTGACATAATCAAGGTTGACAAGTCATTCATTGATGATGTGTTGATTGATGAGTATGCGCAGGCGTTTGTCAAGCTCATAGTGGAGCTTGCCAAGACCATAGGGGCAAAGATATGCGTTGAGGGAATTGAGTCAAAGGAGCAGTATGAGCTGCTGGCGCAGCTTGGCGTGGATTACATACAGGGCTACTATTTTGGCAAGCCGGTTCCGATGGATCAGTTTGAAAGGCTGAATCTGCATTCGCAGCAGGTTAATGCCAATGGATGATTATACATATGAGGGGCTTAAGAGGAGGAATCTGTCAAAGGAGCTTGACAGGCTTTTGCAGGGGCTTGAAGGCAGCGGGAGCGTGCCACGGCTTTTTCTGCATAGCTGCTGCGCTCCCTGCAGCAGCTATGTCCTTGAATACCTTTCAAGGTACATGCGGATAACGGTGTTTTATTATAACCCAAACATTACCGAGCGTGAGGAATACCGCAAGCGTGTGCTGGAGCAGCAGCGCTTCATAGCGGAATTTCCTGCGGTCAACCCCATTGATTTCATTGAGGGTGATTATGAGCCGCAGGCGTATAGGGCTGCTGTTTCGGGACTTGAGGGCTGTGCCGAGGGTGGCGCAAGGTGTCACGTGTGTTACAGGCTGAGGCTTGAGAGGACTGTGCAGGAGGCGGTAAGGCTGGGCGGGTATGATTATTATTCCACCACACTTAGCATAAGCCCCCTCAAGGACAGTGCAAAACTCGGTGAGATAGGCTATATGCTGGGGCAGAGGTATGGGCTGCCGTATCTTTTGTCGGATTTCAAGAAGAAGAACGGGTACAAGCGTTCCGTGGAGCTTTCGGCTGAATATGGGCTGTACAGGCAGAATTATTGTGGATGTGAGTATTCCAGGAGAAATTAGCAGGGCAAGGCTGCCTGCGGAATAGAGAGGTCATTATGGGAAAGAAAACTTCATTTGCAAAGACGGTTATAGGGCTTGGTTCCCTTGCTGTGGCGGGAAAGGTTGTGTATGACAAGTACAGGAACACCCGTGACAGGTTTGAGAAGGAGGAGAAGCGCAGCGCTGAGGACACGGTCAAGAAGTTCAATGCAATTTGTGCCAACAGACTTGTGGAGTATGGCGAGGATGAGGAGTTTGAGGGCTGTGAGATTCAGGCGGTGGCGGCAAAGGTCATCCTTGACTTGAGCCGCGCGTCGATAACCCGTGACGTGTATGTTAATTTCAAATGTGACGGGGGCTCGCTTTTGGTTGTGGTACCGGAGGACACCAACGTGGTGTGTGACATTGAGAAGGTTGCGGGCGTTGTGAGAAATGAGCTTGAGGAGTACAGCAGCGAGCAGCATACCGTTTATGTGATTGGTGCGCTTAACTTCGGCAAGGTGGAAGTGATTCCGGTTGACCTGTATGATGGCAGTGACGATTACGAGGAGGAAGACGGGGAAACGGACGGAGAAGCGGGTGAAGAGGTAAATGAAGAAGCGGGAAGTGTGGCTTCTGACGAAGTTAAAGAGGATTGACGCTTAGTATTGAGGAGGGGACGACATGCCATTTATTGATTCAAAGGTAACGGTAAAGCTCACGGAGGATAAGAAGGAGCAGATTAAGGCAAAGCTTGGAAGGGCAGTGGGCATTCTTGGAAAGTCAGAGACTTACCTGATGGTGGGCTTTGATGATGAGTATGACCTGTACATGGGCGGTGACAGGGTTGACAAGGGAGCCTATGTGTCGGTGAGCCTTTTTGGCAATGCCTCATCTGATGCATATGAAAAGATGACCTCGGCAATATGCAACATATTGCAGGAGGAGCTGGGGCTTCCGGGGGACAAGGTGTACGTGACATACCATGGTGTCAAGGACTGGGGTTGGAACGGAACCAATTTTTAGGCAGGATGTGTTGCAATTTGTGAGAATTGTGGTACAATCATATTCGTCCGTGGTGTCACGGATAAGAAAAAGCTATTTAAGCAGAGTAGAATCTTGTGCGTTAAGTGCTGGGTGAACAGGGAGTTGTCATCCGGACGAAAAGTTATCTTGCGGTACAGGATTCGCATCCCGCTGCTACATAATATGGTTGGATTGGCCTCTTTATGTAGTTGTAAGGAACTGCAAAGGAGGTTAATTTTATGAAGAAAATGATGAGTATGATGTCAGAGTCCGCAGGGGAGCTTAGGAACCTCAAGAATCTGACGGTGTGCGCCATGATGGCGGCACTTGCGGTTGCGCTTGCGTTCACGACGAGCATTCAGGTGACGCAGGACATCAAGATTGGTTTTTCGGGGCTTCCAAATCAGGTGGTTGACTGTCTTTTCGGACCTGTGGCAGGTGCCATGTTTGGCGGTGCGCTGGATGTCATCAAGTATTTTGTGAAGCCCACGGGGGCGTATTTTCCAGGCTTTACCTTAAGTGGAATGGTTGCGGGGCTGATTTACGGCTGCTTTTATTACAAGAAGAACCCAAGCTTTGTCAGGGTGCTTGTTGCGTCATTCCTGGTAAATGTGGTGGTTAACATGGGGATGAATACCTGCTGGCTCGCAATCATGTATGGGTACGGCGGAGCCAAGTTCCTTGCGGTGCTCAAGGTGCGGGTTATCAAGAACCTGATAATGACACCCGTGGATGCGCTTGTGTTCTGGGTTGTCATGCGTCCGCTGGGGCAGGTCATCAAAAAGGCGCTTCCGGGAAGGCTTAAGACACCGGGCAATGTCATATGGGGTATGAAGTACGGGGCGTAAATGCAGAGATTGTTAAAAGAAAGGTAATGTGTTATGAGGCTTATTATTGCATCTGATATTCATGGGTCATCCTATTATTGCGGGCAGCTCCTGGAGTGCTTTGACAGGGAGAAGGGAGACAGGCTTGTGCTGCTTGGGGACATTTTAAACCATGGCCCAAGAAATGCACTGCCAAGGGATTACGACACCAAGAAGGTGATTGCCATGCTGAATGCCAGGAAGCAGGACATTATATGCATCAAGGGCAACTGCGATGGTGATGTGGACCAGATGGTGCTTGAATTTCCGCTGCTTGCGGAGCAGGGGCTCATCGCCATTGACGGATATGCATTTACAATGGCACACGGACACAAGCTCTCAGGGGCAACCATGCCAATGATGCGTGATGGGGATGTGCTTCTGTACGGGCATACACATGTGCCTAAGGCAGAGAGGAAGCCCGTTGATGAGAATGACCCGTCCAAGGGGACATATCTTGCCATTAATCCGGGGTCGGTATCCATTCCGAAGGAGGATAGCTGGCACGGGTACATGGTGTATGAAAACGGGACATTTACCATGAAGGACATGGAGGGCAATGTAAAGCTGGAAGTAAGGCTGTGATTGGGGTTGTCTGAAATGGGGGCTGGAATGACACCGGAACAAAGGCACAATAACATGAAAAGCATCAAGTCAAAGGACACGGGGATTGAGCTTCGTCTACGGAAGGCGCTGTGGCACAAGGGCTACCGTTACCGAAAGAATTATGCGGGGCTTCCGGGACATCCTGACATTGTGCTTACGAATCATAAGATTGCCATATTTTGTGATGGTGAATTTTTCCATGGCAAGGACTGGGAGGTGCTGAAGCCCCGTCTTGAGAAGGGGAACAACAGTGAGTTCTGGGTCAGCAAGATAACCAGGAACATGAGCCGTGATGATGATGTGAACAAGCGCCTGCTCTTCATGGGGTGGACTGTGATAAGGTTCTGGGGCAATGACATCAACCAGGATGTGGAAGCCTGTGTCAGGGTCATTGAGGAAACCATATTTGAACAAAAGCTGCTGGATGAATAGCGGCAGCCGCCTGCAATGTCAGGCATTTGGCGGACAGGAGGAATGAAGTGGCCGATTATGGTAATGAGATAACAAAAAGAAGGACATTTGCGATAATATCCCACCCTGATGCGGGTAAGACAACATTGACGGAGAAGTTCCTGCTTTACGGCGGTGCAATCAACCTTGCAGGCTCCGTGAAGGGCAAGAAAACGGCAAGGCATGCCGTGTCTGACTGGATGGAGATTGAGAAGCAGAGGGGTATTTCCGTTACTTCCTCCGTGCTCCAGTTCAACTATGACGGAAGGTGCATCAACATCCTTGACACGCCGGGGCATGAGGACTTTTCCGAGGATACTTACAGGACGCTTATGGCTGCGGATTCCGCCGTTATGGTGATTGATGGCTCCAAGGGTGTGGAGAAACAGACCATCAAGCTTTTTAAGGTGTGCGTCATGAGGCACATTCCCATATTTACATTTATCAATAAGATGGACCGGGAGGCCAATGACCCGTTTGAGCTTCTCGATGAGATAGAAAATGTCCTTGGAATCAGCACATGCGCCATGAATTGGCCGATAGGCTCAGGCAAGGAGTTCCGTGGCGTATATGACAGGAATGAAAAATATGTTTCACTGTTTACCGCTGCCATGAACGGGCAGAAGGAGGTTGACACAACCAATGTTCCCGTGGATGACGAGGGGCTGGTTGGCATGATTGGCGACCATTTTCATGATAAGCTGATGGAGGACATTGAGCTTCTTGATGGGGCGGGTTCGGAGTTTGACCTAAAGGCTGTGCAGGAAGGGAACCTGACGCCTGTGTTCTTTGGCTCCGCACTCACCAATTTTGGTGTTGAAAATTTTTTACAGCATTTCCTTAGGATGACCACACCGCCGCTTGCAAGGCATTCCTCCATGGGGGACATAGACCCGTTCTCCAAGGATTTCTCTGCATTTGTGTTTAAGATTCAGCCAAACATGAACAAAATGCATAGGGACAGGATTGCGTTCATGAGGATATGCTCAGGCAAGTTTGAAGCGGGCATGGAGGTCAACCATGTGCAGGGCGGCAGGAAGATAAGGCTTTCGCAGCCGCAGCAGATGATGGCGCAGGAGAGGCACATTGTGGACGAGGCGTATGCGGGGGACATCATCGGTGTGTTTGACCCAGGCATATTCTCAATTGGTGACA
>CAYZYS010000058.1:0-13458 GCA_964482605.1 uncultured Bacteroides sp.
AGTCAGACCACCACAAAAGCGGTTTGAAATACAGACAAGGCAACGGCAGCCATAAGCCAATGCCGGAAAGGAGAAAGACAATGCCAGAGGAAATGATTACGGCAATGACAACGGGCTTCACGTCAGTGAAGGACAGTGTTGTCAGCATTGCCTCAGCCGCACTCCCTATCGCACTCGGAATCTTCGCACTTGCATTCGCAGTGCGCAAGGGAATGTCATTCTTCCGTTCGGTTTCCAACTAACGGGGGAACGTGGGACAGCCGCCAGGCACAAGGACGCCTGACGGCCACCCCCACACCATGAAAGGGGGAATTGCACATGTACTACCCCAACAGGAGGACGATAAACAGGCTCATAGCCGAGGCAAGGCTTGACGGCGAGAACCCATTCACAACACCAGAGGAACGGGAACAGGCAAACTACACCGCAACCACACTCCAATACCTTGAATATGTCAAGGAATACTGCATAGCGACGGGTTGTGAAAAATGCGGCATAAAGGGACGTGCCGAATGTGACGGCTTCAGGATGAGCACGCCGAGGGACATGGGCTATTACATGAACGAAAGGCACACGGGCAAGGGAAGATGAACGATACGGCAAACAGCATCATCACGACCATAATCTTCGCAATACTGTTTTACCTTGCATACAGGAAACCAAGGGGGTACAAAAATGGGCGCACTGCTCTTCATACTGCTTATATACATAGCGTGGACGAACCACAGGACGATACGGCTCCTGAAGAACGAGAAGGGAATCCTTTCGAGGGCGTTCGGGAAGTTCCTGGAGGTTTACAGGGAGACGCACACGAAAAAGGAGAAAGAGGATGTGACAGGCTGACAAACACCCTGATACTCCTCATCACGGCACTGATGGCGGCAACGACGCTGGTATACACAGTCAAGCTCCTGAAATGAAAAAAAGCACTTGCACGGGCGGTCATGTAAGTGTATTATCATTGTGGGGGTGATGGGATGTCAAGTGCATATCTAGGTATTATATTTTTTTACTGCATTTTTTCATGTCTTTTTTTAGCCATACCTATTATTCTGGTTTATAAGGTTATCAAGTACATGGAAAAGAAAAAGCAACTTATGGACTTGCAGATTGAAAACGAAAAAAGGAAACTAGACCGCCAGTAATGAGGGCGGTTTTTTTATGTCAAAAAAAAGAATGAAAATCAAAAAAACACTTGCATTTATGCTTTCAATGGTGCTGCTGGTTGTGTCCTTTCCGTTGGTTGCCAAGGCTGATGACTTCGATTACAAGACCTCGGAATTTTCCCTTACCATTGACGATATTACGTACAACCACCATTCAGACGGCACGTGTGACATCATGAACAAGGACGGCACAATCAACAAGACCATGACCGCATCAGAAACGGAGCACAAATTTGCGCAGCTTGACCTTCGTGTTGATGAATATGGTTCTTGGTATGTTTATAGAAATAAAATTGTTGATTTTGCACTAGGGGGTATTTGTGGTGCTCTTGGTGCTGTTGCAACTTATTCACAATTGGAATGTTTTCAGGATATGTCTGATTCATTGTATGAAGATTTAAAAGGTGTCACTTATTCTTATATGACCGACCAGGATGTAACCCTGGACAGTGACCAATTATCAGACATTTATGACAAGCTGAGTGAAATGTTAAGGGAACAGAAAGGGCTTGTGCCTGTGATGGGTCCGATTTCAAATGCCGAATGGGACCAGGCAACCGCAATAGCTTCTTTTAACAAAGGTATCGGGGGCGGGGGTGATTTTACTAAGCACTTTCTTCAGGCTGTCGAATACCTCAAGGAACAGGGGTGCACGGCTTTCTATGCGAATTACTGGGTATTGTATGGCTTTGACACATCTGACCTTGCCTACCATACACAATACGGTTATGACCCCATAGTGTGGATTGACAGTGAATGCAACCAGCTGGAGGACGCTTTTTGTTATTATGTGGATTTTACCCAGTTCAAAAAAAATGGCTGGGTGCTTGATGAAACCAGCACGGGCACTACTGATTGTTCAGGATTCGGTTATTCCGTGTTCGCCAAGCACATTGGGAATACTGATGTTTACTACCTTTATAAGTCCTATGAGGCGGCATACAATGACATAATTGGAGGCCTTGGCATTTACACCACCACCAATTTCGACAATGGTGACCTGCCGACAAGCATTACCTTGTCCCCGACTGATTTGGAAATTAACTGGGATGACCTCATGGACGAGCTTTCCACGGAGCTTGACAAACAGACAAGCGGTATCACCGACAAGATGGAGAAGCAGGAGAAAATTGACGAGACTATCAGCAAGTACCTGAAGGACGTCAAAAAAGACGTCGCAAGCATTGAGGACAACACCAAGGACATGTCCAAGGACATTGACAGCATTCTCACCTACCTCAAGAAGATGTACAAGCGGATGGATGACTTTTATGATGACATGACAAAGGATGCGCTTAAGGGCATACAGAAGTCCCTTGACACCCTCAATTCCTCTATCAAGTCCATTGGCAAGGACGTCAGCACGATAAAGACGCTCACGGAGGTGGACACGCTCATTGACACCCTCAACACCCTCACGGATGGTTCTGGCGGCTCATCAAGCCCCATAAAGGACAGTTTCACGGAGGTTGGGGAGACCCTTGGCGTGGCTAAGGAGAAGTTCCCTTTCTGCGTCCTCTGGGATGTAGCCCTCCTGTTCGGTATTCTTGCCGCCGACCCCGTGGCGCCGCAGTTCACCATGGTGTTTGACCTGCCGCAGTTCGGGCTTCACGAGGAGTTTGTTGTTGACCTATCAATGTTCGGGGACGTGTCGGAATTTTGCCGCACCTTGCAGTCACTATTGTTCATCTTGTGTCTTGTCAACCTCACACGCAAGATGTTTCTCGACGGGAGGAATTGGTTATGAGTGCGATTACGGACAGTTTTAATTTTTTGGTGCAGGGCTTCAACAGGCTCCTGCAATGGCTGCTTGCTTTCCTGCCTGACAGCCCTTTTCGTGAGCTGATTGACACCCTTGGGGGATTTGACTTTTCGGAGTACCTTGGATACCTCAACTATTTCGTTCCGTTTGACTTCTTCTTCAAGGCGCTGTCCCTTTGGCTCACGGCGGTCATGTCGTACCTTGTTTACACGGTTGTGAAGGACAAGGTTGACAAGCTCTTGAATTTGTAGGTTGGACACTGGGCGCCCATCAGCGCCGTGTCTTTAATTTGTGTGCACAAATGCACTTGGATTTAGGGGGTGAACCCATGATTTATTTTTACACGGGCGTACCAGGCTCGGGAAAAAGCCTGCATGTGGCAAAGGACATATATGATGCCCTGAGGACGGGCAAAAACGTGATTGCCAATTTCAACGTTGACACGGGGATGGTGAAGCCTCGGCGTAAGAAGGTGCTTGGGGACTTCCTTTACATCCCCAATGCGCAGTGGCGGGACAATGCATACCTCGGCAAGTCTGCGGGGCAGTCCTTCAGCTACATTGACGGGCTTGTTGGGTATGCGCAGAACTACCACCGTAAGAACAGGAAGGGGAAGGTCATAGAGGGTCAGACACTGCTAGTGCTGGATGAGTGCCAGGAGCTATTCAACAGCAGGAGCTGGAACAGGTCTGACCGTTTGGCGTGGTGCGCCTTTTTCCGGCAGCACAGGAAGTACGGTTACACGGTCATCCTCATCTCGCAGGATGACAAGGTGATTGACAAGCAGATACGTTCCATCCTTGACACGGAGGTGTTCCACCGCAAGGTGTCTGACTTCAAGCTTGGCGGGTTCCTGCTTGCCCTTTTGTGCGGCGGGCGGCTCTTCTGCGCCATCTACCGCAAATACGGCTACAAGAAATCGGATGCCAAGTTGGAGTCTAAGTTCTACACTGGACGCAAATACTATGACTTCTACAATTCCTATGAGACATTCTGACACAAGCCATGGTGACGGAAAGCCCCGTTATTAGGGGCTTAACGGCATCATGGCTTGCATAGGCCGTGGCAGTTCCTACTATTTCGCGCGCACGCGCATGCGCGATACTTGACATTGGCAACACATTTTACACATTTTACTCATTTTAAAATTCTTGGGAGGTTTTAAAAGAATGATTGATGTTGTTCCAACTTACAACACGCAGGTCATTAGCTATGGTGGACAATCGCAGGTGAAATCCTACTTCAGGCCAATCCGCTATGGGTATGCGCAGGACAAGGAAACGCTTGACGGTAGGAAGCGCAAGGACGGTGAGGAGGACACACGGACGGTGGAGCAGTTGGAGCACGCCATCAGCACAAGCCGCAACCGCACCATCAATACCGTGTACTCATACGCACTTTCCAACAGGTGGGAATACTTCCTCACGCTGACATTTGACCCAAAAAAGATTGATTCTGCTGATTATGCTGCAGTGTCCTCTGCCCTTGGCAAATGGCTTAATAACACAAAGACAAGGTATTGCGGCGGCAATCTGAAATACCTTGTTGTGCCTGAACTTCACAAGGACGGGAAGAAATACCATTTCCACGGGCTTTTATCTGACATAGGGGAATTGCCCCTCACCGATTCGGGACATGTCGACGAGGGTGGCAACACCATTTACAACCTGCCGACATACCGCCTCGGCTTCACCACGGTCACTAAAGTAAGGGAAAGTGACAAGGCGTGTTCCTACATGCTTAAGTACATCACGAAGGACTTATGTGCCACAACCAAGAACAAACGCCGTTTTTGGGCTTCACACAACCTTGACAAGCCCGTCATTGACAAGCTAAACATCCAGCGTTCATCTGATGATGAGCTTCCAATGCTGCTTGATTCACTGGGTGAGGTGGTAGGGACAAAGGCCGTCCACATCAAGCCCGCACATAACACAATGTCGGTGTTTTATGTTGATACCAGTGACACAAAAGATTAAACTATGCTTACCATTCTTGGGAGGTGGTAAAAATGGCGAAACACTTAAGCGAGAGGGAGCGCTACATAATCGAACATGAATTATCAAGGAATACCCCCGTTGCAGAGATTGCACGGGGGCTTGGACGTTCAAGGGCTTGTGTGTACAATGAGATAAGGCGTGGAACCGTGGGGCAGCTGGACAGTGACCTTGTGATGCACCAGGTTTACAAGGCTGATGCGGGGCAACGTGTCAGGGAGGAGCATTGCCGCCTGCGTGGTGTCGGGCGGCTCAAGATTGGGAATGACATAGCTCTTGCGCAGCGGATGGGGCGGCTCCTCTCTGACGGCTTCTCGCCGTATGCGGCAATGGAATCCCTCACACGTGCGGGCGTGGATGTATGCTTTTCCCTTTCCACCTGCTACAATTACATCCGTATGGGGCTGTTCCTTGGCTATGAAAAGCCACGCAGGAAGAAAAGGCAGCACACCCCCCGCAGGTGGAAGAACGGGTGCATTTTCCCCACCATTGAGGACAGGCCAACGGAAGTAAACACCCGTGCCACCTTTGGCCACTGGGAAATGGACACCGTGGTGTCAGGACACAACCGTGGCGGCTGCCTGCTGGTGCTCACCGAACGCAAGACCCGCATTGAGCTCATCCGCAGGATGGACGCAAAAAGCATTGAATGTGTCCAGCGGGAGCTTGACAGCCTGCAATGCGCCTGTGGGTCAAGGTTCGGTGACATCTTCAGGACAATCACAACGGACAATGGTTCGGAATTCAAGGGCAATGGCGTGCTTGCCTATGGTGCGGACGGCAACAGGCGTGTTGACATGTATTTATGCCACCCCTATTGCTCTGGGGAGCGTGGGAGCAACGAGAACCAGAACCGCTTCATACGGCGGTTCATTCCAAAGGGCGCAGCAATAAGCAGCTATTCACAAGGGTTCATTGCAAAAATGCAGGACTTCATCAACTCATACCCCCGCAGGATGTTCAATGGCTCATCCAGTGCGGAGATGTTCAAGGATGAGCTTGAGAAGCTTGGGCTTGACTACACTGTTCCCGATTGTACTGATTTTAGAACAAGTGTTTGTCAACAAAACACTTGACATTTACAAGTACATTTGCACATTTGCCCCATTTATATGGCATCCTTGCTGTGCCTGTACTTGTTGGGCGATATGCCCTTAATCCTGCGGAATGCGTCGCCAAAGTAGTTGCTGTCGTTAAAGCCGCACAGGCACGCCACCTCCGTGATTGACTTGTTGGTTTCGAGAAGAAGCCTGCACGCCTCCTTAATCCTTACATTAAGAAGATACTCCTTGAAGCCGAACCCCGTCAGGTTCTTGAACTTCTTGGACAGGTATGAACGGCTTATGCCAAACCTGTCCGCCACCTCGTCGAGATATATCGGCTTATTGTAATTAGTGTAAATGTATGTGGCAACGTCCTGGATTACGCTGCTGTTCACATCATCAACCTTCTGCTGGCAGTCCATTCCGTACTTCCTGCACCGTATTGTGAACAGCACAACCTCCTGTATCAGGCTCTTGATTGTTCCGGGTGAAAGCTCATCCGGCTCGTAGCTTTCGTAGATAAGTCTTTGGAAAAGCCCAAGTATATATTCACGCCTCTTGTCGGGAACATGGATGAGGTCACACTCAAGGTTCTCATTGAACACGTCCTGCGACAGCATTTGGCGGCACCAGTCCAGGTCATCCCTGCCAAACCGGAGCACGACCCTCTCCTTCTTGGGCTTCTCCGCTTCGTCATATGATGACTTGTGAAGCTGCCCCGGCGGTATTATCACCAAATCCCCCGGCTTCATATTATAAATGGTGTGGTTAAGGAAAATGTTACATTCCCCCGATATGAGGTAAATAAGCTCATAGCAGTCATGATAATGACTGGAGCTCATACTGAATGAGCTGTCACGCACCAGCTTGTTAATGGCAAAGTATTCGGAAACCTTCCCTTCCATCTTCCCTCCTGCGGCAAATTAGGGGCTCCATAATTATTTACCATTAGTATGAAGTGCATTTTTTCTGTATCCTTTAAAATTTGTGCCATAATTGCCCTTGTTTTTACTGTTTTTTTGAATTAATATAATCTTTAATCATGTAAGCAGATGCTTCTGCCCTTGTCAATCGGTATCTTGCTTCCAGGAAAGGAATTTAACTCATCATGGCAGGCACTAAAAAATTATCACCCAACAAACGCAATATGATTCTGGAGGGAAACCTGTTCCACGCCATAATCGCACTTGCAATCCCCATAATGCTGAACAGCTTCATACAGACGATGTACAACCTGACGGACACCTTCTGGCTGGGACAGATTGGAACAATCCCACAGGCCGCAATCACACTGGTCTCCCCTGTACAGAACATAATAATCAACTTCGGACAGGGCATAACCACCGCCGGGGCAATATTAATCTCACAATACATAGGTGCCAATGAAAAGCGGCAGTCCGTGATAATGGCGAACCACCTGTTCATATGCTCAGTCGTATTCTCGGTTGGCTGCGCCCTGCTGTGCATACTCGCAACGCCGGGAATTGTCGGCTGGCTCGGTGCCGATGGTGACCTTTACACCATGGGAGTGACATACCTGAGTATCGTGGTACTGGACATGCCATTCCTTTTCACCATCAATATGTACAACGCCATAAGGCAGGCACAGGGTGACACCGTGAAGCCGATGCTGATGAACCTCTTCGGCATCGCCATCAACTTTGTGCTGGACCCCCTGTTCATGATTGTGTTCAACTGGGGGATTATGGGAGCCGCGCTTGCAACGCTGCTTGCCAAGATTCCGCCTGCACTCATATGTCTTTGGTTGCTTTTCAAGTCCAGGGATGGGATTGCCTTGAATTACAGGGGCTTTCATTTTGAACGCTCCAAGCTTGGGTCAATCGTCAAAGTGGGACTTCCCACTGCAATCGGCGGAAGCACCATGCAGCTGGGTTTTCTTCTGATGACAAGAAATGTCGTAAAATATGGTTCGCTGGCTACCGCTGCCTACGGCATCGGCAATAAGATAAATGGAATAATAACCATGCCATCCAACGGCATCGGCTCCGCCGTGTCCACAATCGTGGGACAGAACATCGGTGCCAGCCAGAAGGAGCGTGCCGACAAGGGCTACCGCATGGCAATGGCATTTGCCATAATCTTTTTGTTCGTGGGCGGGATGATTCTCTCAAGGAGACCAATATCCCAATTCCTGGTGAACATATTCACCAAGGATGCCCAGGTATCCGAGTACGCCACGGACTTCCTGAGCCTCATGGCATTCTGGTGCTGGACCAACGGAATCTACAACGCCACAATGGGGCTGTTCCAGGGCTCCGGCCACACCATGGTGACCATGCTTGTGGATGCCTCAAGAATATGGGTTTTCAGGTTCCTGACCCTGTTCGTGTGTGAAAGCCTGCTTAGCATGGGAGTCGCCAGCGTATGGTACTCCGTGGTGGTAAGCAACGGAACCTCCTCACTGATACTGCTCATACTGTACTTCACCGGCATGTGGAAAAAATCCACGGTGAAGATTGAGCATGATGCGGCATGATAATCCAGTGCCGCCTTAACGGCGGCACGGACGTTCTTTAAATGTTTCTTTCATCCATGTCAACGTAATCCACATGGCTCCCGACATATTTGTACGCAGGGCGGATGATTTTGCCCTTGTTCACCAGCTCCTCAAGACGGTGCGCACACCAGCCTGATGTACGGGATATGGCGAATATCGGGGTGAACAGCTCCTCCGGAATCCCAAGCATTGTATACACAAAGCCGCTGTAAAAGTCCACATTGGCACATACGGGCTTGAACAGCCTTCTCTTCTGGGCGATGCAGTCCCCTGCAATCTCCTCCACCTTGTTGTACAGTGCAAATTCCTTCTGAAGCCCCTTCTCCTCGGAGAGGTTCTCAGCATATTTCTTAAGAATCACTGCCCTTGGGTCTGAATCAGTGTACACCGCATGCCCCATTCCATATATGAGCCCTGACTTGTCGAACACCTTCTTGTCCAGCATATCCATGAGGTAGCTGCGGATTTCGTCCTCATTTTCCCAGTCGGACACGTGCTTCTTAATGTCCTCAAACATATTCTGAACCTTAAGGTTGGCACCGCCGTGCCTTGGTCCCTTCAGGGAGGCTATGCTCGCCACTATCGCTGAGTACGTGTCAGTCCCCGTGGACGTGACCACATGTGTCGTAAATGTTGAATTGTTACCGCCGCCGTGCTCCGCATGCAGGATGAGCGCCACGTCAAGCACCTTTGCCTCAAGCTCCGTGAACTGTCCGTCCCCACGCAGCATGTAAAGCAAATTCTGTGCCGTGGAATAATCCTTCCTTGGGTTGCGGATAATCATGTTCTGGTCAAGCCTGAAATGCCCATACGCCTGGTAGCTGTACGCGGCTATAAGCGGCATCTTGGCAATGAGCTGAAGCGACTGTCTGAGCACATTTGGCACCGATATGTCATCAGGGTTCTCATCATATGAATAAAGGTTCAAAATGCTCTTCATCAGCGAATTCATGAGGTTGGCACTCGGTGCCTTCATGATGACATCCCTGATGAAGCTTCCCGAAAGCTCCCGAAGGTCAGTCAGAATCCCCATGAAGCTCTCCAACTGCTTCTTGCTTGGAAGCGAGCCAAAGAGCAGCAGGTATGTAATCTCCTCAAAGCCACAGGTACGGTAACGGCTACCCTCAATGAGCTTCTGCACGTTGTAGCCCTGGAAATACAGCTCGCCGTCCATGGACTTCTTCTCACCGTCAACGATGTGGGTTCCCTCCACGTCGGATATCTCCGTGAGCCCCGTCAACACACCGTTGCCGTTGCTGTCACGAAGCCCCCTCTTTACATCATACTTGGTATAGAGATCCATGTCTATCGCACCCGAAACCATGCAATAGTTCAAAAGCTCCTCAAACTCAGCATCATGCTTGGTTATCTCCATCATTGATTTATCGTCCATACCATTCTCCATTCCGAAGGCGTTTTTGCCGAAGGAATTGGCAACGTTCAATCATGTGGTCTGCTTACGCAGCCATGGATGATTTTGCGTCTGCCATCAAGCCATATTGTAATTTCTGCCCTCATATTTAAGATAAAGCGCCACCAATAAAGACAATCATCCTCGTTGATGGCGCTTAATGTCTAATATTCTAACTGAAATCACAAGAAAAATCAAGATAATCGGCTTATTTTCTTAATTAATTAAACTTATCCGCATATTTATTTTATAAATTTAATTATATATTAACAAACCAATTTACAAATATAAGTAAAAACGGCATTTTACTTTAATATCTAAGCCCGTGGCGCCTCCTGCGCCTGCGCCACTGACGGATGGCACTGCGCCCCGCCTTGTACACAGAGAGCGCCTCCGCATATTCCCCAGGTGTCACCGAACCGCCCATATAGCTGCATTTCTCCACAAGCCCAACCAAAAATCCAACATCCAGCCCATACATTTCCACAAACCACGCCCCAAACTCCGCGGGGGTCATTGCACGCACAAGGCTCTTGCGGCATTTGTCCTGAAGCCGCCCATACAAAAGGCGCACCGAATGGGCATCTCCCCTTCTGGTCCTCAGCAAAAACAGCCACTCACGCACAAGCGGAAGCACCACTGCCACAATAAGTACAATAATGCTTACAGCCGCGGCAAAGGCAAACACCATTGCCATGAGCCCGTAATCCATTTCGATGGTTGGGAGGCTTATACCCGTCCCCGCCGCAGACTGCGAATCCTCACCAGAATAGCGTGATGACGCCGTCGGCTCGAACACGGTCCACCCCATGTTCTGTATGAACACCTCAGGATAAGCGTGGGAATCCCTGTCATATATCTCATAAGTGTCATCATAGCGGCTGCTCTGCTCCGGCGCATACCCCTCCACATAACGCACGGTCAGCCCCGCCGCCCTCGCAAGCAGCACATACGCCGAGGCAAAATCAGAGCAGGTGCCCGTCTTGCCCGTGAACAGGAAATACTCAGGGCTGTTGTCAGGCGCCTTGTACTTGAGGTCATAGGTAAATTCACCACTCAGGAAATATGACTGGAGCGCATATGCCTTCTCCCAGTCCGTTGACAGCCCAGCCGTTATCTCAGCCGCCTTCTGCTGAAGCGCACTGCTGATTAAGCTGTTGTTGGCGGCGCACATCTGCCTGTATGCATCCGCTTCCTGCTGCATGGCAAGGAAATCCCCCGCCACCTTGGCAAGCTGGTCATCATTTTCCGTCAGGATGTCCGACAGCTCCCCCAGCATTGCCAGCGCCGTGGCATTGTCCATGTCAGAGCCGCCAGCCTCAAGGAAGCTTACCCTGGAGCCTATTTCATCATAATATTGAACCCTGTATGTCACGCTTGTTGCGTGAAGCCCCGTTGTGCTGGCAAATGCGCCCGCCCTGGTTATGCCGTATCCCTCACCGGACGTAAACACATCAACCGACAGCACCCGCGCGGGCACAAGGTAATAGCCCGCCCCAAAATTCTCCGCATGCACCGTCACGGTATTGACGGAATCATAAATGTAATCGCCCTGCACAAGCCTTTCCAGCCCATATTTTTCAGCAAATCCCTGTTCATAGGAATCAGCCCTACGGATTGCCGTTTGCAGCTTGAAAAGAGAAACATTTCCGCGAAACCCGTACCAATCATCAGCATCATATATAATATCAGAATAGTACGAATTCTTATACCATCTGTCATTGTCAAAATCATAATAATCAAAGGTGTGTTTTTTCATATACGGAACATCACTGCCACTCAGGGTATACATGAGCCTGTTGGAGTAACCCCCGAAAAAATCCGCATTTCCCGAAAATTCATTGAGGGAGGAATAATCCTCCGACAGCACTGCAGTTGTGTCCGCCCCCATGAACAGATTTTCAAAATAATCATAATACCTTGCCTGGCGTTCCTTCGGAATTGCAGCCGTCACAAAAAAAAGCAGGAACACAAAACCCGCCGCTGCCACTAATGAAGTCTGCCTTCCCACCACGAGCCCAACGCCCTCGCGCCGCCTCCTATGGTGCATGAAAACCAGCACATTGAGCATGGCAATGAGAACGACATACACATTGCTAATCTCCTCAACGACCTTCACATACACAACGCAGGGAATAAGGCTCACCAGTGTAAGGAATGAAATTCTATATAATGTCTTTCCAAAATAATATACTGTCAATGCAAAGAATGTTGTGAAGCCAACCGTGATTGCCATGAGATACCTTGGAAGCGTCTCCGCCTCATCAGCCCCCGACAAAAACCACTGCCTGAATGACATGCCCCAGTCATTGCCCCAGGAAAACCTGTTGTAAAGCACGATTGCACCAAGCGCCACAAGCGTCACCAGCGCCCCGCCCATGTACCTGTGGCGCTCCACAAAATGGCACAGCAGGAACAGGGCTGCCGCTAGCACGGCAGAAGCAAGGTTCCACGGCGAATACACGGGAACACGGTATACACTGTAGACAGCCGACATCAGGACAACCACCAGCAGGTACGGCAGAAGATAATCCAGAATATATTCCGTTCTGTAAGCATTTTTCATGTCCATGCCAATCACGTCCCCGTCTTCTTATTGAGGACGTAACCAAGCAGCCCGCCCACAATGCCGCCCACAATGTGCGCCGTGTTGGAAATGTTGTCCTGAACCGCCAGTCCCTCATATATCTGCTGCCCCATGAAGAACACCGCAACAAGTATAAATGTCAGCGGAATCTCACCCTCCCTGAAGCTTGTGAAGGACGAAAGAAGTATGAACGCAAAAACCACGCCACTCGCCCCGCAAAGCGCCACATGGGGAAACAGGACGTAGTTCACAAGGCTTGTGGCAAATGCCGTAACCGCCACAACCTCCGCAAGCGTTCTTGAGGAATATTTCTCCTCCAGCATTGGCCCCAGCAGCAATATATAGCTCATGTTGCCAATCAGGTGGCTCCAGCCGGCATGCCCGAATATATGTGTAAATGCACGCACCCATGTCATGGGTGACAAAATGGATGAATGGTACGTCATGAACAAAAGCCGCCCCACCACACCGCCCGTGACATAATTAAGCAACGTCGCCACAAAGCTTATGCCAACAATGCCCAGCGTGACCGGGGCATTGAAGGTTATCTTAAATTTACCTTTCACGACAACACCAACCTTTCAGGTTATAAGGGAACGTATTTTCGATTTTCTTTCATCCTACCATAAGAGCTGTGCAATTTCAAGTATTAACCCAGCACCTGCAAGTATGCAGCGGTTGCGCCGGATAAGCATTGTCCAACACCTTTGCCAGGAACAGCAGCATAAAATAAATCATGCCTAAATCGCCCAGATGGGAATAATGTAATTGTCCCTGTCGATTGCACCAACAGAGGGCTTCATGCAAATGATTGCGCCTTTCCCACGGGGTACGGAGGCTTTATCCAGAAGCGAAAATACCTTTGTGAGCTCCGTGCCCGGATTGGAAGTCTTTTTGATTTCCAGCGGATTTAATTGCCCGTCACGCTCCAAAACCACATCAATCTCTTTGCTATCCTTATCTCTGTAGTAATA